>JADCGG010000264.1 GCA_020249125.1 Roseomonas sp. | reverse complement strand
GGCGTCACGCCGCTGGTTGGCGCGCAATGGCAATCCGCTGCTGCCGGAAATCTCCGCCATTGCCGAAGCCCTGCCGGGGCCGGGCGGGCATGCGCTCAATCTCTCCTATGAATGGGGCTGCACGGCAGGGCTGGGTGCGGCAGACGCGCCCTTCATGCTGCGCGTGCTGGATTGGGATTTGGCGGGGCTTGGGGCGCAGCTTTGCGTCTTTCGGCAGGCGGGGCCGGCGGGGGAATGGCTCAATCTTGGCTGGCCGGGTTTTGTCGGCGCCATTACCGCGCTTGCGCCCGGGCGCTTTGGCATTGCCATCAATCAACCGCCATTGCCGGAACGCCCCTTGGCGCGTGCGGCGCGGGAGGCCGGTTCCAATTCCATTGGGCTGGCGGTGGATTGGCTGGCGACACGGCCCGAACGCTGGCGCCATCGCGGCCTGCCGCCCGCGCATTTGCTGCGCCTGGTTTGCGATACCGCGCCGGATTACGCCGCAGCGCTTGCCATGCTGCGCGACACGCCGGTGGCTGCCGGGACGATCTTTTCCCTTGTCGGCGTTAGGCCCGGAGAGGCGGCGGTGATTGAAAGGGCCGAGGCATCCCATGCCGTGATCAAGGCCGCGCCCATCGCCGCCGCTGCCAATGGCTGGCAGGGCGTCACCGAGCCCGGAGCGCCGCGGTGGCGCTACAGCGCCGAACGCCACGCCGCGATGACGACGCTTTTGGCTGGCCCCGTGCCAGGGCAATTTGGCTGGCTGCAACCGCCCATTGCCAATGAGGGTTCACGGCTTGCCACAATGATGTCCCCGGCGACGGGCCGCCTGGAATTGCTTGGGATGGAAGGCGGGGTTGCGGTGACGCGGCCGCTTTATTTGAATTGAGATAAAGAAAGCCCCGGCGCTGGAGCGGTTTCCGTTCTCTGTCGTTTACGGGTACCGCTCCAGCCTATGTTTGGTCGCATTTGCCGAGCCGCCAAGTGATTCCACTTGGCTTGAAAATGCTCCTGCAACGCCGGGGTTCGCTCATCGCACGCCGCGTCGCATCACACCGCGGCGATACTCTCCCGACGCAGCTCCACAGAAAGCGCATCAAGCGAACGCTCAACGCGGTCCAGCATTTCCGTGACCTCATCCTTGGTGATGACCAGCGGCGGAGAGAAACCGATGCTGTCATTCATCATGGCGCGCAGGATCACCCCTTGTTCTTCGCCATGCTTCACCAGGCGCGGCCCGATCTTGCGTGCGGGGTCGAAGTTCTTTTTGGCGGCTTTGTCTTCAACCAATTCAATCGCGCCCACCATGCCAACGCCGCGCACTTCACCCACCATGGGGTGATTGGCGAAGCGGCGCTGCAATTCGCCTTGCAGATGCGGGCCCACGGATTTCACATGGCCGATCAGGTCAATCTCGTCATAGATTTTCAGCGTCTCAATCGCGACGGCGGCGGCCACCGGATGCCCGGAATAGGTAAAGCCATGGCCCCAGGTGCCAACCGCGGAAGAACCCTCGGCAATGCCCTGGAAAACCCGTTCATTCACCATCACGGCGGAGATCGGCAAATAGGATGAAGACAGCGCCTTGGCGCAAACCAGAATATCTGGCGTGATGCCGAAGGTCTGACAGCCCCAGTAATTGCCGGTGCGGCCAAAACCGCAAATCACCTCATCGGCCACAAACAGCACATCATGCTTTTTCAGAACGGCCTGGATTTTTTCGAAATAGGTGCGCGGTGGCACAATCACGCCGCCTGCGCCCATGGTTGGTTCGGCCCAGAAGGCCGCGACCGTCTCAGGCCCTTCATTGATAATGTAATCATCCAATTCCTGCGCCAGGCGCGTCGCGAAATCCTCTTCCGATTCGCCGGGCTTCGCGTTGTGGTAATGATGCGGCGTGCCAACGTGATGGAAACGCCCGCCCGCAATCGGCGCATCAAACAGCTTGTGATTTGCCGGCAAGCCCGTCAGAGAAGCCGCCGCCAGCGTAATGCCGTGATAGCCCTTCAAGCGCGCGATGATCTTCTTCTTCTCAGGCCGGCCAATCGCATTATTCATGTACCAGATCATCTTGATCGCGCTGTCATTCGCCTCAGACCCGGAATTGGCGAAGAACACCTTGCTCATCGGCACCGGCGCGCGTTCGATCAGCATTTCAGCCAGATCAATCATCGGCTCATGCGATTTCGCCGTGAAGGAATGATAGAAAGGGAGCTTGCGCATCTGGTTGGCGGCGGCCTGCACCAGGCGTTCATTGTCAAAGCCGAGGGATGTGCACCACAGCCCCGCCATGGCTTCGATATATTCCTTGCCCTGATCGTCAAAAATACGCACGCCCTTGCCGCGGCTGATCACCAGCGGGCCATTGATCTGATGCGCCTTGGCATCGGTATAGGGGTGCAGCACATTGGCAATGTCGCGTACGGCATTGGAATTGCGGGGCGGGGTCATGTTTTGGCTTCCTCGAACCTGATCAGAAACCCGATTAAGACACGGCTTGGCCCGATCCCCAAGAGGAAAGCGTTGCCCTAAGCCCCGCTGCGCGCCACATTGCCGCAACGGAGGCATCACATGACCGAAATCAAACCCCATGCGGCCCATTGGGGCAGCTTCGATGCGGTGGTGGAAAATGGCCGGCTGGTGGGGGTGAAGCCCTTCCATCGGGACCCTTTCCCTGGCTCGCTGATCGAAGCCATGCCCGATGCGGTGCATAGTGCGGCGCGGATAGACCGCCCCTATGTCCGCAAGGGCTGGCTGGAAGGCCGTCGGCGTGGCGCCATGCGTGGCGGAGACCCCTTCGTGCCGGTGTCCTGGGACAAGGCGGTGCGGCTGGTTGCGGAAGAAACCCGCCGGGTGCGCGCGGAAGCTGGCGCCAAATCCATCATGGGCGGGTCCTATGGCTGGTCTTCAGCCGGGCGGTTCCATCATGCGCGCAGCCAATTGCAGCGCTTTCTGGGGCTTGGTGGCGGCTATACAGGGCAGGTGAATGCCTATTCCTATGCGGCGGCGCAGGCGCTGCTGCCGCATATTTTGGGCACCAATGAAGTGCTGCTCGGCAAGGTCACGGATTGGGCGGCGATTACGCGCTATTCCAAGGTGATGCTGTGCCTGGGCGGGCTACCGATCAGGAATGGCTATGTCACCTCCGGCGGCGCGGGCCAGCACAGCAATGAGATGAATTTGCGCGCCGCCGCCGAAGCCGGGCTGCGCTTTTTGCAAATCTCCCCCGCGCGGGCCGATGTGCCGGATTGGGCCAAGGCGGAATGGACCCCGATCCGCCCCGGTACGGATACCGCGCTGCTGCTGGCCATGGGCCATGAAATCCTGGCGCGCGGGTGGGAGGATAAGAACTTCCTCGCCACGCATTGCGTCGGCTGGGACAAGCTGCGCGCCTATATCACTGGCGAAAGTGATGGCGTGGCGAAATCCCCCGAATGGGCCGCGCCCATCACGACCATTCCCGCCGAGACCATCCGCGCGCTGACCGCCGAAATCGCGCGTCAGCCGGCGATGCTGACCGCCACCTGGTCCTTGCAGCGCGCCGATTATGGTGAGCAACCCTATTGGATGCTGACCGCGCTGGCCGCGATGCTCGGGCTGATCGGCAAGCCGGGGCAAGGTGTGGCTTTCGGTTATGGCAGCGTGAATGGCATGGGCCATCCCAGGCGCGAAGTGCCAAGCTTCGCCATGCCGGCCACGCCGAACCCGACCGGGTTTTTCATCCCGGTCGCGCGCATCACGGAAATGCTGGAAAATCCCGGCGGCGATCATCATTTCAACGGCCGCGTGCTGCAATTCCCCGATACGCGCATCATCTGGTGGGCAGGCGGCAATCCCTTCCATCACCATCAGGATTTGAACCGCATGCTGCGCGCCTGGGCGCGGGCCGAAACCGTCATTGTGCAGGAACCCTGGTGGACCTCACTCGCGCGGCACGCCGATATCGTGCTGCCCGCGACCACCACGCTGGAACGCAATGATATCGCGAGCAGCGGGCGGGATCGTTTTCTGCGCGCCATGCATCAGGCCATTCCGCCGCAGGGTCAGGCGCGCAATGACCACGACATGCTGGCCGATATCGCGGAGGAATTGGGCTATCGCGAACGCTTCACCGAACAGCGCAATGAAGAAGCCTGGCTGAGGCATTTGTTCGAAGGCTGGCGCCGCCATTGCGCGCGCGCGGGCCAGGAAACGCCGGATTTCGACACCTTCTGGGAAAAGGGTTTTTGGGAAGCCGAAGCCCCCGCGCGCGGCGAGGAATATACCCAATTCGCCGAATTCGCCGCCGATCCGGAAAACAATCCGCTCGATACCCCCTCAGGCAAGGTGGAACTCTTCAGCGAAACCATCGCAAGCTTCGGCTATGATGACGCGCCGGGCCATCCGGTCTGGATCGCGCCGCGCGAATGGCTGGGTGCTGCGGAAGCCAAGCGCCACAAGCTGCATCTTTTATCCTTCCAGCCATCCACGCGCCTGCATGGGCAATTGGATACGGGCCGCGTTGCCGCAGCGAACAAAATCGCGGGGCGGGAGCCCATCATGCTCAATCCGGAAGACGCTGCCGAACGCGGCTTGAAGGATGGCGATATTGTGCGCGTGTTCAATGATCGCGGCGCCTGCCTCGGTGGCTTGCGGCTTGATCCGGGGCTGATGCGTGGTGTCGCCATGATGGCGACCGGTGCGTGGTATGATCCTTTGGAACCAGGTGTGCCGGGCAGCATCTGTGTGCATGGCAATCCGAATGTGCTGACGGCGGATGTTGGCACTTCAAAGCTTGGCCAAGGCCCATCGGCGCAATCCTGCCTGATCGAGGTTGAGAAATGGACCGCGCCGCTGCCGCCGGTGCGCGTGCATCTGCCGCCGGTGATTGAAGAAGCGCTGTGATCACGCGCCGTGCCCTGCTGGCGGGCGCGGCGGCGCTTCCCGCAATGCCAGTGCTGGCGCAAACCGGCCTGGCGCTGCGTTTGGATGATGCGCTGGCTGCGGGCCTCAAGCGCGATTTGCTGATCCAATGGGGCGATCGCGTCGCATATGACGCGCCGCCCTTCACGCCACGATTACCTGATCTGGCAGCGGCAGAGGCGCAATTCGGCTGGGATACGCGCGTGGTGGCAGCGCTTACGCCGACGCGTGGGGAAGATGGCATTCCGCGCGCGGTGGTGGCGGTGGGCCACCCGACGCTTGATCCCGCCATGGCCTTCCCCGATGGGCGCGACAGGCCAGAAATTGCCGGCGCCATGCAGGGGGCGAGCCTCATCAATATCCAGCGCCGCGCCGGCGTTTGGATGGTGGCGGATGGCGGCTTTCAAATGCGGCGCCTGCATGCGCGCACACTCTGCCGCATGGGTGGCGCGGGCGGGCCGGCGCGTGGTGTGTTTGGTGTGACGGGCGGCGCGGCGACCCCCTGGGGTAGTTTGTTGCTGACAGAAGGCGAAGGCGCTGCCTGGGTGCGGCGCCTGCCTGGTGTGCATGCCGCCACGCTGGGGCATGTGGTGGAACTGGATGGTTTTGAACCGCAATCCGTGCCGGTAAAGCGCAGCGCGCTTGGCGGGCTTGGCGCCCGCGATGTCGCGGCGGCGCTGGCGGCGGATGGGCGCGCGGTGGTGTTTCTGGCCGATGGGCGGGAAGGTGGTTTGCTGTGGCGCTTTGTCTCTGAAGGGCCAGCGCAGGAACCCAATGCGCTTGACCAAGGCACGCTATTCGCCGCGCGGTTTGAAGCGGGAAGCTTGCGCTGGATGGCGCTGCCCGCCGATGCGGAACCCTATGGCGCGGCGGCGTCGCGCGGCGCCACCAGCCTGGGCCGCCCCATGGCCCTGGCGATGGACCCGAATGGCGCGCGGCTGTGGCTGGCGCTACACGACATACCGCGCAACCCGGCAGGCGCGGTGGTGGAAATCCTGTTTGCCGCGCGCAATCCCGCCGGCGATACGGCAATTGCGGAAATCCTGATCGAAGGCCGCCAGCCGCCGCGCCCGCGCCCAGGGCGGGAAACTGCGCCAATCCCCGCTTGGCCGGCCTCACCGGCCAGCCTTGCTTATGATGGGGCGGGGCATTTGCTGTTGGGCACGGCGCAGCCGCAGCGCGATAGCGCCTTGCCCGATGCGCTTTACGTCCTGCCGCTGGAAGGTGCCGCGCGTGGAGAACCTCGCTTCGCCTATGCCGCGCCGCTCGGTGCCGCCTTGGGCGGTTTGGCGGCGGTGGCGGGCGCTGCCTCCTGGATCGCCGGCGTGGCACATCCCGGCGCCGGCATGGGCGCGCAATTCACCGCACCGCGTAGCCGCTGGCCGCATTTTCGCGATGGCGAACCGCCACGCGGTGGGGTGGTGGCGTTGAGCCATGGCGGCTGAAGCACAATATCGCGAAAGCTTCACATTTCTCGGCTTTTTCCCGCAGCGCTGTCTTCCCAAGTCCTTGTCCAGCACAAACCCAGCCGGAACGGGAGCTCACCATGGCGCAAACCACCCCCCAAGCCAATGATTTCGAAGCCTTTGACGAGATTGAGAATATCGGCAGCAATCCCGACCCCAAAACCCCGATCGCCGAGATCATTGAAGCCCGCTATGGCAGGCGCGGCCTGTTGAGCTCCGCCGCCGCGCTCGCCGCGCTTGCGGCAGGATTTCCCACTGAGGCGAAGGCGCAAACCGCGGTCCCGCTCTCGGGCGGTCCTTCCAGCCTGACCTTCAGCGAACCGCCGCGCGCCCTGGCGCAGCGTGATTCGGTGGCGGATGGGTATGAAGTGCAAAGCGTCATCCGCTGGGGTGACCCGCTACTGCCGGGTGCGCCTGCTTTCGAAGCGGGCCGCACTACGCCCGCCGCGCAGGCTGTGCAATTCGGCTACAATAATGACTACCTCGATTTCTTCCCGCTGCCGCAGGGCAGCAAGGGCAGCGATCATGGGCTTTTGGTGGTCAATCACGAATACACCAATCCCGGGCTGATGTGGGGCGGGCTTGGCAGCGGCAGCGCTTCCCGCCAGCGCGTCAATGCCGAACAGGCGGAAGCCGAAATCATGGCCCATGGGCTATCCGTGGTGGAAATCCGCAAGGAAAATGGCCGTTGGGGCTATGTGAAGGATAGCCGCTTCAATCGCCGCATCACGGCTGCAACGCCGGTGCGGATTTCCGGCCCCGCCGCCGGGCATGATTTGCTGAAGACCAGTGCCGATCCCACGGGGCGGCAGGTGCTCGGCACGCTGAACAATTGCGCCGGCGGCAATACGCCCTGGGGCACGGTGCTGACCGCTGAGGAAAACTTCAACCTCTATTTCGGTGGCGATATCGCAAAGACCCTGCATGCCGAAAGCTTCCGCCGCTATGGCATCCGCAATGAGGCTTCCTATTCCTGGCCACGGCATATTGATCGTTTCAATGTGGAAAAGGAACCGAATGAAGCCTTCCGCTTCGGCTGGATTGTTGAATTCGACCCGCATGATCCGCAAAGCGTGCCGGTGAAGCGCACCGCGCTTGGCCGCTTCAAGCATGAGGGCTGCCACCATGCGGTAAATGCCGATGGGCGCGTGGTGATCTATATGGGCGATGATGAGCGCTTCGATTTCGTCTATCGCTTCGTGACCGCGCGGCCCTGGAATCCCACTGATCGCGCCGCCAATCGCGATTTGCTGGATGATGGCGTGCTTTCCGTCGCCAAATTCCATGATGATGGCCGGGTGGAATGGCTTGATCTGGTGCAGGGCCAAGGGCCACTCACGCCGACCAATGGCTTCCACACCCAAGCCGATGTCATGATCCACACGCGCCAAGCCGCGAGCCTGCTGGGCGCGACGCCCATGGATCGGCCTGAAGATGTGGAACCCAACCCGGCCACGGGCCGCGTTTATGTGATGCTGACGAATAACAGCAATCGCCGTGCGGAACAGGTCAATGCCGCCAATCCGCGCGCCAATAATCAGCATGGCCATGTGGTGGAAATAACCCCGCCCGGCGCCGGTACGCCGCGGGTTGATCACGCCGCGCGCGAAATGCGCTGGGGGCTTTTCCTGATGGCGGGCGCGCCGGGGATTGATCCCGGCACGCGCTATCATCGCGCCACATCGGATCGTGGCTGGCTTTCCTGCCCCGATAATTGCGCTTTTGACAGCAAGGGGCGCATCTGGATCGCGACCGATGGCGCGCCTGCCGCCGCCGGTGTCGCAGATGGGCTTTACGGTGCCGATACCTCTGGCCATGGCCGCGCACTCACACGGCTTTTCTACCAAGCACCGACCGGGGCGGAGGTTTGCGGCCCCCTATTCACCCCGGATAACAAGACCGTTTTCCTGGCGATCCAGCATCCGGGTGAGGATTCCGGTTCCACCTTTGAACGTCCCTCCACCCGCTGGCCCGACTTCGCCGAAGGCGTGCCGCCGCGCCCCGCAGTGATTGCCATTGTGAAAAAGGATGGCGGAGAGATTGGGGGGTAGGTCCAATTCTGCCGGTACGGGATAAAACTAAATCCCATCCGGCAGGTGGATTTCGCCCTTGGCGTAAAGCACGGCATCGCCCGCCATGCGCACGCGGTCGTCGCGCCATTCGCACCAAAGCGTGCCGCCGCGCGCACTCGCCTGACGGCACACGAGAGATTTGCGACCCAATCGCGCCGCCCAGAAGGGCACAAGCTGCACATGCGCCGTGCCGGTCACCGGGTCTTCCGGCACGCCCACCTTCACCGCGAAAAAGCGAGAGGTGATATCCACCCCATCCCCGCCCGCGGCGGTCACGATTACGCGTTCTGAGCCTGGCAGCGCAGCAAGCGCTGCGTGATCAGGCAAAAGCGCCGCGACCTGTTCGGGACTTTCCATCACGCAAATCCAATCACGCGCGCGATGCACTTCACGCGGCGTCGCGCCCAATGCCGCGGCAAGGCCAGCGGGCGGTGTGGCGGATTCGGAAAGCCTCGCCGGGAAATCCAGCATGAAGCGCGGCCCATCCGCTTCCACCACCAAGGGGCCGGAGAGTGTGTGAAAGGTGAAGGGCGGCGTGTGCTTCAATTCGCGCGCCAGCACAAAAGCGGTCGCGAGTGTCGCGTGGCCGCACAGCTCCACCTCGGCCCTGGGCGTGAACCAACGAAGCCGCCAGCCAGCGCCTTCGCGCATCACAAAGGCGGTTTCGGAAAGATTATGCTCCGCCGCCATGGCCTGCATCACAGCATCCGGCAGCGCCGCTTCAAGCGGCACGACAGCGGCAGGATTACCCGCAAAGGGGCGGGTGGTGAAGGCATCAATCAGGAAAAGCGGGAGATTCATGAGCTCGGCTGATAGAAGCTCAGCAGCCACGCGGCAAATGCGACATCACACCTTGATCGAAAGGCTTGATATCGTCGCAAAAGGATCATTCGAGGCACTGCTGGCTTTTGCCGCCGCCTTGTCCGCTTCCGCCATAAGATAGCGCTCAGCAATGGCACGCACCTTGGTCGGGTCCTGCAAATCCGCAAGCTTCAGGCGGGACGTGACAGCCCGTGCCTGGGTTTCCACGGGCTGAATGGCAATCTGATCCGGCAGGCCAAACGCGCCCAAGATCACACGGCGCAGCACACCATTGCCAAGGATGTCATAAACCGATTTCACGGTTTTGGCATTTTCACTGAAGTAAATGGCATTTGCCATACCGGGATTGGTTTCACTCAAGCCCGTGCGATACTCATATTTCGTGAAGCCATTGGTCAGAATATCCAGCATTTTCGGATCGGAAAGACTGCCAAGGCGCAGCCCCGCCTTCATCGAAGTGATGATCTTATCGCCATCGGATGGCAGGATGCGCGATTGCTGCAGCCCAGCTGCGGTTGAAAGCGGTCGCCCATCACGACCATTCAATACCTGACGCGAACGGTTCAGCAATGATTGTGCCTGCAGGGTTTCATCCAGCGTGGTCGCCCCCGTTTGCATGCGATCCGCCATGGCGACGGCAATTTCCAGGGCAAAATTCACATTGCCGTTGATGCCGTCCTTGTGGAAATTCTCAAGCCTCGTTTGGAAATCCTGGGAGCGTACGGCACCGGTGGGCGTGTCAATCGCCGCCAGCTTTTCCAGCCGTTCCGCCACGCCCGGCGCATTGCGGCGCACCTGTTCAATCAAGGCACTGGTTTCAAGCAGCGCGGCGCTGCCAAGGCGTTTGGTGGCGGCCGGCATGGCCGTATCATTGGCGATGGCGGTCAAGGCTTCATCCGCACGCTGAATGGCGGAAGCATAGGTGCCTGCCCGCGTCAGCCTTGCAATATCTTTCAATGCCTGGCTCGCGAGTGTCGGCATGCCAAAAACCGGTGTTTCCGCAAGCTTGATGGCGCTGAGCGCCGCACCGGCAGCGTAGTTCACCTCAATTTGCGCACGCGGGATATTGGGCGGTGCCGCGTTCTTCATGCTGTCCAAAAGCTTCGTCGCATCCGCCTGGGTAATGCGCGTTGGCGGCACACCTTCAACAGGTGCCTTTGTCGGCCGACCATCCCTCGTATTCAGTACGGTCTGAGAGGTATTGGCGTAGGTCTTCGCCAAATCAATTTCATTGGCATCGAGCGCGGTGTCTTGCATCCGCCGCGCCATGGCAACAGCCACTTCAAGCGAGAAATTCACATTCTTGTTCACACCTTCCTTGTGGAAGGCATCAAGCCTGGTCTTGTAGGCGGGCGCCCAGGCGGCGCCGGTCGGCCAATCAATCGCAATCAGCTGTTCAACACGCTTTGCCACCCCGGATGCATCACGGCGCATTTGTTCAATGCTGATACCAGTTTCCAGCAGCGCTATGCGAGACTGGCGCAATTGAGCCGGCGTGAGCCCCCCAGCACTATTGAGGGCGAAAAGCGTATCATCCACGACAGCAAGCGCCGCATCAAAGGACCCGCCCTGCATCAGGCCCGCCATCTGCTTCAGCGCGTCCTTGGCAATGGCCGGCAGATCATCCGCCGGCACTTCTGCCCGCCTGATGGCTACTGCCGTCAGGGTGGCGACCTGCTCTACCTCTCGCCGCGCGCGATCCGGGACCAATTCCTCACCAGGGCGCAACCGCCCAATCAAGGCGCTGGTCGCCTTGTCCTGCAAGCCGTCAAAGGCCCTGAGTTTCGGTGCCGCCGCGCGGCTGGCGGGGGCGGTCAGCACCGCTTCACCAATCCGCAATTGCTGGGCCACCGCCGCGGTTTCCCGATCGGTTAGGCCTTCAAAGGCGACGGTCTTTGGCGTTGTGCTTGCCTTGAGATTGAGCGTGGTAGCGGCATTCCTCCAGGTGGTGCCAAGCTGCGCCGCCACCCCTTTGGGGTCCTTGGGGTCAGACAATAGCGCCCGCCTGACCAGCCCCGGATTGCCAACCTGATCCGGCAGGCCAAGGGCCGGCATCAACACCTTCAAGACGCGGGGATCAGAAAGCGCCTTGTCAATATTCGGCGCCGCGTCCAAAGCCTGTCGAAACTGCGCCAAAGCTGTCAGCGTGACGCTGTCTTTTCGTTCGCGAGCGAGGCCCTTTTCCTCCTCACCCGCTTTGGTGACCCGACGGAAGGCGACCACAGCATCCCCGGCGCTTGCCGCAGGGGCAGCGTTACCGAAGGGAAGCATCAGCGAGGTCTGACCTTGTTGGCCAAACAACCCCGCAAAAAGGGTGGCACTCATATTGACAGCCATGATCACAAACTACGCCGGAAAAGATTAACAAATCCTGAAGAAAACCGACCCAGCGGAGGAAATCAGCGCAAAATCTCCGGATCACAGGTGACCGCATGGTCCAAAGGCCCATGCCCGGCGCCATACCCCGGCGCCGCCGCAATGGCCGCGCGCACATAGGCACGCGCGCGGATCACGGAATCCCTCAGCGAAAGCCCCTGCGCCAAGCCTGCCGCCACCGCACTTGCCAGCGTGCAGCCCGTGCCATGGGTGTGGCGCGTTTGAATGCGCCGGTCGCGGAAGATTTCCATCCGTGTCCCGGTGGCGAGCAAATCCACCACCTCATCCCCCGGCAAATGCCCGCCCTTGAGCAGCACGGCCTTGGCGCCGAGTGCCAGCAACGCCTTGGCCGCCTGATGCATGGCGCCGACATCGGGGATGGCAAAGCCGCACAGCGCCTCGGCCTCCGGCAAATTGGGCGTCAGCACGGAAGCGATCGGCAGCAAGCGGCGCTTTAGTGTTTCGGCGGCTTCCGGCACCAGCAAGGGGTGGCCGCCCTTGGCCACCATCACCGGGTCCGCCACCAGCGGCACAGCCGGCGCGCGGGTGGTGATTTCATCGCATACGGCTTCAATGGTGGCGCTATCGGCCAACATGCCGGTTTTGATGGCATCGGCGCCGATATCATCCATCACCACGGCGATTTGCTGCCGTAGGAAATCCAGCGGCACCGGCAACACACCATGCACGCCAAGGGTGTTTTGCGCCGTCAGCGCCGTGATCGCTGTCATGCCAAAGGCGCCAAGGGCGGTCACGGCCTTGAGGTCCGCCTGAATGCCTGCCCCACCACCCGAATCAGACCCGGCGATGATTAGCACACGCCCCTTCATGCCGCGCGCGCCTCGGCCTTGATCAGATCAGCCAGGCGCCCGACCACGCCTTCCACCAGGGTTTCTTCCTCGGCTTCCGCCATCACGCGGATCACGGGTTCGGTGCCACTAGGGCGGATCAGCACGCGGCCCCGCGCGCCAAGGGCGGCTTCTTCCGCCGCAATCGCCTGGGTCACCACGGGCTTCGCGAGCGGCGAGGCACCGGCATAGCGCACATTAACCAGACGCTGCGGCAGGGGTGCGAAGCAACGCAGCACTTCACTCGCGGGGCGCTTTTCTTCGACCAGCACGGCCAGGACTTGCAAGGCGGCGATCAAGCCATCGCCGGTGGTGCCGAATTCCGGCATGATCATATGGCCGGATTGCTCACCGCCCAGATTGCAGCCGGCTTCGCGCATCTTCTCACCCACATAGCGGTCACCCACGGCGGTGCGGAGCAAGCCAAGGCCGCGCGCCGCCAGAAAGCGTTCCAGCCCCATATTGGACATGACAGTGGCCACCACCGCGTCGCCGGTCAGCCGGCCTTGCGCGTGCCAGGAACGGGCGATCAGCGCCAGGATCTGATCGCCATCAATCACCTGCCCGGCTTCATCCACCAGCACCACGCGATCCGCATCACCGTCCAAGGCAATGCCCAAATCAGCGCCGCGTTCACGCACCAAAGCCGCAAGCGCGCCCGGCGCGGTGGACCCCACCGCCTTGTTGATGTTGAAGCCATCCGGCGCGACGCCGATGGGGATCACCTCGGCCCCCAATTCCCAAAGCACTGTGGGCGCTACGCGATACCCGGCACCATGGGCGCAATCCACCACAATCCGCAGCCCATCCAAGGTCTGGCCGCGCGGGAAGGATGCCTTGGCGGCTTCAATATAGCGCCCCGGCGCATCTTCCAACCGGCTCGCGCGCCCAAGCCGCGCCGGCGCCACCTGGGATGCGGCCAAATCGCCCGCCATCAGCGCTTCAATTTCGGCTTCCTGGTCATCCGTCAGCTTCAGCCCATCCGGGCCGAACAGCTTGATGCCGTTATCTTCGTATGGGTTGTGGGAGGCGCTGATCATCACCCCCAAATCCGCGCGGAGGGAACGCGTCAGCAGCGCAATGGCCGGCGTCGGCAATGGCCCGACCAGCACCACATCCATGCCCGCGCCGATAAAGCCAGCAGTCAGCGCCGGTTCCAGCATATAGCCGGAAAGCCGTGTATCCTTGCCGATCACCACGCGATGGCGGTGATTGCCGCGATTGAAATAGCTGCCCGCCGCCTGGCCAAGCCGGAGTGCGGTGGCGGCATCCATCGGCGCGGCATTTGCCTTGCCGCGAATGCCATCAGTGCCGAAAAGCTTACGGGTCGTGGCTGCTTCGCTCATGCGCCGCTTATAGCCCCTTGCCCGCGTCAGATGAAACCCGCCCGCGCCTGGAAGCTCCAGGCGCGGGGCTTAGGTTCAAGCGCGCCGGATATTCCAGAACAGCGGCGGCTGGCCCTTCAGCATGCCGGTCAGGTTCCGGCGATAGGCGGTGGGCTGGTAATACATGCCCGTCGGTACATAGGGCACTTCTTCAAAGGCGATGCGCTGCATCTCGCGCCCCGCCGCCGCTTCCGCTGCCGCATCCGGCGCATTGAACCAGGCATCGCGCTGCGCTTCCAAGGCCGGGATATTGGGCCAACCCGGCCAGGCATTATCACCATGCCCACGGATGGAGGCGTGGCTCGCGGGGTTCCAATGGTCAATCCCGGACCAGAAGGTGAAGAAGCCGGACCAGCCGCCTTGTTCAAGCGCATTCTTGCTCGCGCGTCGGGCGACCAGCGTGCCCCAATCCGTGCTGACCAGATCAACATTGAAGCCCATGCGGCGGAACAGATCAGCGCCGACCAGCGTCGCGGCATTGATGGAAGCCAGATCAGTGGCGTTCAGCAGCACAAGGCGCTGGCCCATCGCGCCGGCGGCCTGCACTTCGGCGCGCGCGGCATCAATGCTCTTGCGCATGCGTTCCATGCCGACATTGCTCGCCATCGGGCTTTCCGGCGCGAAATAGCCAATGCCTTCGCGGCGCAAATCGGCGCGGCCTTCCACGCCGGCAGTGCCGATCACCGCGGTCATGAAATCAATCTGGTTGATCGCGGTGAGCACGGCGCGGCGCACCGCCGGATTATTGAAGGGCGCGGCGGTATGGTTCGGGCGGAAAATGCCGATCAGCCCGGTGTCATTGATGATGTCCACACGGATATTGCGCGCCGCGGCTCCGCGCATGAAAAGCGGGAAAAGATCAGCCGTCGGCTGTTCCCACCAGTCAATCTCACCCGATTGCAGCGCGGCCGAGGCCGTGCTGGCATCCGGAATGATCCGCCATTCCACGCGATCAAAATGCGTCACCTTGCCGCCGGCGGTCATGGAAGGCGCTTCCTGACGCGGCACATAATCTGCATTCCGCGCATAGGCGAGCATGGAGCCCGGCACCCATTCATTCTGGATGAAGCGATAAGGCCCACTGCCGACGGCTTCCGTGATATTCGTGAAGGCATCTACATTCGCCAGCCGTTCCGGCATGATGAACAGGCAGCTTGTGGTGACCTTCGCCAGGCAATCTAGCATTTTCGGGAAGGGCGAGGTCAGGCGAATTTCAAAAACGCGGTCGCTGACTTCAACCATATCCGCAACGCGCGCCAATAGCACCTGGCCGAAGGCATCGCGCCGGCCCCAGCGCCGGATGGAGGCGATGCAATCGCGCCCGCGCACCGGCGTATTGTCGTGGAATTTCAGCCCCTCACGCAGGGTAAAACGCCAGGTCTTGCCGTCATTTTCAATGACATGGCCTTCAACCATTTGCGGGCGCGGCTGGAATTTGTCGTCCATGCCGTAAAGCTGATCATAAACCAGGAAGGCATGGTCTCGCGCGACAAAGGCCGTATTGGTGAAGGGGTCAATATTCGGCAGATTGGCATGCGGCACATAGCGCAGGACGCGCGGTGCTTGCGCGATGGCGGGCGCACCAATGGACGCGAAGGGAAGCGCCGCCGCGCCGCCGAGCAGGTGTCGTCTTTGAAGCATGTTTGTCTCCCTTGCAGGCGAAGCCCATCGCCCGTTCTGATGGCGGCAATCTAGCGTTGAACGCCACTATCTTTCAATGATTTCGGCGAGGAAAAGCCGATCCACGCTCAAAAGAACTGGTTCTTCGGGCGCGGCAGACCCAGATGGTCCCGGAGCGTGGTCCCCTCATACTCCCGCCGGAAAATCCCCCGCCGTTGCAATTCCGGCACCACCAGGCGCACGAAATCCTCAACCCCGCCAGGGATGGTCGGGAACATGATGTTGAAGCCATCACAGGCTTCCGCTTCCAGCCAGGCCTGCATTTCATCGGCGACGCTTTTGGCGCTGCCGGTGAAAGAAAGCCCGCCATAGCCGCCAAGGGCCACCGCCAATTGCCGCACGGTCAGGTTTTCGCGCCGCGCGCGTTCCATCACGCGTTGGCGGCCGCTTTGGCTTTGATTGGTCTCAGGAATCTCGGGCAAAGGCGCGTCCAGATCAAAGCCGCGCGCATCCACACCAAGCGCTATGGAAAGCGCGCCCATGCCGCTATCGGGATGCACAAGACTATCCAGCAGCGCGCGTTTTTCGCGGGCGGCTTCATCCGACTCCGCCACTGTCACCAGGGCGCCGGGCAGGATTTTGATCAGCGCCGGATCGCGCCCGGCCTTGGCGGCGCGGGATTTGATATCGGCGTAATAAGCGCGCGCATCGGCCATGGGGCCGCCGGCGGCGAAGATCATCTCCGCGACCTCGGCGGCCAATTGCCGGCCCGTATCGGAAGCGCCGGCCTGCACAATCACCGGCCAGCCCTGCACCGGGCGCGCGATATTCAACGGCCCGGCGATGGAAAGATATTTGCCTTTATGGTTCAGCTTATGCATCCGCGCGGGGTCCCAGAAAACGCCGCTTTCCTTGTCTCGGATGAAGGCGTCTTCCGCGAAGCTGTCCCAAAGCCCGGTCACCACATCATGGAATTCGCGCGCACGCGCATAGCGTTCGGCATGGTCCATATGCTCCGTCATGCCGAAATTGCGTGCCGCATCGGGGTTGGAGGTGGTGACGATATTCCACCCCGCGCGCCCGCCGCTGATATGATCCAGCGAGGCAAAGCGCCGCGCGATGTGATAGGGCGCATCATAGGTGGTGGAAGCGGTCGCGATCAGGCCGATACGTTCCGTTACCATCGCAAGCGCGGATAAAAGCGTGAAGGGTTCAAAGGACGTGACGGTGCCGCTGCGCTTCAGCGCTTCGATCGGCATGTTCAATACGGCCAGATGATCCGCCATGAAGAAGGCATCGAATTTGCCGCGCTCCAGGGTTTGGATGCACTGCACCAGATGCTTCAAGCTGAAATTCGCCTCAGGCGCTGAGTCAGGGTGGCGCCACCAGGCAGTGTGGATGCTGACGGGGCGCATGAAGGCGCCGAGGTGCATGTGCTTCATGGGCATGATTGATCACCCCGCGCTGCCATGCGCGCAAGCCTGCCAGACGGCGAGCGCCTGGATGGTTTCCGCCACATCATGAACACGCAAAATCGCGGCACCGCGCGCCGCGCCGGCGAGCGCTACCGCCAGGCTGCCGGCCAGGCGATCTTCGGCTTGATCCACGCCCGATAGCGTGCCGATGAAGCGCTTGCGCGATGCGCCGAGCAGGATGGGGCAGCCAATCCCCGCCAGGATCGGCAAGGCTTCAATCAAGGCGAGGTTATGCGCCATGGTCTTGCCAAAGCCGATGCCGGGATCAATCGCGATGCGCCCGCGCGCAATGCCAAGCGCTTCAAGTGTCGCCACACGATCACGCAGAAAGCGCGCTACTTCCAACACCACATCGGCGTAATCGGCCTTGGCCTGCATATCGCGCGGGTCAGTGCCCGGCATGTGCATCAGCACCACCGGTGCCTGATTACGCGCCAGGAAATCCACCGCGGCCGGATCGTGGCGAAGCGCAGTAACGTCATTGATGATTTCAGCGCCGGCTTCCAAGGCGGCCTGCATGGTCGCGGCATGGCGCGTATCAATGCTGACCGGGGCGGCCTTGGCCAATTCCCGCACTACGGGGAGGACGCGGGCGATTTCATCATCCACTGCAACGGGTTCCGCGCCGGGGCGCGTGGATTCACCGCCAATATCCAAAATATCGGCGCCCGCTTCCAGCATGACATGGCCGGCGGCAATCGCCACACCCGGATCAAAATGCCGGCCACCATCGGAAAAACTATCGGGGGTGATGTTCAGGATACCCATCACCAAAGGCCGCGTCGTGGCAAGCCCGGCAAAGGGCAAGGGCCGCGCTGTTACCGCCTCAATCTCATCGCCCCAATCTTCCGGCAGCGCGGCGATGGGCAGGATGCCAAGGTCCCGTCCATTTTCCACAAGCCGCGCCAGGGAAAAGGCCAGATCGCCACCCTGCAAGGGTAGCGCCTGACCTTCACCAATGGCACGAAACGCGGCTGGGCCTGATAACAGGCCCAGCGGATGCAACCAGCGATCAGCAGTCACTTTTCAGGTGGCAGGCGCCGCGCCCGGAGAAAGCCCGCCCGGACGCATGGTGGGCCGCCCGGCCGTCGGCACACTGCCGCGGCCCTGGTTCACTGGTTCATCCGGGCGATTGCGCACTACGGGTTCACCCTTGATCACCTGACGGATTTCATCGCCGCTGAGCGTTTCATGTTCCAGCAAGCCCTTCGCCAGCAGATGGAGTTCATCCATATGCTCGGTCAGGATTTTTGTGGCCCGCGCATAGGCGCCATCAATAATGCCGCGAATTTCGGCATCAATCATGCGCGCGGTTTCTTCCGAGACATTTTTCGTCTGCGTCACGGAATGGCCGAGGAAAACCTCCTGGCTATTGTCGCCATAGGCGATCATGCCAAGCTTTTCACTCATGCCCCATTCGGTCACCATCATGCGCGCCTGATTGGTCGCCATTTTGATGTCACCGGAAGCGCCATTGCTGACCTTATCGGCACCGAAAATCAGTTCTTCCGCCACACGCCCGCCCATCGCCATGGCGAGTTCGGATTTCAGCTTGGATTTATGCTTGGAATAACGATCCCCTTCCGGGAGCGACATCACAAGGCCAAGCGCGCGGCCACGCGGAATAATGGTCGCCTTATGCACCGGGTCGCATTCCGGTTCATTCATGGCAACCAGCGCATGGCCCGCTTCGTGATAGGCTGTCATGCGCTTTTCAGCTTCCGACATCACAAGGCTGCGCCTCTCGGCGCCCATCAGCACCTTGTCCTTGGCGGCTTCAAATTCCGCCATGCCAACGGTGCGCCGCCCGGTGCGCGCCGCAAGCAGCGCCGCTTCATTCACCAGATTGGCCAGATCAGCACCAGAGAAACCAGGTGTGCCGCGCGCAATCACCTTCGGGTCCACATCGGAAGCCAAAGGCACCTTGCGCATATGCACCCGCAGGATTTTCTCACGCCCATTCACATCGGGGTTCGGCACCACAACCTGACGGTCGAACCGGCCCGGGCGCAGCAGCGCGGGGTCCAGCACATCGGGGCGGTTGGTGGCCGCAATCAGGATCACACCCTCATTGCTTTCAAACCCATCCATTTCGACGAGCATCTGATTGAGCGTCTGTTCACGTTCATCATTGCCGCCGCCAAGCCCGGCGCCGCGATGCCGCCCAACCGCGTCAATTTCGTCAATGAAAATGATGCAAGGCGCGTTCTTCTTGCCCTGTTCGAACATGTCTCGCACGCGCGATGCGCCAACACCCACGAACATTTCCACAAAATCCGAACCGGAAATCGTGAAAAAGGGCACATTGGCTTCACCGGCGATGGACCGCGCGAGCAAGGTCTTGCCGGTACCGGGCGGGCCGACCAGCAGCACGCCCTTCGGGATCTTGCCGCCCAGGCGCTGGAATTTCTGCGGATCGCGCAGGAATTCGACAATTTCCTCAAGCTCCGCCTTGGCTTCGTCAATGCCGGCGACATCATCAAAGGTCACGCGGCCCTGCTTTTCCGTCAGCAACTTGGCGCGGGATTTGCCGAAACCCATGGCGCGCCCGCCGCCGCCCTGCATTTGCCGCATGAAGAAAATCCACACGCCAATCAGCAGCAGCATCGGGAACCAGGAAGCGAGGTAATGCAGCAGCGGATTCACCTCGGATTCTTCAGGCCGCGCCACCACGCGCACGCCCTTTTCCGTCAGGCGCGAAATCAGCGCCGGGTCTTCCGGCGTATAGGTGGTGAATTGCCGCCCATCACTGAGCTGGCCCGTCAGGGTGCGGCCCTGAATGGTGACATCACGCACATGGCCGGCCTGCACCTCATTCAAGAAGTCCGAATAGGCGACTTGAGAGGTACCAGGTCGGCTTGAACCGCTCGGTTGAAACAGGTTGAACAGGGCCACCAGCAGCAGCGCCACGATCACCCATAAAGCCATGTTTCGGCTGAAATTATTCACCGCAACCCTTCCATCTTCAGGAGCATGATGGCGTCATCCGCCGCCAGCTACCAGCATACATAGTGAGGCTTCACGCATCTTGAATGACCCGCGCGAAATCTTCCAGCCGCAAAAGCGCCACCAGCCCGGCGGCAGGCTGCCACCCCTTGGGGCAAAGGCCAAGCGCCAAGCCGAAGCTTCCACCCCTTCACCATAGAACAGGCCGGGCAGGAGGGCCAGCTTTCCCTTTTCATCCCAAAGCGCTGGCAGGGCGCGCAGCGCGGCAAGCGGCGTTTTGATCTGCTGCCGGAAGGCGCCCGCCGCCGCCCCCAGGGCAGCGCAATGCCAGCCAGGGCGCGATGGGCCGGTCACGTGAAAGCGCCCATCCCACAGGAAGGGCGGCGTAAGCGGTTGGGCCGGCGCAATCAGGCCCGGGTCGCGCACCAGCAAAAGGCGCCCGCCCGCGCCAGGGCGGACCCAGGCGCCGGCAAGGCTGCCGCCACCGCGCGCCAGCAGCGCCGCCGTGGCCTCAATGGGGACAGGCCAGGCAGCCCCACCGATCAGGCCGATCAGGCGGGCCAAAGCCGCTACGCCAAGCGCATCGGCGCCAAGTGCCTTGGGGTCCGCCCACGCATAGGCTTCCGGGTAGATTTCAGCGGCTGTCGCCAGCCGATCCAGCAGCGCGGCCTCCCGCCGGGCACGGCGGCGCGCAAATGCCTCTGCCGCCTTGGCAAGCGCCAACACCCCTTCGCCTTCCCCTTCTGCATCGCCCAAAGCCCGGCGCAGGCGGATACGAGCAAAGCGTGGATTGTCGTTGGAAGGATCGCGCACGGGGCAGATGCCGGCAGCGGCCACCACCGCTTCCAGCCGGGCGGGTGCGAAGCCCAGCAGCGGGCGCAGGATCAGGCAATCGGGCGCCACGCGCAGCGGCGCCATGGCGGCCAAGCCTGCCGCGCCACTGCCGCGCAAGGCGCGAAAGGCCAGGGTTTCCGCCTGATCGCCACGATGATGCCCCAGCAGCAGCCAGGGGCAGCCATGGTGCGCGGCGGCTTCGGTCAGCGCCGCCAACCGCGCAGCGCGGGCACGTTCCTGCATCCGCGCGCCAGCAGGCAAGCCAAGGCGCAGGCATTCCCCCGCAATCCCGGCGTCAGCGAGCAGCCCCAATACATGATCCGCCTCAGCCCCGCTTTCGGGCCTCAGCCCATGATCCGCGACCAGGGCAAGCACCCGCCCACCTCGCGCTGCCACCCATTCCCGCGCCAGCAAGGCAGCGGCCAGGCTATGCGGCCCGCCGGAGACCGCGACTGCCAGCGATGGCATCGCGCCGAATGGCCCAAGCGGCGCCATGGCGGCGGCGAATTCCGCCGCGCTGACGGGCAGGCTCAGGTCTGGAAGCCGCCTATCCCCATGGGGCTATTTCACCGGCATTGCGCGCGGCGGCGGCTATCGGCGGCGCGCTGCGCCTGCGGGCCGGCCAGATTGGGAAAGTTGGAGCGCAGATTGTCCAAGGTCTCACAGGCTTCGCGTTTCGCGCCGAAACCCTGGAAGGCATTGGCCAAGCCGATCATCGCCTCTGGCGCGCGGGCGCCCTGGCGGTTGCGGCTATACGCCTCGTCATAGGCGAGCGCAGCATTCTGGAAATCCCGCTTGCCCATCAGCGCATCGCCCAACAGCAAATGCGCATCCTGGGCACGGGCACCGGGGCGGGCGCGGATCGCCTCCCGCGCGGCGGCCTCAGCGGTGGCGAAATCGCGCTGCGCCAAAGCGGTGCGGCCATCCGTAATGGCCTTGTCAACCGTCCTAGGGGCGTTGGAGGGTGCCGGGGCTGGCGGGGCTGGCGCCGCCGGCCCCGGCTGAGGAGGGCGCGGGGCGGCCGGGCGGCCAGTCCCTTTCTCAAGCGCTTGCAGGCGAAAATCCAAATCGCCGCGCAGCTTTTCCATCTCGGCGCGCATTTGCCGATCATTATTGTCGGCCACATCAAGGCGACCGCGTAGGCGGCGGTTTTCTTCCTCAAGTTCCTGCACGCGCCCGAGCAGTTGCTGCACCAGATCGCCGGATGCGGCAGGCGCGCGCGCCGGCGCGCTCGGCGCCGCTACGGCGCCGCCACGGCGCAGCGCGTCAAGTTCCCGACGCAAATCCAGGATCTGGTTTTGCAGCGCAATGCCTTCTCGGGTTTCCACCTGGGCGAACGCCGGCATTGCCAGCACCAACCCAAGGCCCAGACACGCCAAGCGCAACGCGACGGGAAAACCTGCCATGGCCTTCAAGCGGCGCGACAATAGCCGCGCCCTTTCCTTCAGCGAACGACCGTGACGGCGCGGCGGTTCTGCGCCCAGGCGCTTTCATCCGAACCGAGTGCCGCCGGCTGATCCTTGCCGAAGGAGATGGTGGAAATGCGCGAACCATTCACGCCACCCGCCACCAGCGCATCACGTGTGGAATTGGCGCGGCGCTGACCAAGGGCCAGGTTATATTCGCGCGTGCCGCGTTCATCGGTATGGCCTTCCACCACAACCTGTACTTCAGGGAAGCGGCCCATCCATTCCGCCTGGCGCTGCAACACCGGGCGCTGATCGGCGCGGATATTGCTGCGATCAAAATCGAAGAAGATGCGATCACCCACATTGGCGACCAGATCTTCCTGGCTGCCGGGGCGGATATTGCCCGCGCCGCCCATGCCCGCGCCGGAGCTGCTGCTATTGTCCGACCTGGAACAGGCGGCAAGCAGCGCAAGACCCGCAATAGCGAGGAATTTCAACTTCATGACTGGTTTCCTTTCAGAAAAATCATAGCTTTGTGCGGTGCGGTAAAGGCTCGCCCCTCTAAGGTCAAGCCAAAACCTTCAGGAAAGCAAAGGGGACCAGGTCGGATCGGTGGCATCGGTTGGCGTTGGCAAGGGGCGTTCATTGAAGCCCGCGATGTCTATGGTGTGGATGCGCGCCGAATAACCGCCGCCGCGCGCATCGGTGGCGCGGGTTTCACGGCCAAAGACCAGCATGCGACCATTGGGCGCGAAGCTTGGCGCTTCCATCTTCCAGCCTTCAGACAAAATGCGCTCGCCCGAGCCATCGGGGCGCATCACGCCAATGGCGAAATTGCCGCTGCCAAAGCGGGTGAAGGCAATCAAATCGCCGCGCGGGGACCAGACCGGCGTGGCATAGCGCCCGCGGCCGAAGGAAATGCGGCGGATGCCCCCGCCATTCGCATCCATGACGTAAAGCTGCTGATCGCCACCGCGATCGGAATTGAACACAATCTGCGTGCCATCGGGCGAAAAAGCAGGGCTGACATCAAGCGCGCTGCCGCTGGTAATCTGCCTTTCGCGTCGGCTCGCCAAATCCACCACATAGATATTGGCATCCCCGCCACGCATGGCGGAAAGCACCACGGAACGCCCATCGGGTGCGAAACGCGGTGAAAGCGTCATGCCCGGAAAATTGCCGAGCACCTGCTGGCCGCGCGTGTTCAGATCAAACAACACAACACGCGGCTGTTCGCGGCCCTGATAGGACATGAAGGCCACGCGATCCGCGGATGGATGAAAGCGCGGCGTGAGTGCGGCTTCGCGCCCATCGGTCAGGAAGGCGTTGTTTTCGCCATCCTGATCCATGATCGCAAGCCGGCGCAGCCGGCGATCACGCGGGCCGGATTCCGCGATATAGACGATGCGTGTGTCGAAATAGCCTTTTTCGCCCAGCAATCTTTCATAGATCACGTCAGAGATCAGATGCGCGATGCGCCGCCAATTGCTGGCAGGCGTTGTGAAGGCGGTGCCCTGCAATCGGCTTTCCGGCAGCACATCCCACAACTGAAATTCCACGCGCAGATTGCCGCCTTGCACATCCGCGCGCCCTGTGGTCAGCGCCTGCGCACCAATCACGCGCCAATCCTGAAAGCGTGGCGTTTGCGCAGCGGATTCCGGCGTCTGGATGAAGGCTTGGCGCTGCACTGGGCGAAACAGGCCGGAATTGCGCAAATTATCCTGCACCACGCGCGCGACATCGCGCCCGAAACGCTGGCCATCCCCGGCCCCGGCAAAATCCGGGATGGCGATGGGAATGGGGTTGGTGCGCGCGCGGGTGATATCAATCACGGCGCCTTGCGCGACGGCGGCACCCGGCGCGCCCGCAAGGCCGGAGACTGTCACCGCACCAGCGGCACCAAGCAGAAGGGAGCGTCTTGTTGTCATACCCATCATCCTGAATTCAGCGCACCAGCCCGCGCGCATTGAAGCGAAAGGTGGAACCCATGACGAAGGAAAACTTGTCCGGCGGCACCTTCAGCGGATTGCACGCAGGTGCCAATAGAGCACGCCGCGCCGATTCGAATACAGACCGCACGCGTGGATCGGAAGGCATATTCCCCGCCGGCACCACATTGCGGACATTGCCCTGGCCATCAAGCTGCACGCGCAATTCAACAACAATACCTTCAAGCCCTAGCATGCCGGCATCCACATTCCAGCATTCTTCCACCTGCGCGGCGAGACCACGAATCTCCCCCTGCGTCAGCGTTCCGTTTGCAGTAGGCGAGCCCGTACCCTGGCGCGGCGCACCAGAAGGATTGGGCCGCGCGGTGGGCGCACGTTCCTGCTGCTGCTGGGCGCGCAGCCGCTCCAGCGTATTCTGCACCGAAGTGCTGTTTTCCTGTGGCCGCGCCACCGGCGGTGTTTGCCCTGTGCCTGCCTGGCGCGATGGCTCGGGCGGCGGCGGCACGGGCGGGGGCGGTAGCGGCAGCGGCGGTTCCGGGCGCGGCGGCTGCGTGGCCTGGGGCTGCGGCGGCGTTGGTTGCGGCGCCTGAGACTGCGGCGTCACACGCGGCGCCGGAGAAGGCTCAGGGCTCGGCGCCGGCGCTGGCGCGGGCGGGGTTGGCCGCGCCGGGCTGGGTGGCGCAGGCGTTGGCGCGGCAGCCGGCGCCGGGGGAGGCGGCGGGGGCGGGGGCGTCGGTTCGGGCGGCGCATTGCGCGGCGGCTCCGGCGCCGGGGGCTCGGGCGTCGGCGGCGTGGGGGTGGGGGGGGCTGTCGGCCCTGGCGTCGGTGCCGGGCTATCGGCGCGCGCCATCTGCGCCGGGCCAGGGGCCACAAGCTCCACCGCGATCCCTTGTTCCTGCGGTTCAGGGATGCTGCGCGCAAGCGAAAACAAGGCCCCGATGCCCAGCACCGCCAAATGCAGCGCTGCCGAGATCATCAGCCACTTGTTCAGTCGCTTATCGGGCAGGGCCCGGGGCAAGGCTCTCTCCTTCCGGCCCTCAGCCGCGGGGCGGCTGGGCCGGGCGGCCTGGCGCGGGTGCGGCCGGGCGTGCTGGCTGGGTTGCCGGCCGTCCCGATGGCGCTGCCGCGCCTGGTTGCGGCCCCGCTGGCTGTTCCGCCAAAAGCGCCACGCGGGTGAAGCCCGCACCGGCGATGGTGCCCATCACCTCCATGACGCGGCCATAGGAAATTGCCTTGTCGCCACGGACAAAAATCCGCCGCTCCGGCGCGCCCTGCGGCTGTTCACGCATGATCGCCTGCAGGCGCGGCACCAGCCCATCCAAAGGCACTTCGGTTTCCTGCAAGAAAATCTTGCCTTCCGGATTGACCGTGATGGTCAGGGGTTCGGTTTCCTGATTGAGCGGTTGGGCGGTGGTTTTGGGCAAATCCACCGGCACCCCCACCGTCATCAACGGCGCGGCCACCATGAAAATGATCAGCAGCACCAGCATCACATCCACAAAGGGCGTGACATTGATTTCAGCCATTGGGCGATAACGCGAACGCCCGGAAGCGCGCCCGCCGGAAAGGGAAGCGCCCATGGCCTATTCCGCCGCCTGGGTCGGGCTGCGCGGCCCGCCATCATTCGCCGCCGCTTCCGTCTGTCGCGACAGGATGGCGCCAAATTCCGTGGCGAAGCCTTCCAGCCGCGCCGCAAACCGCGCCAAATCCGTATTGATTTTATTATATGCCAGCACCGCCGGAATCGCCGCCACAAGGCCGATCGCAGTGGCAAACAACGCTTCGGCAATCCCTGGCGCCACCACCGCCAGACTGGTATTCTGCATCCCCGCAATGGCCGAGAAGGAATTCATGATCCCCCAGACCGTGCCAAACAAGCCAACAAACGGCCCGACGGAACCAACGGAAGCCAGAAACACCATCCAGCGTTCCAGCCTTTCCATTTCCCGCCCGATGGTCACACCCATGGCGCGTTCCACGCGTTCCTTGGCGCCGCCCAGCACATTGCCCCCGCCCGCGCTGCGGCGCCATTCGCGCATCGCCGCGCCAAACACCGCCGCCAGCGGATGCGTGGGCTGTTCCCCTTCCCGCGTGAACAGCTCATCCAGGCTGCCGCCGGACCAGAAGCGATCCTCAAACCCATCCGCCGCCTTATTGATGCGCCGCATGGTGACCACCTTCTCGAACACCACCGCCCAGACCCAAATACTGGCCAGCAGCAGCCCAATCATCACCGCCTTCACAACCCAATCCGCTTGCAGGAACAGGCCCCACAGCGAAAGGTCATGGGCCGCCTGCCCAAGCGCCTGAGTGGTCACGCTACGATCCACGCCACTTCTCCTTCGCCCTTTCGGGGCGATTGCCGGCGGCCAAGGCCACCTGAAAACACAAAGCCCGGGAAAAGCGGCCTTTTCCCGGCAGAATCTTGTTCACCCTGGCGCCGCTTCCGCCACGGCGCGCAAAGCCGAACGCCAGGGTTCCGGCAGCGGGACCGGTTTGGCACCCTCCTGCCCCACCGAGGCCAGGCGCACTTCCAGCACCGCCAAAGCCTCATCTTCGCCCTCGCGCCGCACCAGCTGGGTCAGCCACACCTGCACGCCCGTCACACGGCGGATATGGGTTTCCACCACCACCGATTCGTCGAGTCGCGCTGGCCGGAAATACTCCACTTCAAGCCGCCGCACCACGAGGAAGACACCATGCCGCGCGATCAATTCCTGATGCGGCAGGCCCATGGCGCGCAAGGCTTCCGTCCGCGCGCGTTCCGCCCAATGCAGATAGCGCGCGTGATAGGCAACCCCGCCGGCATCCGTATCCTCAAAATAAACGCGCAACGGCCAAAGATGCGGGCCGCTCACGCTTCCTGATCCCCGAGCAAATCCAGCAAGGGCTGCGCCCCGGCGGGCGGGCTCAAGCCCAAATGGCGCCAGCCGCGATCCCCGAGCACGCGCCCGCGCGGCGTGCGCAACACAAGCCCCTCCTGAATAAGGAAAGGCTCCACCACTTCTTCCAGCGTATCCCGGCTTTCCGCCAAGGCCGCCGCCAGCGTTTCAATCCCGACCGGCCCGCCATTATGGTGTTCGGCAATACGCGCCAAATAGCGCCGATCCATCGCATCTAGGCCGAGCGCATCAACTTCCAAGCGCCTCAGCGCCGCATCGGCCATGGCGCGGTCCGCGACCTTTTCTTCCATCAGCGCGAAATCACGCACACGACGCAGCAAGCGCCCGGCAATACGCGGCGTGCCGCGCGAACGGCTGGCAATCTCCCGCGCGCCATCTTCTGATAAATCAAAGCCCAGCTTGCGCGCGCCGCGCGTGACAATGCCGAGCAATTCCTCAGGCGTATAAAGCACCAAACGCAAGGGGATACCGAAGCGATCGCGCAAAGGTGTCGCCAATAACCCCGCGCGCGTGGTCGCGCCAATCAGCGTGAATGGCGGCAAATCAATCCGCACCGTGCGCGCCGCCGGGCCTTCGCCAATAATCAAATCAAGCTGGAAATCTTCCATTGCGGGATAGAGCGTTTCCTCAATCGCCGGCTGCAAACGATGGATTTCATCCACGAACAACACATCACGCGGCTGCAAATTGGTCAGGATCGCCGCCAGATCACCCGCGCGCTGCAACACCGGCCCGGAAGTCGCGCGAAACCCAACGCCCAATTCACGCGCGACAATCTGCGCGAGCGTGGTCTTCCCCAAGCCAGGCGGGCCATGGAACAGGACATGATCCATCGCCTCCCCGCGCGCCCGCGCGGCACCGATGAAAACGCGCAAATTCTCGCGCAACCCACGCTGCCCGGTGAAATCATCCAAGGTCTGGGGGCGGAGCGACGCCTCGGCGCCATCCTCCTCAAGCCGGGCGGGGGTAGAAAGACGATCGGAGTCGGTCATGGGGGGGGGGGCTCCGCGGGGGCGCTGCCCCCGGCCCCCCGCCGGGGAGACAGTGTCTCCCCGGACCCCGCCAATACGGGGGATTGGGTGGAGAGGGGCTCAGCGCGACCGCTTGCCCAACGCGACCCGCCAGCCCCTCTCCACCCAATCCCCCATGATGGAGGTCCAGGAGGATGCATTCCTCCTGGCGGGGGGGTCGGGGGGCAGAGCCCCCCGAGGCTCACACCCCCCATCACCGCGCCATCTCCTTCAACCCATCCCGGATGAGGTCGTTGAGGCTGGCGTCGCTGCCCAAGCGTTTGGCGGCGCGGGTGATGGCGGTGGTGGCTTCGGGGCGTTTCAGGCCGAGGTTGACCAGGGCAGAGATGGCGTCTGCTTCCATGCTATTGGCATCGGGTTGTGTGATGATGGCGCCTTCGCCATCTTCGCTGGGGGTGATGCGACCCACCGCCCATTTCTGCATGGCGGGTTCATCCACGATGCGGTTGGCAGTCGCCGCGCCAAGGCCCTTCACGGCGCCGAGGCGCTTTCGTTCCTTGGCGGCGATGGCGCGGGCGAGTTCGGCGGGCGTCAGGCCGGACAGGACGAGAAGGGCTTTTTGTGGCCCCACGGTTTTCACTTCGATCAGCGCCAGGAAGGCTTCGCGTTCCTGCGCATCGGCGAAGCCGTAAAGGGTGATGGCGTCTTGCCGAAGGTGCGTTTCGACCAGCACGCGGTGCGGGGCTTCGCGGGCGGACAGCGCATCAAGCGTCTTGCGCGAACAGGAAAGCAGATAGCCAACGCCATTCACATCCAGGATGCAGCCGCCTTCATGGGTGCTATCCAGCCGGCCAGTGAGCTTGCCGATCATGCGGTGGCATAGCCTAAAGACGTTTTGCTGCGGCAGCGCGCAGCAAAACATCTTTAGGTCCTTGTTTGATCGCATTTTCCGAGTCGCCAAGCTTGGCAGCTTGGCTTGAAAATGCTGGTTTGGTCGCATTTTCCGAGTCGCCAAGCTTGGCAGCTTGGCTTGAAAATGCTGGTTTGATCGCATTTTCTGAGTCGCCAAGCTCGGCAGCTTGGCTTGAAAATGCTGGTTTGGTCGCATTTTCCGAGTCGCCAAGCTCGGCAGCTTGGCTTGAAAATGCTGGTTTAGTCGCATTTTCCGAGTCGCCAAGCTTGGCAGCTTGGCTTGAAAATGCTGGTTTAGTCGCATTTTCCGAGTCGCCAAGCTTGGCAGCTTGGCTTGAAAATGCTCCGGCAAGCATCTTCTTCGTCTGCCGATGATGCGCGTGGCAGATGGCGATGGCGAGTGCATCCGCCGCATCCGCGCGGCGAAAGGCAACGCCAGGCAGCAGATGGCGCACCATGGCCTGCACCTGTTCCTTGGCGGCATGGCCATTGCCGACCACGGCGCGCTTCACCTCCATGGCGCCATATTCCGCGACCGGCAGGCCGGCAAGCCGTGGTGCCAGCATCACCACGCCCCGCGCCTGGCCGAGCTTCAGCGCGCTTTCAGGGTTGCGCGCGACATAGGTGTTTTCCACCGCCGCTTCATCGGGCTGGAGATTGGCGAAGGCCTCCGCCAGGCCCTGATGCAGGATCAGCAACCGATCGCCCAAGGCGTCTCGGGCGGAGGTTGAAACAACGCCTTCGGCCACAAAGCGCAGCCGATAGCCATCGGTTTCGATCAGCCCCCAGCCGGTATGCTGAAGGCCGGGATCAAGCCCAAGGATGCGAATCGCGCGCGAAGACATGAGCGCAGACTAGCAGATGAAGCCGTTCAAGGCTTCAGGAAAGCCGCGCCCATCCGGGAAGCTGCTGCCAGCTTCCCGGACATGATGGCGTTATGCGCGACGCCGATCCTTCGCCCCGCGTGCCAATTCCTCGGCGCGCAGTGCAAGCCGCCCATGGATTTCATCCAGCTTCAAGCCCCGCCGCAGCACGGGCAGGCAGGCCATGTGGTCATATTCGCCCTTGGACCGCCCGGCTTCGAAATCCAGGAACAGCCCGGTCAGCGCCGCATTGTTGAAGGCGTGCCGATTGCCATCATCCAGATAGCTCTCAGACCAGGTGCCTTCAGACAATAACAAGCCATGCGTTTCCAGTTCCAGGTGGAAGTAGCGCACGCGCTTGCACCAGATTTCCTGGATGATGCTTTCGCCATTCACCAGATGCTTCGCCGGGATCAAATGGCCGTCCACTTCCATCGCGTGATCCGGACTGACGCGCAGATCACGCGCCGGCATGCCCGGGGCGATGGCGCCGGCCTTGATCAGAATGGGCGCGGTTTTCGCCGCCATGGCCGCGTTGCGCGGCACGGCGACATCCATGAAGCCCACCCAGCGGAGAGGTTCAAACGCGGCCTGACCATTCCGCATCGCCAGCACCATGTCACCGGCGCGGAGGTTTTCCACCACGTCTTCGCCCTGCGGCGTGACGATGCGCGTGCCTTCGGCGAAGCAGACCACGTTTTCCCAACCAGAAGTGTAAACAGTGTCACTGCCCCGCGTGAAGGTGATCCAAGCGCTACCACCAGGCCCGTTCAAATCTATGGGCCCCGACACCCAGCCACTGCCCAGGTTCAGGGTGTCAAAATCATCCCCCCCGATCAGCGTCAGATTGCCGGTGCTACCCGATTCACCCCAGTTGAAGACATCATTACCGCTGCCAAAATCCAGCCAGTCATTGCCGCCACCGGTGCCCATCGAATCAACACCGCCACCACCATACAGCGTATTGGCGCCGGCATTGCCGATCAGCGTATCAGCAAATTCGCCGCCGATGATCCCTTCGAAGTTGCTAAGGGCATCCCCGGTAGCATCGCCGCCCGGATTGCCGCCGCCGCTGGCATTGAGTCGAACATCAACGCCCGAAGCCGCATCCGCATAGCTTACAAAGTCATTTCCGTCGCTGCCATCCAATCGGTCATCGCCAAGGCCGCCATTCAGCGTGTCATTATCTGCACCACCATCAAGTGTATCATTACCGTCGCCGCCGAACAGGCTGTCATTGCCAGCGCCACCAGCAAGGCTATCCGCACCGGCTTCGCCGCTCAGCGTGTCGTCATTGGCACCGCCATCAAGCTGATCATTGTCATTGCCGCCAAACAGGCTGTCATTGCCATTGCCGCCGAGCAGCGTGTCATTGCCCGCTTCGCCCGCCAGCGTGTCGGCCTCAGTGCCGCCATCCAGGCTGTCATTGCCATCGCCGCCAGCAAGGCTATCCGCACCAGCTTCACCGCTCAGCGTGTCGTTATCCGCACCGCCAGCAAGCTGGTCATTGTCACCGCCGCCGAACAGGCTGTCATTGCCGTTGCCGCCAAGCAGCGTGTCATTGCCCGCGTCGCCAGCCAGCGTGTCGGCGTCATTGCCGCCATCCAGGCTGTCATTGCCATTGCCGCCCAGCAGCGTGTCATTGCCTGCGCCACCAACAAGTGTGTCATTGCCAGCGCCGCCATCAAGAAGATTGGCGCCGCTATCCCCCAATAGGCTGTCATTGAAATTGCCGCCCAGGACATTCTCAATCCCGGTCAGGCCGTCAGTGCCGTCCGCACCAGAACTGCCGCCGGTAGCAAGATTAACCGTGACCGCGCCGGTGGCATTCGCATAGCTGGCCCAATCCGTGCC
>JADCGG010000263.1 GCA_020249125.1 Roseomonas sp. | reverse complement strand
CCAGCCAGAACCCGCCGCATTCCGCCCAAGCAAGCCGGCATCATAAGCTTCCTGAATGGCGGCTTCTAAAACAACGCTTTCGTTGTAGTATTCGCCACGAATATAGATGTAGCCCGCATGCGCGCCCATCGCGAAACCCGCAATCAGGCAGCCTTCAATCAGCGTATGCGGATCATGCCGAATGATATCACGATCCTTGCAGGTGCCGGGTTCGGATTCATCCGCATTCACCACCAAATAGGAAGGCCGGCCATCGGATTGCTTCGGCATGAAGGACCATTTCATGCCGGTCGGGAAACCCGCGCCACCACGGCCACGCAGGCCGGAATTCTTCACCTCATCAATCACTGTGTCGCGCCCGCGCGCGATGATGGCCGCCGTGCCATCCCAATTGCCGCGCATCCGCGCCGCAGCCAGATTCCAGGGCTGCCGGCCATAGAGGTTCTGGAAAATCCGGTCCTTATCCTGAAGGGCCATCTCAGCCTTCTCCCCGCCCGGTCAATACAGTTTGCTCGCCTGCCGGTGCGCTGGCGTCGCGGCCAATTGCGCTGCCGGGCTTTGGCCTTTCGCCGCGCTTGAAGGCTTCAAGCAGCTTCACCGTGCTCTCATAATCAAGATCTTCGTAGTAATCATCGTCAATTTGCAGGATCGGCGCGTTCACACAGGCGCCCAGGCATTCCACTTCCGTCAGCGTGAACAGGCCATCCGCGCTGGTATCGCCCACGCCCTTCACGCCGCCCGCATCCTTGCAGGCGCGCAGCACATCATCAGACCCGCGCAACATGCAGGGCGTGGTGCCGCAAAGCTGCAAATGATGCCGCCCAATCGGCTTCATATTGAACATGAAATAGAAGGTCGCCACTTCGTAAACGCGGATCGGCGGCATGGAAAGCCGCGCCGCGATCACATCCATCGCCACGCGCGGCACCCAGGCGCTTTGGGTCAGCCGCCCCATTTGCCGCTGCGCCACATAAAGCAGCGGGATCACCGCACTCGCCTGCTTACCTTCCGGGTAGCGCTTCAGAATCGTCGTAATCTTGGCTTCGCTTTCGGCATCGAAAGCAAAGCTTTCAGGTTCCTGCTGGGCTGGCGCGCTCACCGGTCAATTTCCCCAAAGACGATATCAAGAGAGCCAATGACGGAAACCGCATCCGCCAGCATATGCCCTTTCGAGAGCACTTCCATCGCCTGCAAATGCGCATAACCAGGCGCGCGAATTTTGCAGCGATAAGGCTTGTTCGTGCCATCCGCTACCAGATAGACGCCAAACTCGCCCTTCGGCGCTTCCACCACGGAATAGGTGGACCCCGCCGGCACGTGATAGCCTTCCGTGTACAGCTTGAAGTGATGGATCAACGCTTCCATGGAACGCTTCATCTCGCCGCGTTGCGGCGGCGCGATTTTGCTATCCATTAGCTTGATCGGGCCCGGCTTCATCTGCTTCAGGCATTGATCAATGATCTTCAGGCTTTCGCGCATTTCCAGCATGCGGACCAGATAACGATCATAGCAATCGCCGCGCGTGCCAACCGGCACGTCGAACTCCATCCGATCATAGACATCGTAGGGCTGGCTTTTGCGCAAATCCCAGGCGCAGCCGGAAGCGCGCAGGCATGGCCCGCTGAAGCCCCAAGCCATGGCCTGTTCTGCACTCATGATCCCGATATCCACCGTGCGCTGCTTGAAGATGCGGTTTTCCGTCAGCAGCCCTTCCAGATCCTTCAGGAAATCGGGAAACTTCTTGGCCCAAGCGGCGATCTTGTCTTCCAGCCCCGCCGGCAAATCCTTCGCCACACCACCGGGGCGGAAGTAATTCGCGTGGTAATGGCTGCCAGAGACTGCCTCATAGAATTCCAGCAATGTCTCGCGCTGTTCAAAGCCCCAAAGGGCCGGCGTGATCGCGCCGCAATCCAGTGCATAGGTGGTGATGTTCAGCAAATGGTTCAGCACGCGGGTCAATTCGCTGAACAGCACGCGGATATATTGCGCGCGTTCCGGCGCTTCGATCCCCAAAAGCCGCTCAGTACCCAGAGCAAAAGCATGCTCCATGCACATCGGGCTCACGTAATCCAGCCGATCAAAATAGGGCAGCGCCTGGATATAGGTTTTATGCTCAATCAGCTTTTCGGTGCCACGATGCAACAACCCGATATGCGGATCGGCACGCTCAACCACCTCGCCCTTCATTTCCAAAATCAGGCGCAGCACGCCATGCGCGGCGGGGTGCTGCGGGCCGAAATTGATGGTGTGGCTGTCGCCTTCAATGGTGTGGCGGACCGTCTCGGGCTCTGCGCCCGCAATGGCGATTGCCTGGCTCTGGCTCATGCCGGCCCCTCCAGACGGTTCAGATGCACTTTTTCATCCCCGGGCAGCGTCGTCATGCCTTCCCAGGGGCTCAAGAAATCAAAGCTGCGGAAATCCTGTTGCAGCGTGACGGGCTGATAAACCACGCGCTGCTGTTCAGAGTCATACCGCACTTCAACATGGCCCGTCAGCGGGAAGTCCTTCCGCAGCGGATGGCCTTCAAAGCCGTAATCCGTCAGCAGCCGGCGCAAATCCGGCTGGCCGGCAAAGACCACGCCATACATGTCCCAGGTCTCACGCTCATACCAAGTGGCGCTCGGCCAAATCTCGGCCACCGAGGGCACCGGCGCCACGCCATCCGTCGTCACCGAAACACGAATGCGACGGTTCTCGGCAAGGCTCAGCAGATTATAGACAACCTCAAACCGCTCAGCGCGT
>JADCGG010000262.1 GCA_020249125.1 Roseomonas sp. | reverse complement strand
CGCCCTTCGAACCCCGCGAGCACCGCGTCACGCGCGGGCAGTGTGGGCGGCATTCCCTTGCGGGGTGATGTATTGGGGCGCTTCAAAGACATTTGCCCGTAACATAACAGCAAAATCGGCTTTGGCTTCGCCCCGGGGTCGCCTCACCGCCCGAAATGGGCAGTCTGTGGCGGCCCACTCCTTGTTGCGCCGCTGCCATATGCGTTAGCGCAGCCTGCCAGGGATCAAACAAATCTTCGTTGATTGCGCCTCGCCAAAACTGGGCGCAGCATTCAGTCTTGCAGCCTTTCGCGTCCCCGTTCCCAAGGAGCCCGCGCCATGACGAAGCCCTTTTCCGACCCCCTGCCGACCGTCTGGGACCCCAATGCGCGTGTGGGGGAAATGTTGAAAGGCCGCCGTGGCTTGGTGGTGGGCATCGCTAACCAGGATTCCATCGCCTTTGGCTGCGCCGCCAAGCTGCGCGCCTTTGGCGCTGACCTGGCCGTGACCTGGCTGAATGCTAAGGCGGAACGTTTCGTGCGCCCGCTGGCCGAAGAACTGGGCGCGGAGATCTCCATGCCGCTTGATGTCGAACAGCCGGGCGAAATGGAAGCCGTTTTCGATCGCATCGCCAAGGAATGGGGGCGGCTTGATTTCCTGATCCATTCGATCGCCTTCGCCCCGCGTGAGGATTTGCACGGGCGCGTGATTGATTGCTCGGCGGAAGGGTTTTCCCAGGCCATGCGGGTTTCCTGCTGGTCCTTCCTGCGCATGGCAAAACTTGCGGAACCGCTGATGACGGAAGGCGGCGCGCTGGTGACCATGAGCTATTACGGCGCCGATAAGGTGGTGGATAACTACAATCTGATGGGGCCAGTGAAGGCAGCGCTGGAAGCTTCGGTCCGCTACGCGGCGGCGGAGCTTGGGCCGAAGGGTATCCGCGCCTATGCGGTCTCGCCAGGGCCGCTCCGCACCCGCGCGGCCAGCGGCATCGCGCATTTCGATGAATTGATTGACATGGCCGTCAGCCGCGCGCCGACGGGGCGCCTGGTGGATATCGCCGAAGTGGGCCGCGTGGTGGCGTTTCTGGTCAGTGGCGCGGCTTCCGGCATGACCGGAGATACGATTTATTTGGATGGTGGCCTGAACAATATTGCGTGATCACGCACGCCAAAGGGGAGCATATGCGCAAGGCGATTACAGCCGCGGAGGCAGCGGCGCTGGTGCCGGATGGGGCAAGGGTGCTCTATGGCGGCTTCATGGGGGTGGGTACGCCCATGCGCATCATTGATGCGCTGGTGGCGCGCGGCGCGCGAGGCCTGACGCTGATTGGCAATGATACAGCGCGGCCAGGCATGGGCGTGGGCCGGCTGATTGATGCCGGCTGCGTCGCCAAGGTGATTGTCAGCCATATCGGCACCAACCCCGTCACTCAACGCAAGATGATGGATGGCGAGATTGAGGTTGAGCTGGTGCCGCAAGGAACGCTGGCTGAGTGCATTCGCGCTGGTGGTGCTGGGTTGGGCGGCGTGCTGACCCCCACCGGCTTCGGCACGGTGGTATCCGATGGCAAGCAGGTGGTGGAGGTGGATGGGCGGCAATTTCTGCTGGAACGCCCGATCCGCGCCGATGTCGCGCTGCTGAAAGCGCATGAAGCCGACTATAATTTCAATCTGACCTATCGCCTGACGGCGACGAATTTCAATCCTGTCATGGCGATGGCGGCGGATTGCGTGATTGCGGAACCTGATGAGATTGTGCCGGTGGGCGTTATTCCGCCCGACCATATCCGCACGCCCGGCATACTTGTGCATCATTTGATTGAAAGGCCGGTCTGAAATGGACGCGAAAGAAATCATCGCCCGCCGCGTGGCGCTGGAATTGCGCGACCGCAGCCTGGTCAATCTGGGGATCGGGCTGCCAACGCTGGTGGCGCGCTATGTGCCCGCCGGCATGAATGTCGCTTTCCAAAGCGAAAACGGCATTATCGGCTTTGGCGCGCCACCCCCGCATGGGATGGAAGACCCGAACCTGACCGATGCCGGCGGCGGCTTCATCAGTGCGCTGCCCGGCGCGGTTTCCTTTGACAGCACCATGTCCTTCGCACTGATCCGCGGTGGCCATCTGGATATGACCGTGCTGGGCGGCTTGCAGGTGGATGCGCGCGGGCGATTGGCGAATTGGATGGTGCCGGGCAAGCTGGTGCCAGGCATGGGTGGCGCGATGGATTTGGTGACTGGCGCGCGGCGCGTGGTGGTGGCCATGCAGCATAACGCGAAGGGCGAAAGCAAGATCGTGCCGGAACTCACCTTGCCGCCCACGGCGATCCGTCCGGTCAGCCTTATTGTCACTGATCTTGCCGTGCTGGAACCGGGGCCGGATGGCTTGCTGCTGCGCGAACGCGCGCCGGGCGTATCGGTGGAGGCTGTGATCGCCGCCACCGCCGCCGCGCTGATCCTGCCGGATCAGGTGCCGGCAATGGCGCTGAACGCGGGCGAGTGAGGCAGGCGCGATGAATTTTCGTTGTGCATATTTCTTGGGGCGCGGAGTGCTGCCACATGGCGTGGCCGCATCTCATTCCGCGCAGTACCTTCATTGCTTGTTGGTGACTGTGCAGTGCTTTGTATATTTCAGGAGTCTCAGGACCCCTGCTCTTTCTTTTGGTTTTTTTGGCATTTCTGTTTTTGGAGATTGTGGCCATGAGTGAAGGGAAGGATAGCGCACGTCAAACAGGTTTTCCTGGATTGATGGGCCAGGGTGCCGGCGCAGCACTTGCCTGGCCAGCCTATGCTGTGGATGCCTGGCAGCGCAGCGTGCTTTTTCTGGATGTGCTGCGCCGGCGCGGCAATGCCTTTCTTGAACATACCGAATCGAAGGAACCGCATGTGCTGTCCTTCGAATTTGATATCATTCTTGATGGTCGCAACCTCGCACGACCGGTGAATTACTGGCTTGCACGAATAAAAGACCCGCAGGGCCGCACGCCAGACCCGGGGAAACGTCCTTTCATGATTGTGGACCCGCGCGCCGGTCATGGGCCGGGCATTGGCGGCTTCAAGGCGGATAGCGAAATCGGCGTCGCGCTACAGGCGGGCCATCCCTGTTACTTCGTGGGTTTTCGCCCGGAACCGGAACCGGGGCAAAGCATTGAAGATATTCTGCGCGCGCTGATCGCCTTTGTTGAGGCGGTGGCGCGGCGGCATCCGGAAGCGCAGGGACGGCCCTGTGTCATTGGCAATTGTCAGGCGGGGTGGGCTGTGATGATGGCCGCAGCGATTGCGCCAGAAAGCTTCGGCCCGCTGATGCTGGCGGGCTCGCCACTTTCCTATTGGGCTGGGCAGGAACATCATGCGCCGATGCGCTACCTTGGTGGTTTGCTGGGCGGTTCCTGGATGACCGCCATGGCGGGCGATCTTGGCGGCGGCAAATTCGATGGCGCGCACCTGGTCAGTAATTTTGAGGCAATGAACCCTGCCAATACGCTTTGGTCCAAGCAGTTCAATCTTTGGGCTGATGTTGACAAGCAGGAAGAACGTTATCTTGGCTTCGAACGCTGGTGGGGTGGGCATGTCATGCTCAATGCCGGCGAGATGCAGTTCATCGTGGATCAGCTTTTTGTCGGCAATCGGCTGGCCACCGGTGAAATTACGCTATCAGATGGAACGCCGGTTGACCTGCGTGCCATACGTTCACCGATCATCGTTTTTTGTTCGCGCGGCGATGACATTACTCCGCCCGCTCAGGCATTGTCCTGGATTTCTGATCTCTATTCGGATTTGCGCGTCCTGCGCGCGCATGGGCAGACGGTGGTTTACGCTGTGCATGACAGCGTCGGGCATCTTGGCATTTTCGTCTCGGCACAAGTGGCGCGCAACGAACATCACGAATTCGCTTCCAATATGGATCTGATTGATGTGCTGCCGCCTGGCCTTTATGAGGCGGTCTTGCACGAAAAATCTGATGAACCGGGCGCTGAGCTTGTTGATGGCGAATATGCTTTGCGCTTTGAACCGCGCGGCATTGCCGATCTTGCGGTTCATGGCGGCACAAGCCCAGAAGATGAACTGCGCTTTTCCGCGATGCGCCGCGTTTCGGAAGCAAATCTTGCGCTGTATCGCCGCTTCGTGCAGCCGTTGATTCGTGCTTCAGTATTGCCCATGGGGGCGGAATGGCTGCGAGAGATGCACCCGGCACGGCTTTCATACAGTGCGTTTTCGGATCGCAACCCTTTCATGGCTTGGGTCGCACCATTGGCCGAGCAGGTGCGCGCGGCGCGCCAGCCGGTAACGGACGACAATCCCGGCCGGGTGATGGAACGCCAGATATCAACTGCTGTTGAACGTGCGCTGGGTGGCGCAGGCAACGCGCGTGATGCCGCCGCCGAAAAACTTTTCGAAACCATCTATGGTTCAGTGGTTTTGCAGGCGATTCTGGGTATTGATCCCGAAGGCCCACCCGCGCGCCATCGCCCAGGCATGAGCCATGAGCACCTTCAGCTTGTGGAACGCACCATTGCGGATTTGCGAGAGCGAATCGGCAAAGGCGGGCCGGTGGAAGCGATTATTCGCGCCATGATTCATGTCGGCATGGCGAACCGCACGACAGATGAACGAAGCTTTGCGTTGCTGCGGCGCATTCGCGAAAAATCCGGCGCTAAAACCATGTCGCTCGCGCAATTCAAGAAAATGCTGCGCGATCAGTTCTTCATGCTCTTGCTCGATGACACCGCGGCGCTTGGCGCCATTCCAGCGATGCTGGGCAAGGACCCAAGCATGGCGAAAAAGGGTTTTGCGTTGGTGGAGGCTGTATGCACCGCAGCAGGGCCGCTCTCCGCCGATGGCGAGCGGCATTTGCAGCGGGTGCAAGCGCTTTTCGGACAAGCGAGCCAGCGCCTATCGGCGCTATAATCGCCCATTGATTGAGCGTCTGGCTCGCCAAGTCCGACTTTCTGCATGTCACGCAGAAGTCGTTTCGGATCTGTAGTGGATGGTCCTACTGACGCTGAGTGCCGCATAGCCTTGCGCCTTGAGGGTGCGCGGTCAGCTATCGCGGCGAGATTTTCCACCACCAATCTATCGAGCGGGAGGCTTGGTCAGCCAAAGAGCGCCTGCCGTCCCTCGACCGCCGCACACGCCCAAGCGGGGGGCAGGCCGGACAGCAATGTGAAGCATCACCAGGAATATCAGTGGCAGGAAATTTAATCGCCAGGCTGCAAGAGGAAAATGGCGGTCGAGGCGTTGGGTTGAACCTGCGAAAAGGCAGCCTGAGGCGCATGTACAGATATGCTGGCACGCTGCGTCGAAAGCGTCCAGGGACGCTTGCCAGCCTGGCTCCTGCGCGGCGAGAGTGTCGCTCGCCGCCTTCACTTCCGCCTGGCTTGGCTCGGTGCGGCCCAAGGAAACATGTCGGCTATCCCAAATGCTGCCAAACCCGCGTGCGGGGGTGACGCTGATGGACATGACGTGTATAGGCCCTGAAGCCCGCCGACTGCGAGGACTGGAGCTCACCCAAAAAAGTTTCGTGCAGTTTCAGAAATTTGGACGCATATTGTAACGCAGCTTTTTGAACCGGGAAACGGAATCTCTCTGCCTTGCTGAGCGGTACCCTCTGTCCCGCAGAGCCCTTGCTTGGACAATGCAGAACTTGTTCTCGGCGCAATGGTGCTTGCGCGTGGCGTGAGGATCAATATAGGCCGATCACCCGACGGTAAGGCGTGCAAGATCCGTGATGATAATGCGCTGCCGACCGCAAGTGATGAGCCCAGTATGCGCCAACCGAGACAGTTCGCGTGAAACCGTTTCCCTGGTTGTTGCCAAGCGTGCCGCCAAGGACTGATGGGTCGGCGCTGGGTAGATAAGCGCTTCTCCTGAAACGAAGCCCTGCGCAAGGGCAAGCCGTCTTAACTCCAGCCGCAGCCTGTCAGCAAGTTTCAATGTGGCCATTTCATAAAGCTGCGCGGACATGGCGCGCGCACGCTTTGTGATCATTTCCGCAATGGCCATCGCGAAATCTGGCTCGTTTCGCATCAAGGCAAGAAAGCGTTCACGCGGCAAACGGGCAAGAGAGACCTGCGTGATGGTCTCCACGCTTGCTGAGCGGGGCAGACCGTCAATCGCGGCAAATTCCCCAAAACAATCACCCGCATCCAAGACGCGAAAGGCGACCTCTATCCCGCTTCTCGACAGGGAACGGACAAGCAGCTGACCCTGCTGCAAAAAATAGAGGTCCTGATCAAGCGAGTTTTCCTCGATAACGGTTTTCCCGGGACCAAAGGAAAGTGGGACACAAGCGGCGAGTACTTTTTCACGAATGGCGGGTGAGAGCGATCGCAGGATTTCAGGAACCATTTCTGCTTTCCGGACTCGGTATGGGGCGGCCTGATTTGCCTTGGCGGAAAAGAATTAGCGCGCTTTGTACCAAATGTCACAGATTAGATCATCGGGCCGTGCTGATTCTCTCCCTGCGGGCCGAGGCTCGGGGCAACCCAGGGGGATCACAGCATG
>JADCGG010000261.1 GCA_020249125.1 Roseomonas sp. | reverse complement strand
CGCCCATGGCGTGCCGAAATCCGTCCCCGCCGAGGCCGCGCAGCGCATGATGTTTGCACTCGACGCGACCTGCCCCCTGGTAAGCAAGGTGCATCGCGAAGCGGAACGCCATCATGAAAGTGGCCGCCATCTTTTCCTGATTGGCCATGCCGGCCACCCGGAAGTGATCGGCACCATGGGCCAATTGCCCGATGGTACCGTAACTTTGGTGCAGGATGCGGCTGATGCTGAGAGCGTTGTCGCGCCCGAAGGTGCCTCCCTGGCCTATACAACCCAGACCACGCTTTCCGTTGATGACACGGCCGATATCATTGCTATTTTGCAACGGCGTTTCCCGGATATCCGCGGCCCCGCCAAGGAAGATATCTGCTACGCCACCACCAATCGCCAGGCCGCGGTGAAGGCGATTGCCGCGCGGTCCGATTTGGTGGTGGTGGTGGGTGCGCCCAATTCATCGAACAGCCAACGCCTGCGCGAAGTGGCGGAGCGCAGCGGCGCGCGCATTGCCGTGATGGTGCAACGCGGCACTGATCTTGATCTTTCCCTTGTACAAGGCTGCAAGACCGTAGGCGTCACAGCCGGCGCCAGCGCGCCCGAAGTGCTGGTTGAAGAAGTGATCGCGCGGCTAGGTGAGGCCTATGAGCTTGAGATTGAGGAAGTGGTGGTGGCGGTGGAACAGATCACCTTCCGTCTGCCGCGCGGGCTCGCCGCTGAATAATGGCTGTCTATACCGAAGTTTCGGATGAGGCCCTGCGCGCCTTCCTGGCCGATTACGCGCTTGGCGAATTGCTGGCGTTTCGCGGCATTGCAGAGGGCGTGGAAAATTCCAACTACGCGCTGAAAACCGAAGCCGGGGATTTTATCCTGACGCTGTACGAAAAGCGCGTTGACCCGGCTGAATTGCCCTATTTCCTTGGCCTGATGGAACATTTGGCGGCAGGCGGCATGGCCTGCCCCACACCGGTGCATGGGCGCGATGGCGCGGCCTTGCGCGCATTGGCCGGGCGCCCGGCGGCGATTGTCACCTTCCTGCCCGGCGTCTGGCCGCGCCGGGTGCGGGCCGAACATTGCGCGCCCTTGGGCAAGGCCTTGGCGGAAATGCACCTGGCCGGGGTTGGTTTTGACATGCGCCGACCGAATGCGCTTGGCCCCAAGGGCTGGGCGCCGCTTCTGGATGGGTGCCGCGCGCGCGGTGATGAGGTGCAGTCCGGCCTGATTGCGGAACTGGACGCAGCCCTTGCCGGCATTCTTGCCGCCTGGCCGGCGGAAGGCGCGCTGCCCGCCGGGCAAATCCATGCTGATCTTTTCCCCGATAACGCCTTCTTCCTGCCAGGGCCGGATGGGCAGCCGCGCGTTTCGGGCGTGATTGATTTCTATTTCGCCTGCACCGATCTTTTTGCCTATGACATCGCGGTCTGCCTGAATGCCTGGTGCTTTGAGGCTGATTACGCCTTCAATGTCACCCGCGCGCGGGCGATGCTTGGTGCCTATCGCGCCATTCGCCCATTGTCGGACGCGGAATTGCAGGCACTGCCGGTGCTGTGCCGAGGTGCCGCGCTCCGCTTTCTGCTGACGCGGCTTTATGACTGGACCCATACACCCGAAGGCGCCTTGGTGACACGGAAGGACCCGGTGGAATATCTGCGCAAGCTACGCTTTTTCAGCGGCGCCGAGACGCTTTCGGCCTTCGGCCTGTGACCGGCAGCGCCGACCCGCGCCCATTGGTCGAGATTTGGACCGATGGCGGCTGCAAACCCAACCCCGGCCCCGGCGGCTGGGCCGCCATTCTGCGCTTTGGCGAACATGAGCGGGAGCTTTCGGGCAACGAGGCAGAGACCACCAATAACCGCATGGAATTGACCGCGGCACTCAAAGCACTTGAGGCGCTGAAAAAACCCTGCCGCGTGGCGTTGCATACGGATAGCGAATACCTGCGCAATGGCATCAGCCGCTGGATCCATGGCTGGGTGCGCGCCAATTGGCGCAATGCGGCGAAGGAGCCGGTGAAGAACCTTGATCTATGGCAGGCCATTCTGGCCGCCGCCAAACCGCATGAGATTGAATGGCGCTGGGTGCGCGGCCATGCCGGGGAGCCGATGAATGAACGCGCCGATGCGCTGGCGACGGCGGCGCGGGATAGGGCGGCGGGCGAATGAGCTATTTCGGCCGTCACAGAGCGCCATGGGAAACACCGTAAATGCCCATCCTGACATCCCGATGAGCGAGCGCGGCGCGTTGATGAAACATCCGGCAGTAAAACTGACGCGATACCGGACCATGTTTTCAAGCCCATCCAAATCATTTGGTTTGAAAATGCTTGTCTTCCGCCGGAATCTGCCAGATGCTGCCTGATGTAACCAAGGCTACGAAACCAAAAAAAGGAGAGGACGTTCATGCTCAGTGACCTTCGCGGCGTCATTCCGCCGATTTCGACCCCCTTCGACGCCCAGGGCAATGTCGAGCACGCCGCCTTGGCGGAGGTTGTCGAATTCCAGATCGCTGCTGGCGTCCACGGGCTGATCCCCGGCGGCAGCACAGGTGAAGGCCATACCTTCGAACGTGACGATTTCGCCCGCATGTTCGAAACCGTGGCCAAGACAAATCGCGGCAGGCTGCCCCTGCTGGCGGGCTTGATTGTGAATTCAACGCAGGAAGCCATTATGCGCGGGCGGATCGCACGTGATCTTGGCGCGCAGGGGCTGCAGGTGACACCCGTGCATTACCTGTTCAAGCCGGATGAGGAAGCAACGCTTGCGCATTTCCGCGCAGTCGCCGAAGGCACGGGGCTGCCCATTTTGATCTACAACGTCATTCCGTGGAATTATCTTTCACCCACCCTGCTGCTTCGGATCATGCGCGAAGTGCCGGGCGTGGTCGGCGTGAAGCAAAGCTCTGGCGATCTCAAATTACTGGCAGATCTGGTGTTGCAAGCGCGGCCGCAGGACCTGATTTTCACGGCGATAGATGCGCTGCTGTACCCAAGCTATGCGCTTGGTGCGCGGGGCACGATTTCAGCGCTGCCGGCAGCTTCGCCACATGCCAATGTAGCCCTTTGGGATGCGGTGCAGCGCGGCGATCACGCCACAGCCAAGGCGCTACATGAACGGCTGCTGGTACTGTGGAATGCATTATCGGCAGAAAACCTGCCGGCCAATGTGAAATACGCGCTGGCCTGCCAGGGGATAGCTTCCGGCCTTTCACGTGCGCCCATGCCCATGCCGGATGCGCCGCGCCAGGCGGCGATCCGTGCTGGGCTTGAAGGGCTTGGCGTGACACTTCTGAAAGCAGCGTAATCACCACTTCATAACTCCCCCGGATTTATCCGGGGGAGCATCAACTGATAGCGAAGTGTTTCCGCGCCGGGCATTGGGCCTTATAGCCTGTTGCGTTCACGCAACCTGCTCTATGTTTTTGTTTTTCGAGCATCTTCACGCGTTCAGATTTGCCATCTGAACGAGCTCTGCCCTAATGCGAGAGCAGCACTGGTATCGTCATTTCCCGCAACAGGCTGCGCGTCACGCCACCCAGGATGAATTCACGCAGGCGCGAATGTCCATAGGCACCAATCACCAATAAATCTGCGCCCATATCACTCGCGTGATTGAGCAGTAGCGCTGAATCCGCCACGTCATCCGCCACTGCCTTGGCCACTTCCACCTTCAAGCCATGGCGCGCCAAATGCCGCGCGATATCAGCGCCCGGTTCTTCGCCATGCGCGCCAAGCCCGCGCTTGGGATTGGCCAGGAAAACCGTGCTGTTTTCCGCCTTGGTGATCAGCGGCAGCGCATCATGCAGCGCACGCGTCGCTTCACGGCTCGCATTCCAGCCGACCAGCACACGCGTGCCGATACTTTTGAAGTTGCCCGCGAAGGGAATCGCGAGAACCGGCCGCCCCGAATCGAACAACACGGTTTCAAGCAGGCCGGCGGAATCGCTTTCCGGATCATCCTGCCCCAGCACCAGAAGATCAGCATAGCGGCCATGCAGCGCCAGGATTTCCGGCGTGGTGCCTTCCACCTGCCGCCATTCACCCATGATGCCTTCGCGCGTCAGCGCGGCTTCAAACGCTGCCTTCAGCTTCACGCCAGCCGCCAAGGCGGATTGGCGCATCTGTTCCATCAATTCGGCGATCACCGCGCCACCACCGCCGCCATCAGCCATGGCCATGACCGGGATCGCGACATCAATCACCTGCAATGCCGTCAGATGCGCCCCATGCTGGCGCGCGAGCGATGCCGCGATATCAAGCCGCGCCTGCGCGCGCGGCGATTGATCCAGGTGAACGAGAATTTCACAGAGCTTCATCTCAGCCTCCTCCCGAGGAATGGCGCCTGGATAGGCGGGATCGTCGACCGCTGTTTTGATGAATGTCAAGTTCCGTGTGGCTTAATCTTCTTCTGGACGTTTCCAGGTGATGAACCAACCGACATCCCCCGGCATGCCACCGGGCCAATCAAGGATTTGCACCTTTACCTGGAAACCACGCGGCGCCAATTCGCGTTCGTAGAAATCATAGGCGCGCTTCGGAAAGCCGCTCAGTCTTTCACGCCAGGCGGGGTCATGGCTGGTGATGGATCGCCCCTGATCCGGTAACCATTCGGACGGAAAGCGCATCACCAGCGCCTCCTTCTCGCCAGCATCTACCGCGCGGCGCACAAGGGCCGCGATGCGATCAAGCGCATCGGGTGCGATCTCACGCGCCTCAAAGGCTTCGCGCAACTTTTCCTGTTCCTCGCGGCGCGCTGCCGCTTCGGCGCGCTCAGCAGCCTCGGCGGCGCGCTTTTTGCCATCAACATAATTCCAAATGGATTGGGCGCTGAATTTGTCGGCGGATAAGCTCATGGACGCGGTCCTTCTTCCTAAGGCGGCCTTTTGCACCTGTGGGCCGAACGCATCCTTGACCTACATCATATTTTCACCGTCCTTCAAAGCTTGGTGCGCGTTTTTCCAGCATGGCATCCACGGCTTCGCGATGATCCCGCGTACCATGCGCCAGCGCCTGATAGGCTGCCGACATTTCAAGCAAGGTTGAAAGCCGCGTGTGCTGGCTTTCACGCAGCAGGCGCTTGGTCAGCCGCACCGCTTGCGGCGGATTGGCCGCGATTTTCGCTGCAATGGCGCGCGCCGCATCCAGCAGCGCTTCCGGCGCCACCACTTTCGAAACCATGCCGCAGGCGAGCGCTTCCGCCGGGCCGATGGTTTCTCCGGTCAGGGACAATTCCAAAGCCTTCGACATGCCGACCACTTTCGGCAACAAATAGGCTCCGCCATCACCAGGCACGATGCCAACCTTGACGAAGCTTTCGGCGAACAATGCTTTTTCGCTGGCAACGCGAATATCGCACATCAGGGCCAGGTCGAGCCCCGCACCAATCGCCGGACCATTCACCGCCGCAATGGTCGGAATATCCAATTCATACAGCGCGAGCGGTATCAATTGAATGCCGCGACGATAGGATTCGCGAATCTCCGCCCCCGTACCGCCGCCGGTAATGCCAGTTTTGTCGCGCATGCCTTTCAAATCACCGCCAGCGCAAAACGCGGAACCGGCGCCGGTGACGATCACGCAGCGCACGCTGTCATCACGCGAAAGGGACCGGCAGGCGGCTTCCACTTCCTCACACTCCGCGCGCGTTGAAATCGCATTGCGCTTTTCTGGGCGATTGAGCGTGAGCGTGACGATACCGCTATCGCGTTCGATATTCAGGAATGGGGTCATGGGGTGATTTCCTCCTCGCGCGCCGTGATGAAAGGCCAAAGCGCGCCAGGCAGCGCTTGCGCTTCCTGCCCGATGCGCTTGGCCCAAAAGGCTTCACTGCCACCTTCTTCGCGCCAGGACCAAAGCCGGCGCGAGAAATGATGCAGTTGATGTTCTTCCGTAATGCCCATGGCGGCAAAAACCTGATGCGCAATGGCAGCACCGCGCGTGGCGGCTTCACCCACCGTGATCTTGGCGCAGCCAATCTCAAACGCCGCCGCAGCCAAGCCACGCCGATCCACCGCACGCGCCGCCGCAGCAGCGGCCACCGAAGCGGCGGAAGTTTCCGCGGCGAAAACCGCCAATTGCTGCTGCACCGCCTGGAAGCGCCCGATGGGCCGGCCGAATTGCTTGCGCGTATTCGCGTGATCCACCGCAAGCGCAAGCGCCGCCTGCATGGCGCCGGCAATCTGCCCGGCGCGCATCAGCGCGGTGCAGAGCAAGCCCGCTTCCGCGCCCCAGCCATTCGGCAAGGCGCCTTCCGCCATGGGCGCGCCGGTGACGCTGGCGCGGTCGCGCGCTTCATGCGCGATATTGCCGCCATGGTCGCAAGCCAGCGCCGCCGCGGGGTAAAGCGCGATGCGCGCGCCATCCAGCAGCGCTATGTGACTAGCATGGCGCCCCCAGGGAATGGCGCCTTGGCCTGCACCGAAGCTGATCACGCCTTCCGGCGGCGTAATGCCCGCTGCCGAAAGCAGCGCATTGGCGAAAATGCTCTCTGCCAGCGGCACTGGCGCGGCGTGGCGGCCAAGCACCTCCATCAGCGGCGCCACATCGCTGAAGGGCAGGCCAACACCGCCCGCCGCTTCCGGCACCAGCGCGCCATTCAGCCCAAGCGCGGCCAGCGCATCCCAGGTGGCGGAAGGCCAGGTGCCCGCTTCAACTTCACGCAGTACCGCCACGTCGGCCGCATTCGCCAGCGCACGATCAACCTGTTCGGCAAGCTCCGACGCGATTTCGCTTGCCATGTCAGCGCAGCTCCAATTCGCGCGCGATAATGCCGCGCATGATTTCCCGTGTGCCGCCGCGCAAGGAGAATGTCGGCACAATCTGCGTCAGATAAGCATGCATGCGGCGCATATCTTCCGGCATGTCTTCGGTCGCGATCAAATCCCGCACCACATTCGGCAGTGCCTGTTCGAAATCATTGCCCAAATCCTTCACCAACGCGGCCTGACGCACCGGGTCTTGCCCATCTTCCAACATGCCAGCCACCGCAACCGACATATTGCGCAAAGCCCAAAGCCGCGCGACTTGCCGACCCAGGGCGGGTGCTGCAGCGCTATCCTGCTTCAGCGTTGTCATCGCGGTTTCCAGCAAAGGATGTGATGACAAATACCGATCCGGCCCACTGCGCTCAAAAGCCAATTCGCTGGTGGCCTGCGCCCAGCCCGCACCTCCCTGCCCGACCAGCGCATCTTCCGGCAGCATCACATCATCGAAGGTGATTTCGTTGAAACCCTTTTCGCCGACCAGATCGCGGATTGGTCGGATATTCACCCCCGGTGCGCGCAAATTCACCAGCACTTGCGAAAGCCCGATATGCCGCGCGCCACCTTCCGGCGCGGGAGAGGTGCGCACCAGCGCAATCATCCAATCGCAGAGATGGCCGAAGGTGGTCCAAATCTTCCGCCCATTCAGCTTCCAGCCGCCATCAACCTTCTCGGCCTTGGTGCGGAGCGATGCCAGATCGCTTCCCGAATCTGGTTCGGACAAGCCAATGCAAAACGCATATTCACCACTCGCGATCCGCGGCAGGAAATGGCGCTTCTGTTCTTCTGTACCAAGCCGCAGGATCAACGGGCCGGATTGCCGATCCCCGATCCAATGCGCCCCCACCGGTGCCCCGGCGGCGAGCATTTCTTCCAGCACGATATTGCGTTCCAGAAAGCTGCGTTCTGCCCCGCCATAGTCGCGCGGCCAGCACATGCCGATCCAGCCCTTGGCGCCAACCGCGCGGGTGAAATCCCGATCAAACCCCATCCAGGAACGGGCACGGATTTCGGGCGTGAAATTCTTTTCGTGTTCGGCCAGAAATTCGCGCACTTCCGCGCGCAATTCAGCAGCACCTTCCGGCGCATCGCGCAAATCAAATCGCAGCCCAGCCATGGCGTAGCCCCCCCTACAATACGCCGGCGGCGCGCGCCACGGCGATTTCGTCTTCATTCATATCGGCAAATTCTCGCAGCACCGCATCCGTATGCTCACCAGGCGCAGGGATGCCGTAGCGATAGGCGACTGGTGTCGCAGCCAGCCGCAAGGGTGAACCCGGCACACGCACGCGCCCACCCGCATGATGCGGTATTTCCACAATCAACCCGCGCGCTTTGGTGTGCGGATCGGCCTCCACATCCGCGGCGGTATTGATGGGGCCAGAGGTGATTTTCGCATCCTCCAGCACCGCCAACCATTCCGCCCTTGGTCTTTTGCACAAGACACCATGCATCAGGCCAAGCAGCAGATCACGATTGGCCGCGCGGTCGCGTGCACGACGAAAACGATCATCTTCCGCCCATTCAGGATGGCCAAGTGCGGTGGCGAGCCGGACAAATTCACGGTCGTTCAAAACGCCAATAACGAATTTCGCATCCGATCCCTGAAACACGCCATAAGGCACCGCCACCACCGCATCATTGCCGGTGCGCTGCATCAGCTTGCCGGCATTCAACCAGGAAGTCATTGGCGCATTCATGAGCGATACCATGGTTTCATAAAGCGAAACCTCGCAATACTGCCCTTCGCCCGTCTGGTCGCGATGCCGAAGCGCGGCAAGGATGGAAACCGTCGCGGCAAAGCCGGTGAACATATCCGCCACCGGCACGCCAACACGCTGCGGGCCGCCACCTGGCTTGCCATCGGCCTCGCCGGTTACTTCCATCAGCCCGGCCATGGCTTGCGCGACGAAATCATAGCCTGAGCGATGCGCGTAAGGGCCATCCTGCCCGAAGCCCGTGACGGAACAATAGATCAGGCGCGGATTGATGGCGCGCAAATCCTCATAACCCAAGCCGTAACGCGCCAGCGTCCCGGTGCGGAAATTCTCGATCAGCACATCAGCCTTCGCCACGATGCGCTTCAGGATGGCCGCACCTTCAGCCTGCGTGAAATCCAGGCTGAGTGAGCGTTTGTTCCGATTGAGCGACGTGAAATAGGTACTGTCGTCACTCCCCGGCACAAAGGGCGGACCCAAAGCACGCAGATCATCGCCATTGCCTTGCCGTTCCAGCTTGACAATCTCAGCACCCAGATCACCCAGCATCTGCGCGCAAAGCGGGCCAGCCACTACGCGGGTTAGGTCAATCACGCGAAGCCCGGTCAGCGCGCCGGGCTTTGGGGCTTCTGTCATCATCATCACCCGCCGCGCACCCGCGCGCGCAATTCGAATTTCTGGATTTTGCCGGTCGCGGTTTTCGGCAGCGGCCCGAAGGTGATGTGGCGCGGCACCTTGAAGCCGGCCAGATTGGAGCGGCAGAAGGCAATGATGCCATCTCGATTTTCCGCCGCACCCGGCTTCAGGGTGATGAAGGCATGGGGCACTTCACCCCATTTTTCATCGGGATGCGCCACCACCGCCGCTTCCATTACATCTGCGTGGCGATAGAGCGTTTCTTCCACTTCCAGGCTGCTGATATTTTCGCCGCCGGAAATCACAATATCCTTGGCGCGGTCCTTCACTTCAATGTAGCCATCCGGGTGCAGCACGCCCAAATCACCGGTGCGGAACCAGCCATCCACAAACACCGCCTCATTGGCCTTGGGGTTGCGCAAATAGCCCTTCATCACGGTATTGCCACGAATGGCAATTTCGCCAATCGTCGCACCATCAACGGGCACGCGTGCGCCGCTTTCCGGATCAATCACGGTCGCTTCTTCCAGTGTCGGCAGCGCAACACCTTGCCGCGCCATGAAGGCGGCTTTTTCCGGCAAGGGCAGATCGTGCAAGTCCGGCTGCCAGGCACAGAGCAGCGATGGGCCATAGCATTCCGTCAGCCCATAAAGATGCGTGACATCGAAACCCATATTTTCCATCGCTGCGATCACCGGTGAAGGCGGCGCGGCCCCGCCCGTTGCAATCCCCACGCGATGGGCAAAGCCGCGGCGCTGATCTTCCGGCGCATGGATCAGCATGGTCAGCACTACCGGCGCGGCGCAGAGATGTGTCACGCCATGTTCGGCAATGAGGGCGAAAATCCGCGCGGGTTCCACGCGCCTGAGGCAGACATGCGTGCCGCCTTGCAGCGTGACGGCCCAGGTATAGGTCCAGCCATTGCAGTGAAACATCGGCAGCGTCCAGAGATAGACGCTTTGCGCATTCAACCCGAAGGAAAGCACATTGCCGCAGGCATTCAGATAAGCGCCGCGATGATGCACCACCACGCCCTTCGGATCGCCCGTGGTGCCCGAGGTATAGGAAAGCGAAATCGCCGCCCATTCATCAGCGGGGGGCGCGACTGGAAAGGTAGGATCGCCGCCGGCGATGAAATCCTCATAGGTTGTGGCGGAGATCTCCGCACCGCCGGGGCCATCGGGATCGTCAATGATGATCACGCGCGGCGGGTTTTCCAGCCCTTCCAAAGCGGTATTCACCAGCGCGGCAAATTCGCGGTCCAGCAAAAGGATTTTCGCGCCCGCATGGCCCAGGATGAAGCGCACGGTCGGCGCATCCAGCCGCGTATTGATGGGGCAAAGTACCGCATGCGCCATGGGCACGGCGTTATGCGCTTCCAGCATTTCTGGAATATTCGGCAGAAGTGCTGCCACCACATCACCGGGCGCTATGCCGGCCTGACGCAACGCCGAGGCCAAGCGCCGGCTGCGGTCCAGAAACTGCGCATAGGTGATGCGCCGCGCGCCATGGATAATCGCGGTTCGCTTGCCCCAGACATGCGCCGCGCGCGGCAGGAAAGAAACTGGCGATAGGGCCACATGATTGGCGGTGGTTTTTGGTAGATCATCCAACATGGCTCAACCCTTTCCCAAAACCCGAGGCGCGCTGATGGCGCACCGCAGCCGCGCCGCCTGGCGCAGTAGCGCGGCAACTTCCGCGTGATGTGCGCTGCCAGGATCATAAGTGCCGGCGCGAATGGCGGTGGCGAAGGCGCGTTCCGGCGCGGCGGCATCGCCGGTTAGGCGCTGTATGGCGGCGCGCATTTCAGCAACCCAAGCGTCATCCTGCGCCGCTTCGCGTGCTGCAATCGCCATGGCGTTCGCGATCATGCGCGCGGTGAAGGCATCGGTACCGTTGAGCTTGGGCAAGATCTCTTGCAACAGGGCATCGCGCGCGGTTGCCAAAAGATTAGGGCCTTCCGGGGCTTCACGCTGCATGGGGCGCCCCTGTCATATTCAGAATTTCCCATTCAAGCTCGGGCACGATATGGCCAGTCAGCGCCAGTTCCAAGCTTGGTTCCTTGCCGGAAAGGTGGCGTTCTGCCTGGTCAATCGCAATCACCGCCCAGCGGATATGCGCGGCCAATTCCCACCATTTCACGCGCGCCGCATCCACCGCGCTTCCGGCTTCCGCCGCATAGCCGGCATAAAAAGCCTCGCGAGAACCTATCCCGCCCGCCTCATGCGCGCTGCCAAAGCGCCAGCATTTGGCGCAGAACCAGCCGAGATCGGCATGAGGTTCTCCCCAGGCGGCAAATTCCCAATCCAGCACTGCGGCCACGCCATCTTCCGCCAACATCAGATTGCCGGTGCGGAAATCATTATGGTTTAGCACCGGCGGTAGCGGCGGTGGGGCCGTACGTTCCAAATGGCGCAACCCCCATTCCAGCACCGGGCGCGGCAGTGCTTGCCGATCCAGCGCGGCGCGCTGTTCCGCCACAAAGGCGCGGCAGGCATCAGCGGGCGGCGCACCCAGAAAGGCCAAATCAGCGCGTGGCGGCGTGATGCGATGAATACGCGCCAATTCGCGCCCCAGCGCGCGCACCGCCGCATCGCGCCCACCACACAGCGTTTCGCTTTTCACCACGCGATGCCCGGCGGCAATGCCGTTTACGCGCCGCATGATGAAGAACGGCGCGCCAAGCACAGCGACGTCCTCACACAAATAGAGCGGTTCCGGCACCGTCACGCCCTCAGCGAAGGCAGCCTTCAAAAGTGCGAATTCAGCAGAACGCGGCAGGGAAACCGCCAAGGTCGCGGCGTTATCCGTGCGCAACACCCAGGCTTCGTCACGGCCCGCCATCACCACATCCAGCGCCCAATTCTGCTGAATGGCGCCGCCGGAAAGCAAAGACATGGCGCCAAGCTGCAAATCAGCCGCGCCGGTTGCCCCGCGCAGCCAATCGGTCAGTTTCGCGCGCCGCGCCTCATCCATGCTTGGGCGGGCCCCAGGCAAAGAAGTCTGAACCTTCCGCGCGCAGCACATTGGCCAGCACCATGCGATGCACTTCGGATGCGCCATCCACCATACGCGCCTGGCGGGCATAGCGGTACATCCATTCAATCACGGTATCCTTG
>JADCGG010000260.1 GCA_020249125.1 Roseomonas sp. | reverse complement strand
TCAATCAACAGCCCCATCAGATCATTCAGTGTGTTCTGATCCTTGGGCTGATATTCGAAGGCCTTGAGGAAGCTGGCACGCGCCGACGCCTGGTCATTCAAGGCGCGCTGCATGCGCCCCAGCAGGCGCCATAATTCGCCATTGCGCGGGTCAAGCCGGACCGCGCCTTGGAAGGCCTCGGCCGCGGCGGCGTAATTGCCGCGCGCTTCTTCCGCATTGCCCAGATTCTGCCAGGGGGAGGCGTTTTTCGGTTCAAGCTTCTGCGCCGTCTTCAACATGGCAACGGCTTCATCAATACGCCCGGCGCGCTTCAGCATGACGCCCAAAAGATTGGCCAGCGCGAAATCCTTGGGCTTGCGCGCCTGCAAGGGGGCGACAAGTTCCGCCGCTTCGGCATGCCGCCCGGCATTGGACAGCGCCAGCGCATAAGGCGTGTAGAGCGCCGCCAAGGGCTGACCATGCTCCACGGCCTTGGCGAAGGCGTCAGCCGCCTCTGCATTGCGCCCCCGGCCAGCCAGAAGGGCCGCCAATTGCTGCCAGGCGGAGCCATTGTCGGGCTGTCCATTGAGGCGCGCGCGCAGGCTTTGTTCCAGCCGCGCCTGATCGGCGGGCGAGAGGGTCGTCTGGGCCGGTTTGGCCGGGCGAGGCTTTTGCCGCATGCGGCGGTTCATTTCCCTGAATAGTGTGACGCTTGACGCCGTGGTTTATCACCCGCCCTGCGCTTTGGCCAAACCATCGGGCTTCGACTCGACAGCCGCGTTGTTTCCCGCAGCGCGCCCCGGTATGTTCGCCCCGAATCAGGGAACAAGACATGAACGATCTTTTCGGTCGCGGCGGCCCTCGGAAAGGGGGAGGCGGGCAGCAGGATGGCTATTCCGCCAAGGATATTGAAGTGCTGGAGGGGCTGGAGCCCGTCCGGCGGCGCCCCGGCATGTATATTGGCGGCACGGATGAAAATGCGCTGCATCATCTGGCATCCGAAATCATTGATAACGCGATGGATGAGGCCGTGGCCGGCCATGCTGACCGCATTGAGGTAACGTTGGAAGCCGATAATTGGCTGGTGGTGCGCGACAATGGCCGCGGCATCCCGGTGGACCCGCACCCGAAATTCCCAAAGCTCAGCGCGCTGGAAGTGATCCTGACCACGCTGCATTCGGGGGGCAAATTCTCCGGCAAGGCCTATGACACCTCGGGCGGGCTGCATGGCGTTGGCTCATCGGTGGTGAATGCGCTGTCTGAACGGATGGAGGTTGAGGTCGCGCGCGACCGCGCGCTGTTCACGCAAGCCTATTCGCGCGGCAAGGCAATCACGAAGTTGAAGGACGCCGGCGCGGTGCAGAACCGGCGCGGCACCACCATCCGCTTCAAGCCCGATCCGGAGATTTTCGGTAAGCACGCCTTCCGCCCGGAACGGCTGTATCGCTTCTGCCGATCCAAGGCGTATTTGTATCGCGGGGTTGAAATCCGCTGGGCCTGCGACCCCGCGCTGATCAAGGATGAAACGCCCGCGCAAGCGGTGCTGCATTTCCCTGGCGGGCTTGCAGATTTCCTTACCGCCGCGCTGGCAGGCCGCCCGACCGTGGTGCCCGCCGCCTGGACAGGCGAAGCGGAATTCCCCGAAGGTGCCGGGCGCGTTGAATGGGCGGCAAGCTGGGTGGAACGTGGCGATGGGTTTTTGAGCACCTACGCCAATACGATCCCAACGCCCCAGGGCGGCACGCATGAAGCGGGTTTTCGCGCCGCGCTGGTGAAGGGGCTTCGCGCCTATGGGGAACTCAAGAAGGAAAAGCGCGCCGCCAATGTGACGGCGGAAGATTTGCTCGGCCCGATTGCCGGGATGCTTTCCGTTTTCATCCGCGAACCGCAATTCCAGGGCCAGACGAAGGATAAGCTGACCAGCCCGGAAGCCGCGCGGTTGGTGGAAGCCGCCCTCCGCGATCATTTCGATCATTGGCTGGCGGGTGACCCGGCAACTGCGGATAATCTGCTCGCCTTCGCGATTGAACGCGCCGAGGAAAGGCTACGTCGGCGCGCGGAAAAGGACACGCCGCGCAAGACGGCAACGCGTAAGCTGCGCCTGCCCGGCAAGCTTTCCGATTGCGCGCGCGAAAGCGCCGATGGCACAGAGCTTTTCCTGGTAGAGGGCGATTCCGCCGGCGGTTCCGCGAAACAGGCGCGCGATCGTGAAACCCAGGCGGTTTTGCCGCTCCGCGGCAAGATCCTGAATGTGGCCAGCGCAAGCGTGGAAAAGCTGCGCCAGAATCAGGAATTGAAGGATTTGATCGAAGCGCTGGGTTGTGGCGTCGGGGATCGGTTTGACATCGCGAAGCTGCGCTATGGGCGCGTGGTCATCATGACGGATGCGGATGTGGATGGCGCGCATATCGCCGCCCTTTTGCTGACCTTCTTCTATCGCGAATTGCCCGAATTGGTGCGTGAAGGGCGCGTGTTTCTGGCCCAGCCACCTCTGTACCGCCTGCAAGCCAGCGGCGTTTCGGTTTATGCGATGGATGATGCGGATCGCGAACGCGTCCTGAAGGCGCGGTTCAAATCCAACCAAAAAGTGGAGGTCAGCCGCTTCAAAGGCCTTGGCGAAATGCCGCCGGCGGCGCTCAAGGAAACCACCATGGACCCGAAAAAACGGACATTACTTCGCGTGATGCTGGCGCCGGAGGATCGGTCCTTTACCAGTGAAAGGGTGGAAGAATTGATGGGCCGCCGGCCGGAATTGCGCTTCCGTTTCATTCAGGAAAATGCCGGGCGCATCGCCGCCGAAGCGCTGGATGCCTGAAAGGATTTATCCGGCGAAAGCCTGGGTGCGCACCAGCCGCGCGTAAAGACCATCGGCAGCCATCAATTCCTGATGATTGCCCTGTTCCACGGCGCGCCCGCCATCCATCACGACAATCCGATCCGCATCGCGCACGGTCGCCAGGCGATGCGCAATCACCAGCGTGGTGCGGCCCTGGCGCAACCGTGCGAGGGCTTCCTGCACCAGGGCTTCGTTTTCCGCATCCAAGGCACTGGTTGCTTCATCCAGCAACAATACGCGCGGGTCTCGCAGCAGCGCGCGCGCCAAGGCCAAGCGCTGGCGCTGGCCACCTGACAGCCGATTGCCGCCAGGGCCGAGTTCCGTTTGATACCCGGCAGGCAAGGCGCTGATGAAATCATGCGCCGCCGCCGCGCGGGCCGCTGCCTCCACCTGTTCCATGGTCGCTCCCGGCCGCCCGCAGGCGATATTGGCGAAAGCCGTGTCTTCAAAAATCACCGCATCCTGCCCGACATAGGCGAGCGAATCGCGGAGGCTTTCAAGGCTGATGGCGCGGATATCCACGCCATCCAGCACGACGCGCCCTTCGGTCACATCATAAAGCCGCGGCACCAGGGCAAGTGCTGTGGATTTCCCCGCACCGGAAGGGCCAACCAAGGCCACCGTCTGGCCTGGTTCAGCCGCAAAACTTAAGCCCGAAAGCGCGGCATCCGGCACGCCCTCATAGCGAAAGCCAACGGCATCAAAAGCGATGCGCCCGCCGCCCGCCGGCAGCGCCGCGGGGGGGGCGGGGCTGGTGATCTGGCGCGGCGTGTCAATCACGCCAAAGACGCGCGCCAAGCCGGCAAGCCCTTCCTGCAAGGCCGCGTTCAAGGAACCAAGCGCGCGCACCGGGCGCGCGGCGATCAGCACGGCAGCGACAAAGCCGGTGAATTCGCCGATGGTGCCCTGGCCGCTCGCCACACGATAACCAACCGCGAAAAGGACCGCCGCCACCGCCAAGCCGCCCAGCACTTCCAGCATGGGATCAAGCGATGCGCGGGTCCGTTGGATGCCGAAAATCGCCTCTCGCAGCCGCGTGAATAACGCATTGGCGCGCGCTTCCTCGGCGGCTTCCAGCCGATAGCTCCGCACCACCCGGGCCGCACCAAAGCTTTCCGTGAGCCTGGTTGCCGCATCCCCCACACGATCCTGCATGCCGCCGGATGCGCGGCGGATGCGCTTGCCAAGCTTCAGGATGGGCACAATCGCGATGGGATAAAGCAAGGCTGCGACCAAAGACATTTGCCAATCAAGCCAGAGCATGGAACCCACCAGGCCGATCAGCGTCAGGACATCGGCGATGGCATTGATGGATCTTTGCAGCGCTTCGCGGATCAGCCCGGCATCCGTGGTGAAGCGCGCGGCATGGCGCGCCGGCGCATCGCGCGCCACATCGGCAAGGTCCGCCCTGGTGAGCGCCTTGAACAAATCACGCTGCAGGTTTTCCACTACACGCAGCACCACGGATTGAATGGCCACCGCCTGGCCGTATTGCGCGAGCGCCTTCAACGAGGTCACCAGAATGATGACGCCAGGGATCAGCCAGAGCACGCGCTGATCGCCCGCCGTGAACAGGTCAAAGGCCTGCTGAATAACGACAGGATAAAGCGCGGTGGCGCCGGCAACGCCAAGCGTGCAGACCAGCGCGAGCAGGATGCCCCTGCCATGCTGACGGACATAGGAATGCCAAAGCCGAAGCGTCAGCGCGCGGGTGGAGATATCGGTCATGATGCGCGCTTATAGCCCCGGCGGGGCGGCTTGCCATAAGGGGGCTTGCCAAGGCGTTTAAGGGATGTTAGTTCTTATTTTGTTCCTGTTGGGCGCGGTCGGATCCCCATTTTACCGCGCCAACCCGGTGAGTTCGGGGGAAGGGCTGCCCTTCCCCCGCCCTCTCTTGCGCGGGGCGCCCCTCTCTTGCAGTTTGGCTTCGTGTTGCATGCCCTCCGCCGCCACGCCTCCCTCGTGGTCATTTCCCTGATTGCCGTCACCGCTGGGATCGCCACGCTGTACCTCCGCGGTGCCGAGGCCTTCATGGCGGCGCTTTGGCATGCCTGGGAATTGTTCCTGTTCATTGTGCCATCGCTGGTGGCGGGGCTGCTTTTGGCCTCGGCGCTGCGGCAATTGCTGTCCCCGGATGCGCTGGCGCGCTGGATGGGGGCGGAAAGCGGGCTGTTCGGGCTGTTCATCGCAACGCTGGTCGGCACGCTTTCACCTGGCGGCCCCATGGCGGCCTTTCCCCTGGTGCTGGTGCTGGCAGGCGCCGGGGCGGATAAGGGGGCGCTGGTCGCCTTCATCCTGGCCTGGTCGCTGAATGGCTTTCAAAAGCTGCTGGTCTATGAGGCGCCGCTACTCGGCCTCGATTTCGCGCTCCTGCGCACGCTGATCACCTTTCCCATGCCGATCATCGCGGGGTGGCTGGCGCGGCGCGTGCCGATCACCTGGGAACCGCCGAAATGACCGCGCCGCAGATCATTCTTTGGGTCATCGCCCTGGCCGTGATGGCGCTATGCCTGCGCCGAGGCATCCCCCAGGCCAAGCGCGCGGTGGTGGAAACCAATCGCGGCTTTTGGCGCATCCTGCCGATGTTTTGCGTGGCGCTGCCCATGGCGGCGTTTTTGTCGGAACTGGTGCCGGCGGATATCGCGACCGAATGGCTTGGCGATGATTCGGGGCTTTCGGGCATCATGATTGCCTCGCTGGCCGGCGGGGTCATGCCGGGCGGGCCTTTCGTGACCTTTCCGCTGGTGATCACCTTCAGCAAGGCAGGTGCAGGTGTGGCGCAAATGACCGCGCTGCTCACCGCCTGGTCCGTCTATGCGCTGCACCGCATCCTGACCTGGGAATATCCGGTGCTGGGTTGGCGCTTTGTGGCGCTGCGCTTGGCGTCTTCCTTCTTCCTGCCGGTTACGGCGGGGCTGATCATGCAGGCGCTATTGCCGTTTTTTGCGATCAATCTCGCGGCGCCTTGAAGGGCGCCTGGGCACGAATCTCGGACCCGAGATCGCAAGACCATTCAACGGCGATCAATCATCGCTCGCCCGCGCCATGCCTGGCGGCGGTCCGGCCAAGCCGTGTCGCCGCGTCGCGCAATTCATCGAGTGGATGGCCGGAAATGCCAAGGATGAACCCCTCGCGCCCCTGCGCCTTCATGCTGGTTTCGGATACCAGCCGCGTCTCGACAGCCGCGTCATGCCGGATGGCCGCCGCCATCCTTGGGTCACTGCCCTCGGGCAGATAGGCCAGCATGTGCAAACCTTGCGTGGGCACAATAATATCAAGCGCCGCGCCCGCCGCCGCGCCAAGCGCCTGGGCCACCGTGTCGCGCGCCTTGCGGTATTGCGCCTTGGTCCGCCTGATATGCCGCGCCAGCAGCCCCTTCGCCATCAATTCGGCCACGGCATCCTGCATGAAACGCGGGGGAAACCGGTCATGGCTCGCACGCGCGGCAATCACACGGTCCATGATCGCCGCCGGCAGAACAAGATACGCCAGACGTAGGCTGGGAAAGAGGGTCTTGGTGAAAGTGCCGCTATAGATCACCCTTTCACTGCCAAGGCCGGCAAGCGCTGTCAGGGGCGGTCCCGCGTAACGGAATTCGCTGTCGTAATCATCCTCAAAGATCCAGGCATTCGCCTTGCGCGCCCAATCCAGAAGGGCCACGCGCCGGCGCATGCTCATCGTCACACCCGTCGGGAATTGATGGGAAGGCGTCACGTAAACCGCCTTTGCGGGCGCGCCGTCGCCATGGTCGGGGATGATCAGGCCTTCCTGATCAACGCCCACGGGTTCAACCTGTAGCCCAATCGCTTCCAGCGTTGCCCTTGCGGCGTAATAGCCGGGGTCTTCAATCCAAACCCTATCGCCCGGCGCCAAAAGCGTTTCCATGCAAAGGCGCAGCCCGCTTTGCGTCCCGGCGACAATCATCACACATGCCGGATCGCAACGAATCCCGCGGCTGGCGGCAAGAAACGCCGCGACTTCGCGCCGCAAGGCAGCGCTGCCGCGCGGATCCCCATAGGCGAGTTTTTCGGGCGTCGCCGTGATGATCGCCCGGCTGGTCGCGCGTGACAGATCGCGCAGCAAGCCCGGATCGGTTTCCGTATGACCAAGCGCAAAGGCCCGCCGCGGCGCCGCCGCATGGTCACGCCCGGCAGAGGCAGCATTCTGCGAGGGCGAGACAGGCAGTGGGGCCGCAACAAAGGTGCCCGCCCCCTGCCGCGCCACGATCAAGCCATCGCCCTGAAGCTGTTCATAGGCGGCGACGACAGCATTGCGGTTGATGCCGATCTGCTCGGCAAGCGCCCGGCTGGACGGCAAAGCCTGATTGGCGGCCAGCAATCCATCAATAATCGCGGCCCGCAGCGCCGCATGCACACGGGTGGTAAGGTTCCGGATGCCCGGATCAAGGCGGATGGGAAGATCGCCAACCATGCGTGCCGGCGAAGTGGTTGGTTTCTTTTGGGACAAACTGGACCTCGTGCCAACCAATTTGGTGCGGTCAAGTTCCCCTGTCAAACACGCCCGAGAAGGAGACCCGCCATGACCAAGACTCCGGAACAATACCCGGTTGACAAGACCAATCGCGTGAAGCGGCGCCATGATCGCGGCTTCTATGACCACGAGACGGTGCATGCCCTGCTGGATGCGGCCGCGCTTTGCCATGTCTCCTACGTCATTGATGGCCAGCCCTATTGCACGCCAACGCTGTTCTGGCGTGAGGGTTCGCGGCTTTACTGGCATGGCAGCAGCGCATCGCGGATGCTCAAGAACCTGTCCAAGGGCGAACCGGCCTGCCTGACCGCCACGCATCTGGATAGTCTTGTTCTTGCGCGCTGCGCCTTCAACCACTCGGCGGATTACCGCGCCGTCATGGCCTTCGGCCATGCGCGGCTGCTGGATAACCAGGCCGAAAAGGAACACGCGCTTGTCATGATGGTGGATCGCTTTTTCCCGCAGCGGACATCCCAATTGCGCCCCAGCACCAAGAAGGAAATCAAGGCCACAGCCGTGGTTTACATGGATATCGAAAAGGCATCGGCGAAAATCCGCGCCCGCGGCGTTGTGGATGATGAGGAGGATTACGCGCTGCCCATCTATGCGGAGCGCATTCCGGTCCGCATGGTGCTGGGTGCGCCAGAACCCTGCCCTCGGCTTTTGCCCGGCGTGACGCGGCCCGAAACGCTTGCGCCCTATCGCGCAGGCCGCCTGCTTTATGATGCCCTGACCGAGGCCCATCAGGCGACCTATGCCGACCCGCATGATAAAAACGGTTGAGCACCATGATCACGCCAGAGATGCGGCGGCTGATTGAACGCAATACGGTCGGCTTCGTCGCGACCGTGACGCCAGACGGCAAGCCCGCCGTTTCCCCCAAGGGCACTTCGATCGTGCTGGATGAGAAAACGGTCGCTTTCGGTGATTTGCGCTCGCCGGGGACCTTGCGGAACATCGCGCTTAATCCGGCGGTTGAGATCAATTACCTTGATGTCTTGTCGCGCAAGGCGGTCCGGCTTTCCGGCACGGCCCGCCATGTCAGCCGCGACACGGACGCTTTCGATGAACTTCTGCCGCGTTTCCAGGCCTGGGATAGCTTGGCCCCCAGGCTTCGCGGCGTTGTCATTGTTGATGTCGATGCGGCACGGCTTATTTTGAGCCCCGCCTATGATACAGGTGCGACGGAAGACGCGCTGCGGCGGCACTGGAGCGCCTATTACGGCGCGTGAAGCAGTTTAGCCGCTGCGCCGCTTGGGAATGGTTGCGATAGAATGGGTTCACATCGGCGTTGTTCTGATCGGGGCGCTGGCGGGCGGTTTCGTTTCCGGCCTGGCGGGCTTCGGGACGGGCATCACCGCGCTTGGCATTTGGCTTTATGTGCTGGAACCGAAAACTGCGGCGACCTTGGTTGTTGTTTGCTCTGTCATCTCTCAGGCGCTGACACTGCCCAAGATTCTGCCGCAGATTGAACCCCGGCGTGTTTTTCCCTTCATCCTGCCGGGCTTGATCGGGGTGCCTTTCGGCGTTTTGTTGCTGTCCCAGATGGATGCGCGGGGCCTCAAAATCGCGGTTGGTGTGTTTCTGCTTTTCTTTGCGGTTTTCATACTGCTGGTCCGTCAGCCGCGCCCGATATCCTGGGGCGGCAGGACCGCGGATGGCGTCATTGGCTTTGCGGGCGGCGTGCTTGGCGGTTTTGCTGGCATGTCGGGCCCGATACCGACCATGTGGGTGACGCTGCGCGGCTGGGCAAAGGCCGAAAGCCGCAGCGTCTTTCAGGCCTTCAACCTTTCAATCCTGTGCGCCGCTTTCATCCTGCACATCATCAATGGCTTTTTCACCATGCATGTCGTGGTGGCAACGCTTGCGGCCTTACCTGGCACACTGCTGGGCGCACAGCTTGGGGCGAAAGCCTATGAGAGGCTGAGCGACCGGCGCTTCCGCGAATTCATCCTGGTGCTGCTGTGCATTTCAGGCGTTACACTTGTGGTCAGCAGCCTGCGTTGAAAGAAGCTATTCCGAAATTCTTGGATCTTTCATGAAGTATTGAATGAAACTCGCAATTACGAATGAAAAATATCCTGCTAGAAGCGCCCGTATCAAAAGATGTTCGCTCTTAAAAAAAAACCAGTGAGAAGCCAACTGACCCGCCTGTTGCAAGACCAGTCAAAAAGCCCTTCCATTTATTTTTGTCCGTAATCCAGTTACGCATGAAAAGGGTGCTCGCGCTTCAGTGGGAAACCGTGATCTGCGCCTCAATAACAGGCCCTACAGGATAGACCAAGAAAGTTTACCTTGACGAAACAAGCAGTCACACCCTTGACGGACAGCCTATCCCTCTTGCAGTCGACGGGCAGCGCTTGGCCTTTCCGCTGGGATGCGGCGAAACTCTACCAAGCGGTCACATCAAGGCCCGCCGCAATTACCCTGGCGCGCCGCGCCGCTCTCAGGCATTTAGGCGCCGATGGAACCCGCCACGCCTGCCGCCGATTGGTCAGCCCTACTCGCCTTGCGCGATGGCGCTGGCGCCATGCCCGATGGCCCGCTTGCCGCGCTGTTTGGCCCGGTGCTGGCGCCGCCAGCCGCACCCGATGGCTGCCGCGTGATTGGGCGGCTCGCGCAAACGCTGGATGGGCGCATCGCCACTGCCGCCGGTTCCAGCCAATGGATCGGCGGGCCCGGCGATATTCTCCACACGCATCGGCTGCGCGCCTTGTGTCATGCCGTGGTGGTGGGGGCCGGCACGGTGCGCCATGACAATCCGCGGCTCACCACCCGCGAAGCACCGGGGCCTGACCCGCTGCGGGTGGTGCTGGATACGGATCGCAAGCTTTCGGCTGATTACGGCATTTTCCAGGGTGGGCCGCCGACACTGCTGGTGTGCGCCACAGATGCGGGGGGCGATGACCATCACGGCCAGGCCGAAGTGCTGCGCCTGCCGCGCGCCCCCGGCGGCGGGTTGGTCCTTCCAGTCCTGCTTGCCGCGCTGAAGGCGCGCGGCGCATCGCGCATTTTTGTCGAAGGCGGCGGGCTTACGGTTTCGCGCTTTCTGGCCGCCGGCTGTCTTGATCGGCTGCATGTCACCGTGGCCCCGGTGCTGCTTGGTTCCGGCATTCCCGCCTTCACCCTGCCGGAGGTGGCGCGCATCGCCGATGGGCTGCGCTTTTCCTGGCGCGTGCATGATATTGCGCCGGACATATTGATTGACGCGGCGCTGGATCGCGCGAAGCCCGGAGGCTAGGCATGACAATCGCGCGCGCGCTTTGGACCATCGCCCCCGGTCATGCGGAACTCCGCCCTGAAACCCTGCCCGAACGCGGCGCGGATCAGGCGCTGCTGCATATGCTGGCATCCGGCATTTCGCGCGGGACGGAACGGCTGGTGCTGGCGGGCAAGGTGCCGGAAAACCAATGGGGCGTGATGCGCTGCCCCTTGCAGGCGGGCGATTTCCCCTTCCCGGTCAAATATGGCTACAGCGCCGTGGCGCGCGTGATCGAAGGCCCGGCGGCGTTGCTTGGAAAGCGCGTGTTTTGCCTCCACCCGCATCAGGATGTTTTCCTCGCCCCCTCTGCGATGTGCATCACCATCCCGGATGTGGTGCCGGATAACCGCGCCGTGCTCGGCGCCAATATGGAAACCGCGCTGAATATTTTGTGGGACTCGCAGCCTTTGCCCGGCGAACGCGCGCTGGTGATCGGCGCCGGCGTGGTCGGGCTGCTGGTCGCCTATTTGCTCGCGCGCATTCCGGCCATGGCGGTGACGATCATAGACCCCGACGCATCCCGCCGCGCCATTGCAGAGGCGCTTGGCATCACCTTCGCCGCACCGGAAGCCGCACCTTCTGATCAGGAAGTGATCATCCACGCCAGCGCCAATCCGGCGGGGCTGCGTCAGGCTTTGCAATGCGCGGCGTTTGAAGCGCGCATCATCGAAGCGTCATGGTTCGGCGCGCAGGAAGTGGCCCTGCCGCTGGGCGAGGCCTTCCATTCCCGGCGCCTGCGCCTGATCTCAAGCCAGGTCGGCGCCGTCGCCCCCGCCATGCGCGGG
>JADCGG010000026.1 GCA_020249125.1 Roseomonas sp. | reverse complement strand
GCCAATTGCGCGGCGAAGGCGGCTTCCGTACTCGGCCAGGCTTCCAGCCCACGACGCCGAAAATCCGCAATCAAGCCGGGATCAGTCAAAGCCGCGCGGATCACCTCACCCAGCCGCGCGCGAATCGGCGCGGACGTGCCGGCGGGTACCACAAAGCCATCCCAATTCAGCACCTCAAAATCCGGCAGCCCGGCCTCGATTATGCTCGGCACATCCGGCAATTCGCGCGCGCGGGTTTTGGTGGCAACACCCAAGGCGCGAATGGTGCCCGCCTGGATATGGGTCAACACCGTTCCCATGGGCGAAAAGCCGAAATCATGTTCGCCCGCCACAAGCGCCAGCATTTGCGGCCCGCCACCGCGATACGGCACCGGCACGGTGCGCGTGCCCGCAATATGGTCGAACAGAATGCCGCAAAGGTGCCCGGGCGAACCCACGCCGCCCGTGCCATAGCTTATCGTCTCGGGCCGCGCCTTGGCGGCGGCGATGATATCGGCCACCGAAGTGAAGGGCCGATTGGCCGGGCAGACCAGCACATTCACCGCGTTGAAGATGGTGGAAATCGGCGCCAGATCCGCCATGGGATCAAAGCCCATATTGCGCACCAAAGCCGGGTTCACCGCGAGCGTGCCGATATTCGCGGAACCGATGGTATGCCCATCTGGCGCCGCCCGCGCCACGGCCTGAGCGCCGATATTACCGCCCGCACCCGCGCGATTATCTATCACCACCGGCTGGCCCAAGGCTGCCTGCAAAACAGGCTGCATGATGCGCATGGCGGCATCCGAAGCACCGCCAGGCGGAAAGCCCAGAATGATGGTCACGGGCCGGGTAGGCGCCCAGGCCTGGGCCGAAGCGGCGCCGGGGCGGGCGAGGATGCCGGCGCCCAGGCCGACAAGAAGGGTGCGTCTGTTCATGGAATGATTGTTACGCAAGTCTTGCGCCAAGTCACTAAAAACAGATTATCGCCGCCCCGCCGCTGCCATGATTTCCGCGCGGCGCTGAATGGCCCAGCCATAATTATCGGGCCACATCTTCGCACCTGGATCACAACCCAGACTTTCGGCGGCTTTCAACGTCCAATAGGGATCATACATCAATTCGCGCCCGACAGCGATCAGATCAGCGCGGCCTTCCTGCAAAATGGCTTCCGCCTGATCACCGGCGATGATCACACCGACTGCCATGGTTTTCACATCAGCATCGCGGCGCACGCGTTCCGCATAGGGTACCTGGAAGCCGGGCGGGCGTTCGGCGCGGCTGCGCAGCGGCTGGCCCGAATCATTGGCGCGGAAGGCCGGCCCGCCAGAAATCCCGCCCGCCGAGCAATCCACCACATCCACGCCGCGCGCCTTCAATTCCTTGGCCAGCACAACGGAATCATCCAGGCCCCAGCCCTCGGCCGGGCCATCCACAGCGGAGATGCGGAAGAACAGCGGCAAATCCGCGGGCCAGGCGGCGCGCACCGCTTCAGTCACTTCCAGGGCAAAGCGCATGCGCCCGGCAACATCGCCGCCGTAGCGATCATTGCGCTTATTGGCGATGGGCGAAAGGAAAGCTTGGATCAGATAGCCATGCGCGCCGTGGATTTCGAGCACACGAAACCCTGCCTTGGCGGCGCGCGCGGCGGCGGCGGCGAAGGCTTGTACGGTTTCCTGGATTTTCGCTTCCGTCATGGCGGTGGGTGCATGCCAGCCGGGGCCAACAGGTTCAGCGGTCGGTCCAAAACATTCCCAAGGCGGCGAACCCTCAGCGGCATCTTCCGGGCGGAGCGGCGTGCTGCCCTTCCAGGGCGGCTGGACGGAAGCCTTGCGCCCGGCATGGGCAATTTGAATGGCCGGCACCGACCCAAAGCCAATGATGGCATCTACAATCGGGCGATAGGCTTCAATCTGCGCATCATTCCAAAGCCCGCAGCAGCCATGGGTGATGCGCCCTTCCGGCACCACGGCGGTGGCTTCGGTGAAAACCAAGCCCGCGCGGCCACGCGCCACCGCAGTCAGGTGCGAAAAATGAAAGCCATTCGCCAAACCATCCTTGGCCGAATACATGCACAGCGGCGAAAGCGCCACGCGATTGGGCAGCGTCACGGAACGCAAGGTGATGGGGGTGAAGAGCAGAGGCATGGACATGCTGGACTTCCTTGAGAAGAACTTCAAAGCTAGTCTGGACCCTCAAGGCCGGTCGTCAAGCCTTGTAGGTTTGCCCGCGCCATGGCTGCTTGCCCAAAGAAGGATCCTTCCATGACAACAAGACGCGCAGCCCTTGCCGGGCTTCTTGCCTTTCCCGCCCTGGCTTCCGCGCAGGAAGCCTGGCCCGCACGCAGCATCCGGCTGATTTCCCCCTTCCCGCCGGGCGGCGCGGCGGATGTGCTGGCGCGCAACATGGCCGAAGAATTGACACCTGCACTCAGGCAATCCGTGGTGGTGGAAAACCGCACCGGCGCGGGTGGTTCCGTTGGTACTGAAGCGGTGGTGCGCAGCGCGGCTGATGGCTATACGTTGCTGATGGGCTCTACCGGGCCGCTTGCGATCAATCCTGCGCTACTGCGCCTTGCCTATGATCCAGCGCGTGATCTGGTGCCGATTGGCATGATCTCAACGGTGGCTTCCGTTCTGGTGGTGCATCCTTCCGTGACAGCGCGCAATTTGGGCGAATTGCTGGCCATGGCACGCGCCAAGCCCGGTGAGTTGAATTACGGTTCCAGCGGCACGGGCAGCGCGCAGCATTTGTTCATGGAATTGCTCAAGCAAATGACCGGGGTGGACATCACCCATGTGCCCTATCGCGGCACTGGCCCCGCCATGGTGGATACGATCGGTGGGCGACTTGCCATGATGTTCGACACCATGCCAACCGCGTTGCCGCATATCCAGGGCGGCCGTGTGCGCGCTATTGCGGTCACCACCGCACGCCGAGACCCCGCCTTGCCTGATGTGCCGACCATCGCCGAATCCGGCGTTGCTGGCTATGAAGGCATTGGTTTTTACGGGCTGATGGCGGCTGCTGGAACGCCTGCGGCCATTGTTGATCGGCTGCATCGGGAAGTGAATGCCGCGCTCGCCCGCGAAGCCTTCCGCGCGCGGCTGGTGGCGCAGGGCACTGAACCCGGCCCTATGACGCAGGAAGCCTTTCGCGCTTTCATCGCAACTGATCGCGAAAGATGGGCGCGCGTGATCCGCGATGGGAATATCCGGGTGGATTGAGTCTTTAGCTGGATACCCATTGCGCCCTTGGTAAGCTGCAAGGGTCCGTGATGTGCCCCAAAGTCTTTGTGCGCGGGCGGCTGACAGCGGGCGATAAGCTGATTGCCCATGCGGATGGGGTTTGGAAGCGGTTGAGAACGCCTTGGGCAAATCGCCAAAAGAATTGCGATCTCCGCGATAAGGCTCGCTAAGGGTTGATAGGCGTATTGCGACTCCGTTCCGCCAAAAGACGCAGTGATTCACTTTGCTCTTCGCGCAATTCACGCATGCGCTGCAAGCAGTTTTGGTCCAAACGCCCACCACAAGCGCCCCGCGCATTTTCGATGCGTTTTGCGAAATCCGCCCGTGTTTCAGCGCGCTGCCCTGCATAAAAAGCGGAGCGCTCTGCGGCGCTTCGGAAACTCTGTGGCCAAAGCGCAACCCTCACATTTTCCGGATAGGTGACAGCAGCGCCAGAGGCGAGGTCAGTCGCAAGACCGACCACGCCGCCCAGCACAAGATTGCCCATGGTCATGGCCTGGAAGCCGGCAATGACCGCCCTACTGGTCGGCTGATGCCCAAGCTTCTCACAGGTCACCAGGATATCATGACGGGACTTGCTGATAAGAATTGAGCCTGGGGTAGCGTTAACGGTGCCGATCACGACATCGTTTCGACGCAAAGTGCAGGTCGCACCAGCGGGTTCGCTTTCAACAAGGATTGCATGATCCGTGCCTGTTGTCACTGTCGCGCAGGCAGAGAGAAAGGCCAGAGGGCCTAGAATCGCCAGTTGAAAGACTCGAGCACGCATCAAGGACCTCTTTTCTCCATGAAATGGCCAGACCCTCGCAGGCAGAGCTGATCGCCCATGCGGATGGGGCTTGGAAGCAGTTGGGGGCGCCTCAGGCGCCCCCGGATCGTTTCAGGTTCCAACAGGGATGATCGCCCGCCGTTCCTCAATGCGGCGCAATTCCTGTTCCTTCTGCATGTTCAATTCACGTACCCGCTGAAGGCACGCCTGATCGGTGGAACCGCCGCAGGCACCCTGAGCACTTTCAATCCGCCGATCGAAATCGGCCCGCGTATCGGCCTGCCGCGCTTCAAAAAACGCATCGCGCGCAGCGGCGCTGGGGAAGCTGCACGGCCAGAGCACAACCTTGACCGATTCCGGATAGGTAACGGCCGCGCCCGAGGCAAGGTCAGCCGCTAGCCCGATCACGCCACCGATCAGCACATTGCCAAGCGTCATGCCCTGGAAGCCGGCGGTCACCGTGCTGCTGGTCGCCTCATGATCAGCCTTCTCGCAGTTCACCCTGATGTCGTGGCGCGATTTGCTGATGCGTACCGAACCCGGCGTTGGGTTCACCGCCGCGATATTGTTGCCATCGCGCTGCAAGACACAGGTCGCGCCAGAAGGATCGGATTCCACCAGCAAGGTGTGATTGGTGCCGCTGGTAACGGTGGCGCAGGCCGAAAGCATCGCCATCGCACAAAAGATGATGGGCAGCCGATATAAAAGACGCATGGTTGGTTTTCTCCAGGATATTTAGCGGATTGTTCTATGGAACGGTGCCCCAGGCAATGCCCTTCTTGCCGATTGATCCCTCCGCCCTGCCCTGCCAGTCTTCCCGCCACAAGGCCCCAAAACCGCCAACAGATAACTCGGGAAGAAAACCATGATCCGCCGCCGCAGCCTCCTCGCCGCCCCCATCGCGCTCACCGCATCCCACCAAGTCCGCGCGCAATCTGGCGCCGCCTGGCCCGGCGGGCGCCCCATTCGCATCGTGGTCGGCTTCCCGCCGGGTGGTTCCGGTGATTTCCTCGCGCGCACCCTCAGCGAACCGCTCGCCCGCTAATTGGGTGGGGCGACCATCATCGTGGACATAAGCTGCAAGGGTCCGTGATGTGCCCCAAAGTCTTTGTGCGCGGGCGGCTGACAGCGGGCGATAAGCTGATTGCCCATGCGGATGGGGCTTGGAAGCAGTTGGGGGCGGCTTAGGCGCAGGTTGTGCCAGAGGCCGCCCATGGTGGCCTCATCCCCTTTGCCTTTGGTTAAAGCGTAGCCCAGTCCCACGCTGACCATCCGTCGAGTTTAGTGACGAGGCCGCAAAATTATCTTTCGCGTTGACAAAAAATAACTAAACTTGTTACCATAATGTCATGCGTGTTTTCATGCTTCTTTGCTCGTTTGCGCTTTCGGCCTGCGCAAGCGCGTCACGCCCGCTTTCGCCCAGCGAGGTTCAGCAGCGGCATATTGCCGATGCAAGAGTTATCTGTGCTGCGTACGACATTCCCGACGTAGATAAATGCATAGATGAAACCTCCAAAATCTTCACGCAATTCCAGCCTGCAAAACCTATATCCCCTCATTTTGTAGAAGATTGGGTGAGAGCCGCTCGCGCATGTCGTACTGCTGGCTGGGAATATCGTAGTCCTGGATATAACGATTGTCAGACCAACCAAGTTAAAGAGATACAGTCTGCCAGAGCTCGTAACGCCGCGGCTTGGCAGGCGTTTGGGGCAGGTTTTGCAGATGGTCTTGACGGAATGTCTGCGGCCCATGGGCGGGCTGCGAGTAGGCCTGCGCCGATTACATGTTATCAGTTCGCGCGCATTACGCAGTGTAATTAGAAGTTACAAATATCTACCAACTGGAGTTTCGATTGTTCGTTCCTTGGCTTATGCTGTGTCAGAGTTTTCGATAAATTTTCAAATTTTTAGCCCAAGGTACGGTCGGTTTGATTCCCAAAAAGATTTTGTCAAATGGGAGAAATTGGTTCGCCCGCACGAGAAGACATTAACTGACCTATCCGTTGCACAGTGGTGGCCCATCACCTGTACGCCGCCGAGCGCGATCCTCCACAATTCGCAGAAGATGGCTGGCTAATATAAGCATCTCTCCAGCTTCTCGCGTATCCGCAATGGTGACTGTCCGATGGCTGCTCGGGTTCTTATAGGACCCGATAGCCCCAGCAAAGAGATGTGCAAGCGCTTCGCGCTCAGCCTCGGGAAGGGTTCGATCCGATAGCGGCCCCTCCTTTGAGTTAAAAGCACGCCGCATCATGTCTACACCGATAGCACGCGCATCGTACTCGGCAGCCTCACGAACCGCTTCTTCAACGTCACGGAACGCCGTAAATACAGCAAGATCATAGGCGCCACGCAAAAAATTTGCCCATGCGTTCTCAGCGATTTTAGGATGTAGGAGGTTTCGTGGGAGTAGCGAGGCCTTGGCATAGTCGGCAAATTCGCTATCTGTCGTTATCTTCTCTCCAGCGCGCGAAATACTAAACCAATCCCCCATATCCCGAGGCTTCGGCACAATGAGCCCCTGCGTCACGAGCCATGACCATGCCTCAGAAAATGCCAGGCCAATAGCCTCACATCTTGAGCGCGGATAAACCTCGTGCATTTGGTGGATTTTATTAACAAGATTATAGAGATGAATCTCTTCACGATTCCTTTTGAAGATTGGAAAAAGTACACGCGCTAATTCCTGAGGCGCCAGCGACAGCAAAACCTCCTCGTCAGGAAGGGCAGCTTTAATTTCCTCGATCATGCTTTCCATCCCTGCCCCCTTGGGGAATTATTGCAACCTTTATTAGCCGGAAAACAATACTAGTTCAAAAAACAATTTCTACAGCTTTGTTACTAAGTTTTACACGGTTCCGATCGCAATTGGCGCACATTCAAACAGCGCCCCAGGCAATATTCCCCTTGCCGATTGATCCCTCCGCCCTGCCCTGCCAGTCTTCCCGCCACAGGTCCCCAGAACCGCCAACAGATAACTCTGGAAGAAAACCATGATCCGCCGCAGAACCCTCCTTGCCGCGCCACTGGCGTTAGCCACGTCCCGGCATGCCATAGCCCAATCCGGCGCCGCCTGGCCCGGCGGGCGCCCCATTCGCATCGTGGTCGGCTTCCCGCCCGGCGGTTCCGGTGATTTCCTCGCGCGCACCCTCAGCGAACCGCTCGCCCGCGAATTGGGTGGTGCGACCATCATCATGGATAACCGCCCCGGCGCCGGTTCCAATATCGCGGCTGAACATGTCGCGCGCAGCGATGCGGATGGCTACACTATCCTGCTCGGCGGCAATTTCACCCATGCGGTGAACCCCGCCATGTATCGCCGCCTGCCCTTTGACCCGATCAATGATTTCACGCCCATCACGCGCATCAGCGATTTGCCGCTGATTATCGCCGTGCGCGCCGATGCCGGCATCAATAACCTCGCGGAACTGGCCGCACGGATGCGCGCGCAGCCGGGGCGCTGGAATTACGCCACGCCCGGCATTGGCACGCCAAGCCATCTGGTTGGCGCCAAACTCGCCAAGGTAACGAATGAGGATATCACCCATGTCCCCTTCCGCGGCGGCGCGCCTTCGCTGCAAGCGGTGCTGGCCGGCGATGTGCAAATCCTGGTCGGCACACCGCCCGTCGCCTTGCCGCAAATCCGCGCCGGCACGCTGAAGGCGCTGTCGCTCAGCACGCGCCTCCCCTCCCCCGCCATTCCCGATGTGCTGGGCAGTGAGGCTGCGGGCCTGCCCGCCCTGGATATCACCGGCTGGTGGGGCATTTGGACGGCGGCGCGCCTGCCAACCCCCATCCGCGACAGGCTATTCGCCGCCTTCCGCGCCGTGCTGGCGCAACAGGCTGTGCAGACGCGCATGGCGCAGGAAGGGCTGCAGGCGCTGCCGAGCGAAAGCCCAGAAGAATTTGGCCGTTTCGTGCAGGCGGAAATCCCGGTTTGGGCGCAAATCGTGAAGGATGCCGGCGCCACGGCGGATTGACCCGCGCGGCGCTATCCCTCGCCCGTCGGGCGGCCCGTCACATGGCGCCAATGGTGCCATAACAGCCGCGCTGCCATGGACCGCCAGGGGCGCCAAGCCTCCGCCAGAACCGCGAGTTCCTTTGGCGAAGGCCGCCCCGGCAGCCCCCGCAGTGCCGCGAGCGATGCCGCCAGCGCCAAATCCCCCGCCGGAAAAATATCAGGCCGATCATGGCCGAACAGCATATGCACCTCGGCCGTCCAGGGGCCGAAGCCCGGAATGGCGGCAATGGCCGCCACCGCCGCCTGATCCGGCAGGCCAGCCAACATGGGCGCGGAAAGCCGACCCTCTGCGAAGGCTTCCGCCAAGGCGCGCGCGTGGCGCAGCTTGGGGCGGGACAGCCCGGCCTGGCGCAGGGTGTCATCATCCAGCGCCAAAAGCCCCTCGGGCGAAACTGCGCCGGGCAGTGCAGATAGCCGACCCCAAATGGCGGTGGCGGCCTGGTTGGAAATCATTTGACCGCAAAGGCTTCTGAGCAAACCCGGAAACCCGCCATCGCGTCGGCGCCACGGCAGCACCCCGGCATGTTCAGGGATTGACGCGATCAGCCGATCACCTTCCGCCAAGGCCATCAGCGCCCGAGCCGCCCAGCCAGGCGCATCAGCCGCGAGCATCGTAGCGGTAGCGCTAAGCTTTGCCGCCACGCAGCGGGGCCAGCTTGGCAAAGGGATTGCGCGGCGCTTCCTCGGGCACTTCGTCCAGCCCCGCTGGCATTTGTGCGCCGTCAGCGCGGGGATAGGGGTTGAGCGAGAGCGACAATTCCTCAGCCAAAGCCTCGCCAAGGTCGAAATGGCCCGTCGCATCGGTCTCGATCTCGTCGGGCCCATCCGGGTCTTCGGAAGGGGCGGCCTCGGGCGGCAGCACAACCAGGGTGAAGGGCTTGTCCAAATGCTCGGTCACCGGGTCCAGGCTGACAACGCAAAGCTGCACCGCTTCGGCCTTGATCCGCCCGGTCAGCATCAGGCCCCCGCCCGGATAGGGTTTGCGGGTGAAGCGCGCGCTGAAATGGCGCAGCGCTTCGATGCCGAAGCGATCCGCAAGGGCGGCACATTCCACTGGGGTGGCTTCCAGCACTTCCGCCACCCCTGCCTGAGGCGGATCGGTCAGAAGCTGCCGACGCGAAAATTCAGGCGGCATCGGCAATGGCTTCCGGCGCCAGAAATTGCGCCTGCCCGCTGATAAGCTTGGCAAAATCCTGGGTTTGCAGACAATCCGCCTGGGTCAAGGCAATGCGTGCCAGGCGCTGAGCGTTGGGGCCGGCTTCTTCCGTGCGCCAAACATTGCGCGCGAGCGCTACCGCCATCGCCGCCTGGTCCGCACTATCAAGCGCGGCTTCATAGGCAGTGGCGCGGCCGTGAAACGCCTCCCACAGCCCACGCACGCGCTTGCCCACCACCAGATCGCTCACGCCCATTTCGCGCAGATTGACATCCATATCGGAAAACATGGCGTCAAACACGGCCTGGGCCAAAGCGGGGCCGCGCTTGTCCGAATCGCGCCTCAGGCGGCGGACCAGAAGCGCGGCATGCAGATGGATCAGATCAAGCCGGCCTTCCACCGAATCGCGCACGCCAAGATCAGTGTAGAAATAGGGCGTGCGCGCGGCGGCAACGGCCGCGCCGTAAAGGGTGAAACCCGCTCTTTCGTGCGGCGGGCGGCGCAAGGTGCTCAGCAGACCCATTGTTCCTGTTCCAAGCCTGAAGCTAGCGGTTGACCCCGAAGGCTCAGCCTGTCTATCGAAGAACATGGACATGGGTCCGGAGCGGCGAATGGTCAATCTTGAACAAGGCAGCTTGGGCTGGGAACCGCGACATGGCTGAAGAATTGCGCGCCAAGCGCCGCTTAAGCGCCCTGGTAATGTTGGCCGCGCTTGCGCTTGGCGCCTGCGAAAGACTGGCCCCGCCGCCGGTGCCGCGCGGCAATCGGGTGGACTCGGAAAGGCTGTCGCAGATCAACAAGGGGGTGCAGACTCGCAGCGATGTGCTGGCGCTTCTGGGCCCGCCCACGGCGCGCGGCACCTTTGACGAGGAGAATTGGTTCTACATCAGCGGCCATACCCAGCTCATGCCCGGGCGCTATCTGGAATTGCGTGACAGGGTGGTGGTGGCGATCAGCTTCGACCGCGGCGGTGTGGTTCAGGATATTCGTCAGCTGAGGCCCGAGGATGGGCGGGATGTCGGCATGGTGTCCCGCGAAACCCCCGTGCCGGGGACGGAGCGGAACCTGATGCAGGCGCTGTTCGGCAATATCGGTCGGCCCAGCCTTGGCGATGGTGCCACGGGCGGGATGAACAATCCGGCGCGCATGAATCGCCAATGAGTCGCGCCACTCGCGGCGATAGGCCGAACAGCGGAATGTTACTGCTCGCCCAGCAAACGGGCTGATAGGCTGGGGGCAAGCCCGTGCGTGAGGCGCCCCCGCGGCGGGGCAAAGGACCCGCTTTGCGCCCTCGGCGGGTTAAGCGCCACCAGCGCTTCCGCCAGCTTCACCCCGCAGCGAATGCCATCAAACAGCGGTAGCGCTGCCCGCCCCGCCAGGCGCTGGTCGAACCCCGCCAAGGCCGCGCCGGCCAGCACCACGGAATCGGCGCCCTGCGCGGCCAAATCCTCAACGGCCAATCTTAGCTTTTCCGCGACCCCTTCGGGATTGGCGAGTGCCTCGGGCGGGGTCGCATCCAGCCCAGCCAGGGCGGCAAGGCGTGCGGCCAAGCCATGGCGCGTGATCAATTCGCGGTAGGGTTCCACATTGCCGAAGGTGATCAGGCCGAAACGCCCGCCCATCATGCAGGCAGTGAGTGCGGCGGCTTCTGTCATGCCCAGCACCGGGCAGGGCATCATCTGCCGCGCGGCATCAAGCGCGGTATCGAAACTCACGGCGAGCAATACCGCATCCACCTTGCCGGCATGGTCAGCCAGCACTTCCAGAAGCGCATGGCCGGCAATCACGTTTTCAACCCGTGTCGCAATCACCGCCGGGCCGAAGCGCGGCGTGGCGCCGATGATTTCCGTGCCCGGCGCGGCGGCGGCGCGTGCCACGGCGGCGCAGGTTTCGGTAATGGCTTCGGTGGTATTCGCATTGGCGACCAAAAGGCGCATGGGCGTGATCCTTGTCTGCCCGGTTTGATACCATGCCGGCGGCAACCTGCCGAGTTACCCCCTTGCCCTGATCCGCGCCGCGCCGCAGGCTTCGGCCAGTAACGTCAGATCGCAGGAGCCCCAACGCCATGACCCATGCCGCCCTTGCCCTTCCCTTCGATGCGGATGAGATCCTTTCGCGCCTGATGCGCTGGGCCGCCTGCGAAAGCCCCACCTTCGATGCGGGGGCGGTCAATCGCATGATGGATTTGGCGTCGCGCGATCTGGCGCTGCTCGGCGCGCGCATTGATCGCATTCCGGGACGCATGGGGCTTGGCGATTGCGTGCGCGCGCGCTTTCCGCACCCGGCTGGGGACGGCGCGCCGGGCATTCTAGTGATGGCGCATCTGGATACGGTGCATCCCATCGGCACGCTGGAAAAACTGCCGATCCGGCGCGAAGGCAATCGCTGCTATGGCCCGGGCATTCTGGATATGAAGGGCGGCACGGTGCTGGCGGTGGAAGCCATGCGCCAGATCATCGCGGCCAAGCTGGCCACGCCCTTGCCCGTCACGATTCTGCTGACGAGCGATGAGGAAATCGGCAGCCCTTCCACGCGCGACCTGATCGAAGCGGAAGCCGCGCGCCACAAATTCGTGCTGGTGCCGGAACCGGCGCGGGCGGATGGCGGGGTGGTGACGGGGCGCTATGCCATTGCGCGCTTCAACCTGAAGACCACAGGCCGGCCTTCCCATGCCGGCGCAAGGCTCGCGGAAGGGCGCAGTTCCATCAAGGAAATGTGCCGTCAGATTCTGGCGATTGAAGACATGACGACCGAGGATTGCACCTTCTCCGTCGGCGTTCTGCATGGCGGGCAATGGGTGAATTGCGTCACCACGACAACGGAAGCCGAGGCGCTTTCCATGGCCAAGCGCCAGGAAGACCTTGATGCCGGTGTCGAGAAAATGCTGGCGCTGCGTTCTTCCACCAATGATGTGCAGCTTGAAGTGACACGCGGCGTGACGCGCCCGGTTTGGGAACCCGATGCGAAGGTGCTGGCGCTTTATCGCCATGCGCGAGAGATTGCGCAGGCGATTGGCTTTGACATCAATCACCAATCAAGCGGCGGCGGGTCTGATGGCAATTTCACCGGCGCGCTTGGCATCACCACCTTGGATGGCTTGGGTGTGCAGGGTGCAATGGCGCATACGCTTGAAGAACACGTGCTGATTGATAGCCTGGTGCCGCGCGCCAAGCTGATGGCGGGGCTGCTGACGACGTTAAATTAGCCGCGCATCAGCTCCAGCAAATTATCATCACGGGCTGGGCGCCTGCCCGCCTCACATTCATGGATCATCTGCACCAGCCGCGTGATGGTGGGGCAGGCAACGCCATGGCGCGCGGCAATCCCCAGGACAGGCGCGATTTGCGCATCCACCGGCGTCCGGCGCCGGCGCACCCATAAATCGCGCCAGATGCCGGAATGGGTTTTTGCATTGGGGCGGTTGAATTCCACCATCGCCGCGATGGAAGCCGCCGCTGCGGCTTCACTGGCGCCCGGCGCAAAAGCGGCAGGATCAAAGCCGTTGAAGCTGCCCACTGTCACGCCCTCGGCGCGGGCCACCGCCATCGCTTCCTGACCAAGTGAGCGCCAGAGCGTCAGCAATTCCGGCCGCGCCAGCGCATCGGCAATGCCTTTCTCGCCCAGGGCTTGCGTGTAGAGCATGGAGCTATAGGCAATCTTACCCCAGAGATAGCCCCAGATGTTTTCAGTCATGATCGCATCGGGTTCAAAGTGATCGCGCAGCATCCGATGCAGCGCCATCAGGCGCGGCGTGATCACGCCATTCAATTCACCAAGCACCAGCGCGCCGCGCCCGCCATAGATGATCCGCCCCGGCGCCAGCCAATCGGCACTGAAATTGACGAAGCAGCCCATGGTGCGCGCTTCACCCAGAATAGGCGCAATCAAAGCCTCACAAAGCCCGTTCTGGAGCGAGACCACATAACCATCCGGCGCCAGATGCGGCG
>JADCGG010000259.1 GCA_020249125.1 Roseomonas sp. | reverse complement strand
TGCGGCCACGCAGGTAGTACAGCTTCGCGCGACGCACCTTGCCGCGACGCACCACCTGAATTTCCGCGACATTCGGGCTGTAGAGCGGAAACACGCGCTCCACCCCTTCGCCATAGGACAGCTTGCGCACGGTGAAATTGCTCTGCACGCCCTTGTTGGAGCGCGCAATCACCACGCCTTCATAAGCCTGGGTGCGGATGCGTTCGCCTTCCACCACCTTCACCATCACGCGCACCGTATCGCCCGGGCCAAAATCCGGTGTGGCGCGGGCAGCGGATAGCTTCGCCTGCTGATCAGCTTCGAATTGCTGCAAGATATTCATGTTGATACCCTTTCTGCGGTTTCTTTAGGCGGCGGCGGGATGGCCGGCAATGGCCCCCACGCCTCCGCGCGCTGTTTCATGCCGCGCCCAAAGATCGGGGCGGCGTTCCTTTGTGATCGTCTCGCTTTCGGCCCGGCGCCAGGCCGCAATGGCGGCGTGATGGCCCGAAAGCAGCACTTCCGGCACGGCGCGCCCGGCCCATTCGGCGGGGCGCGTGTAATGCGGATATTCCAAAAGCCCTTCGGCGCCGTGGCTTTCCTCGGCAGCGCTTTCCGCCGCGCCCATGACACCGGGCAAAAGGCGCACACAGGCATCCAGCAGCGTCAGCGCGGCCACTTCACCCCCGCTCAGCACATAATCGCCGATCGAGACTTCCATCATGCCACGCGCTTCAATCACGCGCTGATCCACGCCTTCATAACGCCCGCAGAGCAGCACCAGCCCCGGACCTTCTGCCCATTCCCGAACCAGCGCCTGATCCAACAAGCGCCCGCGCGGGGTCAGGTAGATCACAGGCCGGGCGGGCGTTTCGGCCAAGGCCGCGCCAAGCGCCGCATCCACCACATCCGGGCGCAGCACCATGCCGGCGCCGCCCCCGAAGGGCGTATCATCCACGCTGCGATGGCGGTCCTTGGCATGGTCGCGGATATCATGCGCGGCCAGCGACCAAAGCCCGTCCCGCAATCCACGCCCCGCCAGAGAAAGCCCCACCGGCCCCGGAAACATTTCCGGGAACAGGGTCAGGATATCGGCGCGCCAAGTCATGCAGCGGCGTCCTTCCCATCGGGCGGGGGCACCAGCACTTCGGCGGGCGGCACCACGACCACGCGACCGCCAGTAATATCCACCACCGGCACCACCTGGCGCGTGAAGGGCAGCAGCATTTCGCGGCCCCCTTCGATCACCAGGAAGGCCCCGCCGCCATGGTCTTCCACCGCGCGCACCACGCCAAGCGCATCGCCGGCTTCAGTCACCGCCGCAAGGCCGATCAGGTCCGTCAGGTAGAATTCCTCTTCCTCGGGCGGCGGCAAAGCCTCTCGCGCGACGAAAAGCTTGGTGCCGGTCAGGCGCTGCGCGGCATCACGATCATTGATGCCCTCAACAGCGACCAGATCGGGCCCCTTCAGCGTCAGGCGAAAATGCCGCGCGCCGGCTTCATCGGACAAAGGGCCATAGGCGGTGATGGCGGCAGGATCGGCGGTAAAGGCGCGCAGGCGCAAAAGCCCGCGCACGCCATGCGGCCTGCCGAACTCCCCCACCAGAATGCGCTTGCCGACCATGAGCCGCGGTGCCTTTGGCTAGGTTCAGCCAGCCGCGGCGGCGGCGCGTTCCTGCGCCTTCTTCTTCGGCTGCGCCTGCTTGGTCTGCGCCGGGATCGCCGGCATGGCGATCAGGCCCGCGCGGCCCAGGAAGCGCGCCACGCGTTCGGTGGCCACCGCACCATTGCCCAGCCAATGCTTCAGGCGATCTTCCTGCAGGCGAATACGTTCCGCATGGTCGGAAGGCAGCATCGGATTATAGGAACCCACCTTTTCAATGAAGCGGCCATCGCGCGGGCTGCGGCTATCCGCAATCACGATGTGATAATAGGGGCGCTTCTTGGCGCCAGCGCGCGCGAGGCGAATCTTGAGACCCATTCAGGTAGTCCTTTCGTTAGCAACGTGAGTTTTGAGGGTTGGTTGCGGCCATTTTCAAAACGGCCTCCGGCCTTGGGGCAGCAGCGCGGCAAGCCCGCCACGCATCAGCCCCTTCTGGCCGATCTTGTTCATCCGCTTCATCATGGCGGACATATCGTCGAATTGTTTCAGCAGGCGGTTCACATCCTGCACCGTGGTGCCGGACCCCGCAGCGATGCGCCGCTTGCGTGACGCCTTCAGCAAATCAGGCGTGCGGCGTTCCTTCGGCGTCATGCTGGAAATGATCGCGGCCTGACGCTTCAGAATGGCGGTATCAAGATTGGCGCCTTCAAGCTGCGCCTTCACCTTCTGCACACCGGGCAACATGCCAAGAATGCCTTGCAGGCTGCCCATCTTGCCGATTTGCTTGAGCTGCGCAGCATAATCATCCAGCGTGAACTGGCCCTTCTGCATCCGCGCGGCGAGCTTTTCCGCCTCTGCCTGGTCAATCGTCTCGGCGGCTTTTTCCACCAGGGAGACGATATCGCCCATACCAAGAATGCGGCCTGCGATGCGATCCGGGTGGAAATCTTCCAGCGCATCCAGCTTTTCGCCGGCGCCCAACAGCTTGATCGGCGCGCCCGTGACCGCGCGCATGGAAAGCGCGGCACCACCCCGCGCATCGCCATCAACGCGCGTCATCACAATGCCGGTGACGCCGATTTTTTCCTGAAACGCCTTGGCGGTATTCACCGCATCCTGCCCGGTCATGGCATCCACAACCAGCAAGGTCTCATGCGGCTTGGTGGCGGCCTTTACCTCGGCCACTTCGGCCATCAGCGCTTCATCAATCGCAAGGCGCCCGGCGGTATCCAGCACGACAACATCATAAAGTTCGCGCCGCGCCACATCCATCGCGCGGGCAGCGATATCCAAAGGCTTCTGCCCCGCAATGATCGGCAGGCTGGTGACTTCCGCGCGTTCGGCCAATTGCTGCAACTGCAACTGCGCCGCCGGGCGATGCACGTCGAGCGAGGCGAGCAGCACCTTCTTCTTGTCCCGCCCACGCAGGCGAAGCGCGATCTTGCCGGAGGTTGTGGTCTTGCCCGAACCCTGAAGGCCAACCATGAGGATGGCGACTGGTGCCGGCGCATTCAGATCAATGCCGCGCGGCCCTTCTTCCCCGCCGCCAAGCGCTTCCACCAGCGCATCATTGACGATTTTGATGACCTGCTGCGCGGGGGAGACCGAGCGGATCACCTCCTGCCCCACGGCGCGTTCCTTCACGCGCGCAACAAGGTCGCGGACCACCGGCAGGGCGACATCGGCTTCCAGCAACGCCACGCGCACTTCGCGCAGCGCTTCGGTCACATCGGCTTCGCTCAGCGCGCCACGGCGGCGCAGCCGATCAAAAACCCCGTTGAGCTTGCTGGACAGAGCCTCAAACATGGCGTCGCCCGATAGTCCTTTCGCGTTGCGGTTGCCCCAAAACAAAACGCGCCGCTGCGCGAACCTTCGCGGAGCAACGGAGCCAACCCGCATCAGGCGGCCGGACCAAGGTTCAGGGCGAACCAGGGAATGACGGGGCGTCTAGCCCCCAAGCCTTGGCGGGTCAAGCAAAAATGGCTTGTCGGGGCAGGACCACTCGACCAGGGGGCGCCGTTTTGTTAAGGGCAATCATGGGTGGCGGGAAGCTCGCATGACATTTCAGGCAGACAAGACCGGGGCGCTTTCGCGGCGTTTGGCGCTTTTTGGTGGGGCCGGTCTGGCCCTTTCCGCCTGCGCGAGCCCCCCTCGCGGCCCTGCCGTGCCCCATGCCCGGGCGCGGGATGCGCGCGTGCTGGGCCTGCCCAATGAACGCTTTTTCTTCCCCTGGGATGGCGATGCCTTCCGGGCTGAGGCCTACGCGGCGCTGGATCGCGCCCGGCGCCATCGCGGCCCTATGGCGCGCGGCGCAGCGCCGCCGATCACCATGCTGGCGGTTTCCGGTGGTGGGGAAGATGGCGCTTTTGGGGCCGGACTATTGAATGGCTGGACCGAGACCGGCACGCGGCCCGAATTCGCATTGGTGACAGGGGTTTCCACTGGCGCGCTGACCGCGCCCTTCGCCTTTCTGGGCAGACGCTACGATGCCGCGCTCAAAAGCGTCTATACCGATATCACCCCGCGCGATGTTCTGGAAACGCGCAACCTCCTTAATGCTGCCCTGTTTGAGGACGCGCTGGCCGATAGCGCCCCCCTATTCCGCACCATTTCCAAGCATTTGAATGAGGCGATGCTGGCCGATATCGCCGACGGTTATCAGAAGGGCCGGCTATTGCTGATCGGCACGTCCGATATTGATGCGCAATTGCCGGTGGCTTGGAATATTGGCGCCATCGCTGCCAGCGGGCATCCGCGCGCGCTTGATCTGATACGGCGCATTTTGCTCGCCTCGGCCGCTGTGCCAGGCGCCTTCCCGCCAGTGATGATTGATGTGACGGTGGGTGGCCGCGCCTATCAGGAAATGCATGTGGATGGCGGCGCTTTCACGCAAGTATTCCTCTATCCTCGCAGCGTTACGGCGCAGCGCCGTGCGGAAATTCGCCGGGGGGAACGCCCACGTGAAGCCCGCGCCTATGTCATCCGCAATGGCCGCTTAACACCGAACCCGGCCGCGACAGAAAGGCAAACCTTCAAAATCGCCCAGCGCGCCATTGCCAGCATGATTGCTTCCAGCGGCTATAATGACGTGGCGCGCATCCTGGCGACCACGCGCGAAGACGGCGTGGATTTCAACCTGGCCGCCATTGGCCCGGATTTCCGCGACGAACCGAAGGAGCCCTTCGAGCAAGCCTATATGCGCAGGCTCTTTGACCACGCCTTTGCCCAGGCGCGGGTTGGCTTCCCCTGGCTGAAGGAAGTGCCTTTCTGAAGCAGGGGGGGTCAGCTGACCCCCATCACATAGGCGGGCGGTTCCTGGGTTTCAAACGCAACACCCTTCACCCCTGGCACCCTTTCCGCCAACACGCGCAAGCCCTGCTTCACCGTATCCGAACGGCAGAAGCCGTGGAAGGTCACTTGCCCATCCTTCACATTGGGGAAGATGAAATAGGTATCCACCCAGGGTTCGTTGCGCATCGCAACCGCCAGATCGCGCCGGATGCGTTCATCCGGCGCATCGGCGACCACGCTGCCCGGTGCCGCGAGCAGCGCCCGGATCAGGTCCGAACGAGAAACAACACCCACCAGCTTGCCATCCCGCAGCACGGGCACGCGGCGGATTTTCTTTTCCTCAATGAGTTTGGCGGCGTGCTCGATCGAGGTATCCTCAGCAACCGAGGCGATATCCGTTGTCATCACATCCCGCGCGCGCTGGCCATGGGTGCGCGCGAACCGCGCCGCCTGATCGGCGGCAGAAGCAAATAGCCCCAATACCCAGGATTTGGGCGCGTCTTCCTTGGCGGCGAGGCGGCGGATCAGATCGCCTTCCGTCACCATGCCGAGGAAATTGCCATCGCCATCCACCACGGGGGCGCCTGAGATGCCGCGATCCGACAGGATTTGGGCCACCGCCTCAAGCGGGGTTTCGGGGGGGATGGTGACAAGGCTGGTGGTCATCAGGTCGCGGGCGCGCATGGGCTGGATCCTCCGTACTTTGATACATAGAAGCGCATCCCGCGCCCGTTCTTGCGGCAGGTCAAGAAAAGCCGCTTCAGCGGCAGGTGCGGAGAAAAGCGAGGCAGATTGCCATCTGTGCGTGGCTGGGGGACCTGGATTCGAACCAAGGCTGCCCGGGTCAGAGCC
>JADCGG010000258.1 GCA_020249125.1 Roseomonas sp. | reverse complement strand
GGCGCGGAAAGTGAGTTCCCGTTCCACGCCCGGCGGCAATTGCGTATTGGCTTCATGAATCCAGGAATGGATGCCGATCTCATGGCCTTCATCCGCCACACCGCGCACCTCATCCGGGTGCAATAAGGCAGAAACGGCGGGGTAGAAGAAGCTCGCCTTGATGTCATGGCGCGCGAGCAAGGCGCGGATGCGCGGCACGCCCTGACGGGCGCCATATTGCCCCTGGCTGATGCGCATGGGGCTTTCATCCGCATCGCGCAGCGGGATGGTTTCGTGATCCGCATCGAAGGAAAGCGAAACGCAGCAGCGCGCCCCATTGGGCCAGGATGGAGGGGCGAGCGAACGCCCGGCGCGGGCGCGACCCACAATTTCGCGCCATTGCGCTTCCGGCCATTCCCAGGGCTTGGCGGCTTTGTCATTCATCGGGGGTTCTCCTGCCTGCAATCAGGCGCCATGCTGCACCCTGAAAGAGCATACCGGAACCCCCAATGAGTGATACCGATCCCGCCCTGATGTCTGCCGAGACCTTGCTCGGGCTTTACGCGCGTCGGCGCCTTTCGCCGGTGGAGGCGCTGAAGGCCGTGCTGGAACGGGTTGCGCGCTACAATCCTTGGGTCAATGCCTTTGCCGCGATGAACCCGCGTGCCTTGCAATCGGCGGGCGAATCCGAAGCACGCTGGCAGGCGGGCAGGCCGATGGGCGCGCTGGATGGCGTGCCTTCCACGGTGAAGGATTTGCTGAACCTGACGGGCTTCCCGACAAGGCGCGGCAGCCGCAGCACAGACACAACGCCGGCGATTGAAGACGCCCCCGCCGTGCTTGGGCTGAAGCAGGCCGGCGCGGTGATCATCGGCAAGACCACCACCACGGAATTCGGCTGGAAATCGCCGGGCGATTGCCCGCTGCATGGCATTACGCGCAATCCTTGGAATCCCAAGCGCACGCCTGGCGGGTCATCCTCCGGCGCCGGGGCGGCAGGCGCCGCTTGTTTCGGGGCGCTGCATATCGGCACGGATGCGGGGGGGTCCATTCGCATCCCGGCGGCGTTTTGTGGGCTGGTCGGCATGAAGCCTTCCTTCGGGCGCATTCCGCAATGGCCGCTGGGCGCCTTTGGGCATGTCGCGGTGGCCGGCCCCATGACGCGCACGGTGCGCGATGCCGCGCTGATGTTCGGCGCCCTGGCGCGGCATGATCTGCGCGACCCCTACGCCCTGCCGGATGAGCCGCGCGATTGGCTGGCCGGCATTGAAGATGGTGTCCGTGGGATGAGGGTGGCCTTGGTCCGCCGCATGGGCTTCGCGCCGCCCCTGGATGCCGAAGGCGAAGCGGTTTTGGCCGGCGCCGCGCGGTTTCTGGAAGAACAAGGCGCCATCGTGGAGGAAGCCGATCCCGGCCTGCCCGATACGCGCGCGATTTTTGGCCGCGTCTGGGGTGTTGCCTTGGCGCGCATCATCGCGACCACACCGGAAGACAAGCGCGATCTGCTTGATGCCGGCATTGCCGAGGTCGCGGCGCGGGAAGGCGAAATGCTCGCCGTGGATTACCTGGCCGCCGAGGCGATGCGCCTGGAAGCCGCCCATGCCATGGCACGGTTCCATCAGCGCTATGACCTGGTGCTGACCGCCTGCACGCCAACCGCGGCCTTTGCCGCCGATCAGCCGACCATCCGCCCGGATGAGGCGCTGTGGCGCGATTGGGCGCCCTGGACCTTCGTCTTCAACCTGACGCGCCAACCCGCAATTAGCGTGCCCGTGGCGCTGGATGCGGAAGGCATGCCGCGCGCGGTGCAGATTGTGGCGCCGCTCTACAGGGACGATCTGGCATTGCGCGGGGCGCGGGCATTGGAACGCGCGGCCAGCCTGCCCCTGGCGAATCCTGCGGAAAGCGCTAACTGAACCCTGGATCGGACAAGGACAGGCTGATGCGATTGGTCACTTTCTCGGATGGTTCGGGCATGCGGATTGGCGCCCTTGATGCAGCGGGCGATGTGCGAGACATCGCCGCCGCCGCGCCATCCCTGCCGCGCGACATGCTGGGGCTTATTGCGGCGGGGGGAGCAGCGCTAACCACGGCGCGGGATGCTCTTTCCAGGGCGCCGGTGGTAGCTGGGGCGAAGATCCTCGCCCCAATTCCGCGGCCGCCGAAGAATGTGTTTTGCGTCGGCAAGAATTATCATGAACACGCCAAGGAATTTGCCGGGTCCGGCTTTGATGGCGGCGCCAAGGATGTCGTGCCGCCCTTCCCGGTTGTTTTCTCCAAGCCGCATACCGCCATCATCGCCCAGGGCGAACCGATCTTGAGCCATTTGGACCCGACAGGCGGGCTTGATTACGAAGGCGAATTGGCGATTGTGATTGGCCAGGGTGGGCGCGGCATATCGAAGGCCGCCGCGCTTTCCCACGTGTTTGGCTATACCATCATCAATGACCTGACCGCGCGGCATTTGCAGAAGCGCCATAGCCAATGGGTGCTGGGCAAGGGGCTGGATAGTTTCTGCCCCATGGGCCCCGCCATCCTGACCGCCGATGAAGCGCCGGACCCGACGAAACTGCGCCTGATCACGCATGTGAATGGCGAAAAGCGCCAGGATGCGTTGGTGGCGGATTTGATCTTTGACGTGCCGACGCTGATTGAAGCGATCAGCGCCGCCATTACCCTGGAACCGGGCGATGTGATTGCCACCGGCACGCCGGTTGGTGTTGGCATCGGCTTCACCCCGCCGAAATTTCTGAAAAAGGGAGATGTCGTGCGGATCGAGATCAGCGGGATTGGCGTGCTCGAAAATCCCGTGGCCTGAACACAAAACAGGGAGGAATAGAAAATGCAAAGACGCTCTCTTCTGGCTGGGGCCGCCGCCTCGCCCTTCGCCATGCCTGCGATGGCGCAGGAAAACTACCCATCCCGCGCCGTTTCCATGGTGGTCGCCTTCCCGCCCGGCGGGCAGGCGGATGTGGTGGGCCGCCCGGTCGCTGCCGTGCTGGAACGAATTTGGCGCCAGCCCGTGCCGATCACCAATCGTGGCGGTGCGGCGGGCGAGATTGGCAATGGTTTTGTCGCGCGCAGCACGCCCGATGGCTATACGCTGCTCATGGGTCTTTCTTCCCTGACCTTTCTGCCGGAAGCAGCGCGCATCAATGGCCGCACGCCCGCCTATACGCCGGAAATGCTGACGCCGATTGCGTTATTCTCCGCCGACCCGACCGTGCTCGTGGTGCCAGCATCCAGCCCCATCCGTACCATTGAGGAATTCATCGCTGACGCCAACGCCACGCCGGGGCAGATCGCCTATTCCTCCGCGGGGAATTATTCCGCCTTGCATGTGCCGATGGCGATGCTGTCGCAAGCGGCGGGGATTGAGCTTCTGCATGTGCCCTTCCAGGGCGGCGGCCCGGCGCTGACCGCGATTTTGAGCGGTCAGGTACAAGCCCTGTCATCAGGCCCTGGGCCTGTTGCGCAGCATGTGCGCGATGGCCGGCTGCGCGCGCTGGCCACCTGGGGCCGGCAGCGGCTGAAGGGTTTTGAGGATGTGCCGACGCTCGTGGAAAAGGGCTTCGCGGATGTGGAATTCTACATCTGGGTCGGGCTTTTCGCGCCCGCCGGCACGCCGCCCGCGATCATTGAACGCATCCGCGATGCGTCCCGCCAAGTGGCGCAGGATGCGGAGTTTCAGCGCATCATGGCGGGCAGCGGCAATACGCTGGATTACCGCGATGGCGATGCCTTCCGCCGCTTCTATGATGAAGATGCGGGGCGGTTGCTGCGCGTGATCCGCGCGCTTGGCAAGATAGAATAGCCATATTGCCCGCGCTGCATGGCTGGCGCAGGCTGAACGCCTTGTTCCATTGATGTTGAGGACCCTATGACCACCGAAGCGCAAATCACCGCCTGGCTTGCCACGCAACAGGACGCCATGCTCGCTGAACTCAAGGAAATGGTGAATACTGATGGCGGATCTTACGACAAGGCGGGCGTGGATCGCACCGGCGCGCAGGTAAAGCGCTTTCTTGAAGGCCAGGGCATCGCGGTGGAAGTGGTGCCGCGCGAAAAGCATGGCGATTGCCTGCGCGGCATTGTGCCGGGGGCGCATGAAATCGCTTCCGGCAATCAGCAGAAGAATATCGTGCTGATGGGCCATCGCGATACGGTTTTCCCGAAGGGAGAACCGGAACGCCGGCCCTTCACCATTCAGGGCAATATCGCCTATGGACCGGGTGTTGCCGATATGAAGGCCGGCATTGTGATGAACATGTTCGTGCTGGCGGCCTTCCATAAATTCGGCGGCGCGCCCGGGCCATTGGTTGGGCTTTTCACCGGCGATGAGGAGATCGGCAGCCCCGAAGGCCGCCCCGTGATTGAAAATGAAGCGCGCAGCGCGCGGGTGGTCTTCAATAGCGAACCGGGCCGGCCTTCCGGCAATGTGGTGACCGGGCGCAAGGGCGGCGTGTTTTCCGTGGTGGATATTGAAGGCAAGGCCGCGCATTCAGGCGGCAATTTTGAAGCCGGCATCAGCGCGATCGGTGAGGCTGCGCAAAAGATTGTCGCCATTCATGCGCTGACAGACCTCAAGCGCGGCATTACGCTGAATGTCGGCCTCATCAGCGGCGGACAGAGCGTGAATACGGTGGCCCCTGCCTGCCAATTCCAGATTGATCTGCGCTATGTTGAATTGGCGGATCGAGATGAAATTGTCGGCAAGCTGCATGACATTGTTGCGAAATCCTTTGTGCCTGGCACCAAGGCGAAGCTTGTCATCAAGGGTGAATTCCTGCCCTTGAATGCTACACCGGCGAGTGAGCGTGTGTTCGCCCTTTATCAGAACGCGGCTGCTGATAGTGGCTTGAAGGTGGGCGGCGAATTCTCGGGCGGCTGCGCCGATAGCGGCTTCACGGCAGCGATTGGCGCGCCCACGATTTGCGCGGTCGGCCCCGTGGGCGGCAAAGCACATAGCCCAGAGGAATATCTGGAAATCAACACCATGGTACCGCGCGCCCAGGCCATGGCGCGCGCCATTCTGCGGTTGGAAAAGGCGGGGCTGTAACCAGCCCTATCCACGCCAGGGGCGCACCTGCCAAAGCCGCTTCAGCCGATCATCCACCGATTGCGCGAAGGCACGATATTCAGCGCCGACCATCGTATTGAGCGGCATGAAATTGCGCGCGGCTTCGCGCTTGAAATTCTCATCGGCCAGTGCGGTGCGGAAGGCCGCTTCCAACCGCGCCACAATGGCGGGGGGCATATTGGGTGGGCCAATAATGCCACGGCTTGCACCATGCACCAGATCAAAGCCCAATTCGCGGAAGGTCGGCGTATCGGCGGCTTCCGGTTGGCGTTGTGCAGCCGCTTGCGCCAGCATGCGCACCTTGCCTTCGCGCGCCAATTGCAAAGCGTCATTCACATTGATCGCGGCAACATCCATGTTCCCGCCGAGCAATTGCGGAATAAGCGGCGCGGCGCCGGCAAAGGGCACCTGGATCATGGGCTTCAGACCGGCCAATTCCTCAAAATGCAGCACGAATAAATGGTCATCACTGCCGATGCCGGTGGTGGCATAGGTGATTTGTTCTGGTCGCGCCTTGGCCGCCGCCACCAAATCATGCAAGGTCTTCAAAGGGCTATCGGCGCGCACATAAAAGCAATTGGCATCTTCGACGATGTTGCAAAGAAAGGTGAAATCCATCGCGCGGTAACGCACCTGGCGTTCCAGCGGGATGGCGTTATGCGCAGGGATGGTGGTGGCCCCAATCGTGTAGCCATCAGGCGCGGCATTGAAGGTGGCTTCAAGGCCGATCTGCCCGGCAGCACCTGTGCGGTTGATGATGACCGGCCTCAGGCCCGGGATTTGCGCCGCCACCAGCGGCATGACCAGACGCGTCATGATATCCACGCCACCGCCGGCGGGGAAAGGCACGATCACTTCCATGGGCTTGTCGCCCGGCCAAGGAGTTTGCGCCCGGACAATGGACGGTGTGGCGAGCAAGCTTGCGGATGCCAAAAGGCTGCGGCGATTGATCATCATGTTACCTCCTGTGCTTTTTTGGCCGTGATGCGGCGGACAAGACTTGCGCTTCCGGCCCGGCGTTGCAAGCCTGACCTAGTCATGCAGGGTGGGACCAAGGGGGATCGGATGCTGGACGCAGCGACACGCGCGGAATTTCAGGTGGAAGGTGAATGGGCCATGGCGCGGCGGCATCGCATTCGCTGGATCCAATGCGACATCTACGCCCATATCAACCACGCCGCCTATTTCACAATGTTTGAGGATATGCGGATTGATTGGTGGCTGGCCTCAGGCGGGCGGTTCGGGGCGGATGCGGAAGGGCCGGTGGTGGCTTCCATTGAGGCGAAATACCTCCGCCCCGGCCATTTCAATGAGGATGTGCTGCTGACCGTACGCGCCGTGAGTTTCCGGCGCAGCTCCTTCATCCATGAATACGGGCTGTGGCGCGATGGGCTTTTGTGTTCTGCGCGCGCGGTATGCGTGATTGTGAATAACGCCACCGGCGCCAAGGCACCGATTTCGCCAGCGCTGCGCGAACTCATGCTGTCTCGCGATGGCGCGGTGCAGTAAGGCTGAACAAGGAAGGACCCACCATGCCCTATCAATTCTGCGAAATCCGCGACGAAGGCCGCCTGCGCATTGTCACACTCAACCGGCCAGAGGTGATGAATGCGCTGCATGCCGATGCGCATGAGGAATTGGAAGCGGTTTGGGATGAGTTTGCACAAAACCCTGATCTTTGGGTGGGCATTGTCACCGGCGCGGGGGATCGCGCCTTTTCCGCCGGTAATGATTTGAAGGTGCAGGCCGCCGGCAAGCGCCGCCCCATGCCGCCTTCCGGCTTTGCCGGCCTCACCAATCGTTTCGATCTGGAAAAGCCTGTGATCGCGGCGGTGAATGGCATTGCGATGGGCGGCGGATTTGAAATCGCCTTGGCCTGCGATTTGATCATCGCCGCCGAGAATGCAGTTTTTGCGCTACCGGAACCGCGTGTTGGCCTGGTGGCGGGCGCGGGTGGCCTGCATCGCCTGCCGCGCGCCATTGGCCCGAAACAGGCGCTTGGCATGATCCTGACCGGGCGTCGCGTCACCGCCGCTGAAGGCCAGACGCTTGGCTTTGTGAATGAAGTCGTCCAGCAAGGCGAGGCTTTGGCGGCGGCAAAGCGCTGGGCGGGGCTGATCCTGGAATGCTCTCCGCTTGCAGTGCGCGCTTCCAAGCAGGCGGTTTATGCGGGGCTGGATGAGGAAAGCCTCGCGAAGGCGATTGGCACCATGTACCCGGCGCAGGCGCGCAATCGCGATAGCCAGGATTATATCGAAGGCCCGAAGGCCTTCGCGGAAAAGCGCAAGCCGAATTGGCGGAATATGTAACCCCCTACATCCCGCGCTCGGCTTTCGTTGCCGCCAGATCATCCTCGATAAAGCCCTGGATGATCTCTTCCATCGGTTCCTGTTCCTTGAAGCCAAGGCGGCGCGCGCGCGTGGCGGCGAAGGCGCCGGGCCAGCCATTCACAATGTCAAACACTTCCTTGTCGAAGACAAAACCAACCTTGTCGCGCGCAGCCTTGCCGGCAACCTGTTCCAGCGCGCCCAGGATTTTTGCCACCGTCAGGCTGCGCCCCGGCGGGTTGATGCCCCGGTCCAGGCCAAGCGGCGCGGTATCCATCGCGGCTGCGTGCAAAAACCATTCAATAGTTGCGCGTGGGGAACATATCCACACCGCGAAATCATCCGGCACGGGGCAATTGGTCTCAAGCCCCAGCAAGGGTTCGCGCACAATGGAGGAAACGAAGGAAGATGCCGCCTTATTGGGCCGGCCAGGGCGCACCATCACGGTTGGCAGGCGCAAATTCACCGCATCCAGGAAGCCGCGGCGGGACGCATCATGCAGCAGCAATTCGCCAATTGCCTTTTGCGCGCCATAGGAATTGGTCGGCATTTGCCGCCCATCATCCGGCACCACCGCATCCTGCCCACCGCCGAAGGACGCAACGGAAGATGTGAAAATCACGCGCGGCTTGGTGCCGAGCGCGCGGCAGGCCGCCAGCACCGCAAGCGTGCCATGCAGATTGACCTTCATGCCAAGATCAAAATCCGCCTCCGCCGCCGCGCTCACCACCGCCGCCAAATGGAACACCACCTCGGTCCCAGCCGGGATGGCGGCGGCCACAGCGGCAGAATCGGCGACATCACCGCCAAGGCAGGTTACCGGGAAGGGCCCGGCCAGGGGCGCTGGCGCGGTAAGGTCGAATAGCGTCAGGCCCGTAATGGCCCGCCCGCCCAGCGCGCCATCCTTGGCAAGCCTTGCCGCCAGTTTACGCCCCAAAAAACCAGCCCCACCCAGAATGGTAATCCGCATCGCCCTAGCCTCCCCGTGATGTGCAAGGTTTGGCGCGCGGCGCGGATCGGCGCAATATGGGGGCATGATCGAAAAGCGCCCTTTCCGTTATTTCCTGAACCGCAACCATGGCGTGCCGGGCATCGCCGTGCTGCCTGAGGGCGGCTATGCCCGCGCCAAGGCGGAAATCACCACCTGGCCTGGCTATGCGCCAACGCCCTTGGTTGCGCTGGATGCCATCGCCAAGGCCACCGGCGTCGCGCGGCTGCATTACAAGGATGAGGCCGCGCGCTTCGGCCTTGCCTCCTTCAAGGCTTTGGGCGGCGCCTATGCGGTGATGCGCGTGCTGCAAGCGGAACTCGCCAAGCGCGATGCCGCGCGGGAAGCGTCCAGCGCCGATCTGATCGAAGGCCGCTACAAGGATAAAACAGCGAAGATCACGGTCTGTTGCGCGACCGATGGCAATCATGGCCG
>JADCGG010000257.1 GCA_020249125.1 Roseomonas sp. | reverse complement strand
GTTGCGACCGGCACGCATGAGGCGTTGCTCGCTGAAGGCGGGCTTTATGCGCGGTTGGCGGCGCTGCAATTCACGGATGGGGCAGGGTAGGGCGCCGCAGCTTCACGCCAGGGCGCGGCGCAGGAATAGCCCAACCGGCACCATGCCGGGGATCACTTCTTGCACAAAAACCTCAAGCCGCGTCAGGAATGCGGGCAAGGCAGCAGGTGGGGCGGGCGGTGTGCCAAGGGCCGCGATCAGCCCCGGCGCGGCATGGCGCGCGGCTTCAACGGCGGCATCACGCGCGCGTACCAAGCCCTGTTCCGCCTGCAAGGGCGCCAGCAATGCCGGCAGCGCCGCCAAAAATGCCGGCCATAGCGCCAGATGCAAATAAAGGCTTGGCACCACTGCCGCATCCGATAGCCCATGCGCGGCGGTCAGCGCGCGAATTTGCGCCTGTTGCGCGGGCGTCAAACCCGCCAAGCGCGGCAAGGGCGGCGGCGCCGGCAGCATCGCGCCTCGTGGCGCGGGAGCCAGCGGCGCACCCGGCGCCATGCCTTGGGCGCGCAGCAGAATGGCCGAAAGCAAAGCGAGGTTTGTCAGATTGCCGCGATTGTAAATCTCCACCAAAGCCGCAATCGCTGCGTGATCCTGCGGCTTCGGTGATGCGGCGGGGCTTGGCAGCGTGATGGCCGCCGCAATGCCATCCCGCGCCGCTGCCGCCGCACCGGAAGCCAGCGCTGGCGCGGCCTGCGCCCAAAGCCAATCGAGCACGCCGGGCAGCGCGGCGGCGTGGCGCCAGATCAGGTTCACCTGGCCAATGCCGATGCCTTCATTCAAGGCGGCGTAAATCGCGGTAATCGCGGGGGGCGCTTCGGCTTCGCGGAGTTCGGGCAGGGCGGTGGCGGACATGGTTTGGGATCCCTCTGGCCGCGCATGATGGGGCGCAAGCCCGGCCTGCACCACCCCCTGTAATCAGGCTTTGCCAAGCGGGCGGGCTTCATTACACTTGACCGGCAAATGCCAAGCCCGCCACCCCCGCCGCAAATTGAAGCCTTCATCGCCCGTTGGGCCGGCACGGCGCAGGCGGAACGCGCCAATTACGCGCGCTTTCTGGATGAGCTTTGCGATGTCATCGGCGTCGCGCGACCCATGCCCGCCAATGGCCCGATGGGTGATTATCGCTATGAACGCAGCGTGACGCATCGCGCGGGCGATGGCAGCGAAACCCAGCGCCGCATAGACCTATACAAACGCAACTGCTTTGTTTTGGAAGCCAAGCAGGGCGCCAATGCGCCGGCCCAGGCATCGTTTTTGGGTGGGGCGGATGCGGAACGCCGCGCCAATATCCGCCGCAGCCCCGGCTGGGCGCAGGCCATGCAAAAGGCCAAGGGCCAGGCCGAAGGCTATGCGCGGGATGTGCCGCCGGAAGAAGGCTGGCCGCCCTTCATCATTGTTTGCGATGTTGGCTTTTGCTTCGACATTTACGCGGATTTTTCCGGCACCGGAAAACACTACGCGCAATTCCCGGACCGTGAAGGCTTTCGCTTCTATCTGGAAGATTTGCACCAGCCCGAATACCGCGAAAGGCTGCGGCTGATCTGGACAGAACCGCTTTCCCTGGACCCTTCGCGCAAGCGCGTGGCGGTAACGCGCGATATCGCTGCCTTGCTGGCGCGGCTGGCGCGCGCCCTGGAAGGGCCGAAGGACAAGCCGCGCCACGCGCCGCAGCATGTGGCCACCTTCCTCATGCGCTGTATTTTTTCCATGTTCGCGCAATCTGTCGGGCTATTGCCCAACAAAACATCCTTCACGGAATTGCTGGAAGAATGCCGGCGCAACCCAGAATCCTTCGTGCCCTTGGTGGGTGATTTGTGGCGCCACATGAATACGGGCGGCTTTTCGCCGGCGCTGCGCGCCATGGTGCTGCGCTTCAATGGCGGCTTGTTCGGTGCTGGCCCGCATGGCGCCGCCGAACCCCTGCCGGTGGATGCCGATATGCTGGAATTGCTGATTGCGGCATCCAAGCGCGATTGGGCCGATGTGGAACCGGCGATTTTCGGTTCCTTGCTGGAAAACGCCCTGGATAGCGACCAGCGCGCGCAACTGGGCGCGCATTTCACGCCGCGCGCCTTTGTGGAAAGGCTGGTGCTGCCAACGGTGATGGAACCTTTGCGCCTGGATTGGGATGGGGTGAAGGCGGCAGCGGAAGCTTTCGCGCTGAAGGACAACAAAAGCGCCGCCGCCGCCGCAATCCGCGCCTTTCACGCCAGGCTTTGCGCCACGCGCGTGCTGGACCCTGCCTGCGGCACCGGCAATTTCCTCTATGTCACCTTGGAATTGATGAAGCGCCTGGAAGGTGAGGTGCTGGATTTCCTGGCGGATATTGAACCCGGCGAAGGCGATAGGCTGGATGTGGCGGGGGCGAGTGTGGACCCGCACCAATTCCTGGGCATTGAGAAAAACCCGCGCGCCGTGCCGGTGGCGGAATTGGTGCTGTGGATTGGTTATTTGCAATGGCATTTCCGCACGCGCGGCAATGCCCCGCCAGCCGAGCCGATTTTGCGCGACTTCAAGAATATCCGTGAAGGGGATGCGCTGCTGAGTTATGCGCGCGAAGAACTGGAACGCGATGACAAGGGCCGGCCCATCACACGCTGGGGCGGGCGCACCAAGCCGCATCCCGTCACGGGGGAAATGGTACCGGATGAGGCTGACCAAATCCCCGTGCAGCGACCGGTGGACCCGAAGCCGAGCATCTGGCCGGATGCCGAATTCATTATCGGCAATCCGCCCTTTATCGGCGCAAAAAAATTGCGTGAAGAACTTGGGGATGGTTATGCCGAGGCCTTGTGGAAAACCTATGAGACGGTGCCGAAATCCGCTGATATGGCCTTGCATTTCTGGTGGAAGGCGGCGCGCGCCCTGCTGGGCGGCAAGCTGGTGAAGGGCAAGCAGGCATCGGCCATCACACGACGCTTTGGCTTCATCACCTCCAACAGTATACGGCAGGTTTTCTGCCGCCGCGTGGTAGCGGAAGCACTGGAAGGCGAAACGCCGCTGCATCTGGTTTATGCCATTGCGGACCATCCTTGGGCCGATGGCGCCGGCACGGCGGCGGTGCGGATTGCCATGACGGTGGCGGAAGCCGGGCAGGGGCAAGGGATTTTGGCGCGGGTGGTTTCCGAGGCGCCGGGCAGTGATGGCGTACCGCGCGTCGTATTGGCTGAAAGCGAAGGCCGCATCAATGCGGATTTGTCGATTGGCGTTGATGTGAAATCAGCCAAACCGCTCAGATCAAACGAGAGTATAGCTAGCCCTGGCGTAAAGTTACACGGGGCAGGGTTCATCATTACAAGCGAACAGGCTAGTGCCTTTGGTTTATTAAAGCAGCCTGAGGTGGAGGGGCATGTTCGACCATATCTGAACGGTCGTGATCTTTCACAGCGAAGCCGCGGTTACATGGTGATAGACTTTCTGGGTTTGTCCGAGAAAGAAGTTCGCGAGCGTTTTCCCGCACTCTATCAGCACCTTCTTCTACACGTTAAGCCTGAGCGTGATGGTAATAATCGCGCTGGATACCGTGACAACTGGTGGCTTCATGGCGAAGCTAGGCGGGAAATACGTCCGGCGCTCAAAAATCTCAGTAGATTTATAGTAACTCCAGTCACCCCTAAACATCGGTTTTTCGTTTTTGTGAGTGGCGATATTCTGCCGGATGACGCACTAATGATAATCGCAGCCAGCGATGCCTTTGCGCTTGGTGTGTTATCGTCAGCAATTCATATGATCTGGACAACCGCAAATGCTGGTTCTCTAGGCTCATACAAGGGTTCCATCCGGTACCTTAAATCAGTCTGTTTCGACCCCTTCCCCTTCCCCGATGCCACCCCAGCACATCGCGTGACCATTGCGGAAATCGCGGAAGCTTTGGACGCGCATCGCAAGGCAAGGCTGGCTGAGCATCCGCACCTCACCCTCACCGCGCTTTACAACTGCCTGGAAGCGCTGCGCGCCGGGCGGGCGCTTTCCGCTGCCGAACGCGATATCCATGATGCAGGGCAGGTTTCCATCCTGCGCGAATATCACGACAGGCTGGATAACGCGGTCGCTGCCGCCTATGGCTGGCCCGCCAATCTGCCGGATGCCGATATCATCGCGCGCCTTGTCGCGCTGAATGCGGAACGGGTCGCAGAAGAAGCGCGCGGGCAGATCCGCTGGCTCCGCCCGGAATTTCAGGCGCCGCGCGATACGCGCCGCCCCGTGCAAGCGGAAATGGCCGTGGATGGCGCCGGCGCCGGCGCCGCCCGCCAATGGCCCAAGGAAGCCCCCGCGCAATATGTCGCACTCCGCACCGCGCTACGCGGCACCCCAGCCTCTGCCCGTGATATCGCCCGGCTTTTCCAAGGCGCCCCGCGCCGCGCGGGCGATGTGGAAGCCATGCTGCAAACCTTGGTGGCGCTTGGCCAGGCGCGCCATTTGGAAGATGGCCGCTATACGGCGTGAAGCCGCAGCAATGGGTCCGTATAGTGTAAAGTTACACTTGACATTCATGGGCTGTAACGCTAGGTTCAAACACGATGAAAATCCGCAACGTCATCCATAAGGGCCTGCGGCGCTTCATTGAAGACGACAACGCCTCTTAGATTTGAGGTCGCATTTTCCGAGTCGCCAAGTGATCCCACTTGGCTTGAAAATGCTCCGGCCTTCAACCCGCTGTGGTGCCCAAATTGCGGCGCATGATTTCCTTCCTGCAAGACATGGCGCGGGAGGATGAATTGCGCGGCATACCAAGCTGGAAGGCGCATCAATTGACCGGTGATCGTAAGGGGGAATGGAGCCTTTCAGTCACCAAGAACTGGCGCCTGACCTTCCGAATAGATCAGGCGGAAATTGAAATCATCAACCTGGATTATGAAGACTATCACTGAAAAGGATGCCCCCATGACCAGCACCCAAGCCATCCGTATGAAGAACCCCGCCCATCCCGGGGATTTCATCAAGCATGAGGTGATTGACCCGCACGGGCTTTCGGTCACGGAAGCGGCCAAGGTGTTGGGCGTCACCCGCCCGGCGCTTTCGGCGTTGTTGAACGAACGTGCGGCGCTATCGCCGGAAATGGCGATCAGGATCGAAAAGGCCTTCGGTGTTTCCATGGATACGCTCATGCGCATGCAGGGCAGTTTCGATATCGCGCGCGCCCGGCAACGCGCGGGGCAGATCAAGGTGGCACGGTTTCGGGCGCCCGCACGCAAAACCGAATCCGCCACGCGGGGCTGAGGGCGGGGCGGCGGCACCTGAATCCCACCCTGTCCAAGCCGCACGCCCCGCGCTAAACGCGCCCCATGCGCTTAGACCCCACCCCCCGCCCCGCCCTTGCTGAAATCCCCGGCTCCTTGATCCGAGAGGTCTCGGAAGTTGGGCGCTATATGCAAGATGTCATTCCGCTGTGGTTCGGGGAACCGGATACGGTCACGCCGGATTTCGTGCGGGAAGCGGCGAAGCTCGCTTTGGATGAAGGCAAAACCTTCTATGCGCCCAATCCGGGTATCCCGCCGCTGCGTGAAGCCATCGCGGCTTACCTCAAGCGCAATAATCGCCCCGTCGGCACAGCGCGCGTGGCTGTCACGGCATCGGGCGTCAATGCGCTGATGCTGGTGGCGCAGGCGCTGCTTTCGCCCGGTGATCGCGTGGTGATCCCAACCCCTGCCTGGCCCAATATGGATGGCATTGCGCGCGTGATGGGCGCGGAAGTCACCGATATGCCGCTTCGCCTCATGAACGGTATCTGGCGCGCGGATTTGGATGAATTGCTGGCGGCCATCACGCCTGAGACAAAACTGCTGTTCCTGAACAGCCCCGGCAATCCCACGGGCTGGACTCTGACGGGCGCAGAACAGCGCGCCATCCTGGAAAAATGCCGCCAGACCGGCACCTGGATTCTGGCCGATGATGTTTATGAAAGGCTCTATTTCGCCGGCGATGCCGCGCCGTCCTTTCTGGAAATTGCGGATGAACAGGACCGGGTGGTCTCGGTCAATTCCTTCTCCAAATCCTGGGCCATGACAGGCTGGCGCTTGGGATGGATCGTGGCGCCCCCGGCGCTGATGGATGCGATCGGCAAGCTCAATGAATTCAACATGTCGTCAGCGCCTACCTTCATCCAGCATGCCGGTGTGGTGGCGCTGGATCAGGGTGATGCCTTCATCGCGGAAACCCGCGCACGCTATCTGAAGGCACGCGATATCGCCCATGCTGCGCTGTCCAGCATCCCCGGCATCACGGCACCCCGCCCGGATGGGGCGATGTATCTGTTCCTGAAGGTGGAAGGCTGCACGGATAGCCTGGCGCTGGCCAAATCCCTGCTGCATTCGGCCCGCGTTGGCATCGCACCTGGCGCGGCCTTTGGCGCTGGGGGGGAGGGCCATTTGCGCCTCTGTTTCGCGCAATCCGAGGCACGCATTCGTGAGGCCAGTGGGCGGCTCGCTGAAGCGCTATCCCAGCGCTAATCGGCCCTAACGGCGCAATTCGCCCGCGAATTCCAGGATTTCGCGGGACCGCGTGACCCGGCTGCCCCAAACACGGTCAAACTCCGCAATCATGCCGGAAAGCGCGGGGGAGCCCGGCAGCGCCTCGGCTGCGGCGACATTTGGGAATTCGTAGAAGGCGAAATGGAGCGAGGGGTCGGTCTTGCTCCAGCAGCGCCAGGCATGGGCAACGCCAAAGGCCGCCAGGGCATCGGGCAGATGTTCCTTTTCATACCAGGTATCGAAAGCGGGGCGGTCGGCGGGGTCTGCCACCACGGCGCGCACCATGAAGAAGGCCTTGGACATGGGTGTTTCCTGTGTTGTTGCGTTAGCCATTGGGCCATATCATCGGGGCCGCAGCAATGCCGGCGCCCCCATGTTCCGCCCGGCACGGGACGCGAACGCGCTTGTGCTCAGGATCAAAGACCTGCCACTATATCTTGGGCCAGTTGGCGCCCGAGTCGTCCCGAGTCGCACGTTTCTTTTTTGTTCTTTTTTGGGGCGCTAAAGTGCTGGAAAATTTGGATTAAGCCTTCTTCATCGCGATGGGCCTGTTCGTTTTGTGTTCAGGCTCCCGCATGACACGCGATCCCGGGGCCGCGAATCGGGTGCCGAAAAGCCGCCTCAGCGCCGCGCCAAAAGCAGCGCCAGCACCATGATCGCGGCGCCCGCCAGCGCCAAGGTCACCGGCAGGCCAAAGACCATCGCGCCCAGCCCATAAAAAATCGGCCCAAGAGATTGGCCACCGAAAAAGGCGAAGGCATGGAGCGACATGGCACTGCCGCGGGCCTGGGGGGCGAGCTCGGTCGCGCGGGTCTGGATGGCGTTGTGGATCATGTAAAAGCCGAGCCCAAGCCCAAGCCCCGCCAGCGTCGCCACCACCAGGGAAGGCGCCAGGGCGAAGCCGATCAGCGCCAGGGCGCCCGTCGCACCACCCATGCGGATGACGCCCCCCTGGCCGAAACGCCGCAGCAGCGGCGCGACCAGGGCAGCGAATAACAGCCCGCCCAGGCCAAAGGCGCCAATGGCAAAGCCCGCTTCCATGGTGCTGCCGATGGCGCGTTCGATCAGCAGCGGCGCGATGAAGGGGAAAACGCCGAATACCAAGCCGCCTTCCACCGCAACAGCGGCGAATAGGGGCAGCGCGGCCGGGTTGGCGATAATGCCGCGATAGCGTTGCAGCGCGACCGCTGGGTCATAGCGCGTCATGGGCTCGGGCGCCGCGCCACGGGCGGCCAGGATCAGGGCAAAAAGCCCCAAAAACGCCGCGATGGCGCAAACCACCAGCACGCCGCGCCAGCCGGCGATGGCGGCGATTGGCCCCGCCACCACGCCGCCCGCGATCTGCCCGCTAATGCCAAAGACCAGAATGCGCGATAGCGCCACCTGGCGGTATTTCAGCGATACCGCATCGCCCATGATGGCGAGGGTGAGCGTCATCATGCCCCCCGCCGCCATGCCGGAAGCCGCACGAAACGCCATCAGCCAGCCAAAGCTCGCCGAAACCGCGGCGGCCAGCAGCATGAT
>JADCGG010000256.1 GCA_020249125.1 Roseomonas sp. | reverse complement strand
GTTCTTTGGCCTGCCCAGCATGGGGATGGAGCTTTCCGGCTTTGCTTCCGCATGGCTTGCTCTGACCTTGGTGCTGATGGCGTTTTCCGAGGAGATTTTCTGGGCCGGCATTACCAGCGTGCCGAAGGGGCAATGGGAAGCGGCGCGCTCCACCGGGCTCAATTTTCTGCAGGCTTTGGGCTATGTGGTGCTGCCGCAGGCGCTGCGCCTCACCATCCCGCCGCTGACGAACCGCACCATCGCGATTACCAAGGGCACCGCGCTCGCTTCCGTGGTGGCGGTGCCGGATATTCTGGGTGCCGCGAGTTCAGGGCTTTCGCATTCCTTCAATCCTTCGCCGCTGACACTCGGCGCTATCGCCTATCTGGTGCTGTTCTTTCCGGTGGTCCTGTTGGGCCGCTGGATTGAAACGCGCTTTGCCTGGAGGCGTTGAGGATGCAGGATTTCCTTGAAGCCTTCCTGAATTGGGAGATCATGCGCGAAGCCTCCCCCATTCTTTGGACCGGGCTGCGCGCGACACTTTTGCTTTCGCTTTTGGTGGTGCCGCTTGGGCTTTTGGGGGGCGTTATCCTTGCCGTGCTGTCCACCCTGCCCTCACCCTTCATCAAATGGCCGCTGCGTATTTGGGTGGATACCTTCCGCGCGCTGCCGCCCTTGGTGCTGCTGATTTTCATCTTCGCCGGCCTGCCCTTTCTGGGGCTGGAGATCAGCGCCTGGAGCGCGGTTGCGATCGGGTTTTTCCTCAATACCGGCGCCTATTACGGCGAGATTCTGCGCGCCGGCATTGAAAGCGTGCCGCGCGGCCAGGTGGAAGCCGCGCGCAGTACGGGGCTGACGGCAGCGCAAACCATGCGCTTCATTGTCCTGCCGCAGGCCGTGCGCAATGTGCTGCCTGATCTCATTTCCAATACGCTGGAAGTGGTGAAGCTGACCTCCATCGCCTCCGTCGTCGCGCTACCCGAATTGCTGTTCCAGGCGCGGCAGGCGCAGAGCGTCACCTATAACGCATCGCCGATTGTCGCGGCGGCGATCATGTATTTCATCCTACTTTGGCCCGTGGTGCGGTTGCTCAGCCGGCTTGAAAACAAGCAATTGGCGGCGCGGCGCTGAAGCAGCGCCGCCTATTTCACCGCATAGACATCATAGCATGGCCCGCTTGGCGGGCGCTGACCGACCCCCACCGCCACGATCCTGTTCATCCAGGCAAGATCAGCCGCGCCGGTTTCAAAGCGGATCAGGGTGCGGAAATAGATCTCGGCAGGGTCAAGCGTTTCACCGGCAGCGAGCTTCGCGAGTGCCGCCGGTGAGCCATGGCGAATGCCATTATAGGCGGCATAGACCATGCTGCCGGAAGCGGCCCGAATGGTCAGCCGCACATCAATCTGTGCCGATCCATCCGGATCAACACGCAGCCAATCCGCGGCCGAGCCCGGCATGATTTCGCCATTCAGCTTGGGGCCGATAACGGTGCCGCCGGTCACCGGCACGATGCGGAGTTCGCCATTGCGGGTCGCGCCGATCATTTGCGGCGTGCCGACACCCAGCGTCATGCGGAACAGGTATTCGGATTGCAGGGGCAATGGGGTCATGGGCGTTTCTCCTCTGCACGCATGATCTGAGCACGCATGATGCCTCGATGGCTTTCACTTTGCCAGGGAGGGGCAGCCCATCAAGCGCCGAAAACGGTAATAGTCGAGTTGGAGGAAATTTTTTCAACTTCAGGTTTATAAATGCCGAATATTTAATGAGATATTGAATTTTCTGCTTGTTTTTATCTATTTTCAAAGAATATTAATAACATCTGAACACCCTGGTCGAGGAGTCATCCGTGCCAATCCTGGTCTCGCGCAGTGAAGGCCGTCGGTCCGGTTTGGGACGCGCGGGCCGCCATGCGGGTGCGCCATGATCAATTTCGCGCGGCTGCTTCTTTTCCCGGGACAGACCAATTCCCTTTCCGGGCTATTCGAAAGCGATTGGAATTATGGCAGAGCCATCCATTTCATCGCCCCCCAAGCCCTTATGCAGCAGTTTGACGCGCAAGCTTCGCTTGAAATTGCGCCAAGCATCCTGTGGCAACAGGGCGTGGTCAGCGCCGTTGATACTGCCATTTCAGCCGATGGGCGTTTTGAAATTCACAACCAGGGCACCATCACCAATCGTCTTTTCGTCACCCGTGCCGAAGGCGGCCATGCCACTGATGGGCGTTACGCCATCACGGGCAGCGCCTATGCCGATGAGGTCCATAATGCCGGACGGATTGAAGGCGAGGTGTTCCTGAATGACGGCAATGACCTGCTTGACGGGCGGCTCGGCGTTCTGCTCGGCGCCGGTGATGGTGGTGCTGGCGATGACACCTTATTGTCGGGCGCCGCTGCGGAAACCCTGCGCGGCGGCGAGGGTCAGGATTGGCTGGATGGCGGCGATGGCGCCGATAGTCTTTTGGGCGGGGTCGGCCACAACCGCATTTCTGGCGGCTCGGGCAATGACAGCGTCACCAGCGAGGATGGCGATGATGCGCTCTCAGGCGAGGAAGGCGATGATTGGCTGCTGAGCGACCGCGGGAATGACAGTCTTTCTGGGGGTGATGGCGCGGATACGCTCATCGGCGGCGATGGTGATGACACGCTGGCAGGCGGTGCCGGTGATGATGTGATTGATGCCTGGGATGATCGGGACCTGGCTTGGGGCGGTGATGGGCATGACACCATCACCGTCTGGGGGGGCGATGACGCGGTTTTCGGCGGCGCAGGGAATGATGTGGTCCTGTCCGGCACGGCCAGCCTTGAGGATATTCTGAACCTTTTTGCCTTTTAGCTGATACGCCGCATTTCAACGCTGCCGCCAGGGCAGGCCGGAAGCCTTCCAGCCGGCAGCGCTGCCGCGATGCCCGGCGCCATTCACCGGGCCTTCGAAGCCATCTGCTACGTTGAAGGCATGGGCGAAGCCCGCCGCCTGCGCCGCCTGCCCCGCGGATTGGGACCGCGCGCCGGATCGGCAGATGAAATACAATTTCTGCCCTGGCGTCAGCCCCGCTGCCTGCAAATCCTCAGCGAAGCCCGTATTGACCTGCATGGAAGGATACATCTGCCAGGGAATCAACACCACCTGCTTCCCAAGTGCGGCCAAATCCGGCAGGCCGACAAAATTCCATTCCGCATCGGTGCGCACATCAATCAGCACGGCATCCTGATCAGCGACCAAGGCGTCCCAGGTGTCCTTGGGGCTGATATCGGGCACGGGGGGCATGGCGTCTTCTCCTGTTCCTGGATTCACGCACCATCTTGCCACAGCCTGGGGCTTTGCGTGTAGGGTTTCCTGAGAAGCTTGGGCGCAGCTCGCCCAGATAAAGGGGGAAGCCATGTTGGGATTGATGCAGGATTGGCCCTTGCTGATGCATAAGGTGCTGGACCACGCCGCCATCCAGCATCCGGGGCGGGAGATCATCAGCCGTGCCGTCGAAGGCCCTTTTCACCGCACAAATTACCATGAGGTGCGCCGGCGCGCGCTACGCGTTGCCCAAAGGCTGGAACGCGATGGCGTCCGGCTTGGCGATCGGGTGGCCACACTCGCCTGGAATACCTGGCGGCATGTGGAAGCCTGGTATGGCATTACCGGCATTGGCGCCATCTATCACACCGTCAATCCGCGGCTTTTTCCGGATCAGATCGTCTGGATTTTGAACCATGCCGGATCGCGTGTGCTGATGCTGGACCTGACCTTCATCCCGCTGATCCAGCAAATTGCCGCCAGGCTTGAACATATTGAACGCTTCATCATCCTGACCGATGGCGCGCATTTGCCCGAAACGGGGCTGCGCAATGCGGTGGCTTACGAGGATTGGCTGGCGGAAGCC
>JADCGG010000255.1 GCA_020249125.1 Roseomonas sp. | reverse complement strand
CGGCGTTGCGCGGATCGTAAATCGGGAAAATGCGATTGCCCCAGGTGGAGTTTGAAATGGTGATATCGCGCACCCAAACGCCATCACGCGGCAGCGCAGCGCGCACCGCATCCGGGAAGCCCTGATAGGGGCCGAGGGTTTCGCGATATTCCTGACCTGCTCGGGATTTCAGCGCGGCGAAATCAGCGGCGAAGCCGGGATCAACGGCCATCTTTCCCGCCAGCCGATCCGCGAGCGCCGCCATGGTCAGCGCCGCATCGCCGTGCAGAAACAGCGAAGACGCATAGCCGCGCCCATTGGCCGAAGCATCGCCATCAACGCGGATCAGCGTTTGCGGCAGCTTCATGTTGAAATCCATCGTCTCATGTCCACGCAGGCGCGACCCCACCACCAGCATCGCGTCAACCGAGCCATAAAATTCCTGCACGCGTGGCGATCCATTGCCATGCAGCGCGCCGAGGCTCATTGGGTGGTCTTCTGGAATGATGCCGCGACCATTCCAGGAAGACACCGCGCCAAAGCCAAGCGCCATCAGCCGCGCCGCTTCCGCGCCGGCCTGCTTCGCGCCATTGCCAAGCCAAAGCATGGGGCGCTTGGCTTTGGACAAGATGGCGACGGCTTCATCCAATTCAGCCGGATTGGGCGGCAGGGGTGCCGCGATGGGCAGCACCAGCGCATCCAACCCGGCCGGGCGCGGGATGGGCGTGCGCTGCAAATCAATCGGGATTTCCACGGAAACCGGGCCACGCGGCGCGGAAAGCGCTTCCGCCGCCGCGCGTACCAGAACGCCAAAGGCTTCCCCCGCGCTACGCACGCGATAAGCGGCCTTGCACACCGCCGCGAGTGCCTGCGTTTGCCCTGGCACGTCATGCACCGTGCCAACATCACGATCAATAAAGCGCGTGGCGGTTTGGCCGGTGATATGCAGCACAGGGCTGCCGGCAAAACGCGCTTCCACCAGGCCGGGAATGGCATTCGCCATGCCGGGCCCGGTGCTGGTAAAGATCACGCCCAAATGCCCGGTAACGCGCGCATAGGCATCAGCCATATGCGCGCCACCCATTTCTCCCCTCGCCTTCACATAGCGCAGGCGATTGCGCTGGCCGATCGCATCCAGCATCGGGATATTATGCACGGACACAATACCGAAGACGGTGGAAACCCCCACTTGCGGCAGGAATTCCGCCACCAGATCGGCGACGGTGTATTTTTCGGCCATGGCGCAGCCTCCCTTATTTTCCTTATACTTCAGAAACCCACCAGATCGCCGCCCTTGAGCTTCAACATCTCGCGCGCTTCCGCAGGTGTGGCGATTTCCAGGCTGAGCTCTTCCAGGATGCGGCGGATTTTGGCGACCTGTTCGGCATTGGATTTCGCCTGCTGGCCCTTGCCGAGCCAAAGGCTATCTTCCAGCCCAACACGCACATTGCCACCCAGCATGCCGGCCATGGTGGTGAAGGGCATTTGGTTGCGCCCCGCCGCCAGCACGGACCAGACATAATCCTTGCCGAAAAGCCGATCCGCGGTTTCCTTCATGAACATCAGGTTGCGCGGTTCCGCGCCAATGCCGCCCAGAATGCCGAAAATCGTCTGCGTAAACAAAGGCGGTTCCACAATCTTGCGGTCAAGCATGTGGGCCAGATTGTACAAATGCCCGACATCATAACATTCGAATTCAAAGCGCGTGCCATGCGCCTTGCCAAGCCGTTCCACAACCTGTTCGATATCCTGGAAGGTATTGCGGAAGATGTAATTGGTCGTGCCTTCCAGATAGGGCTTTTCCCAATCATATTTGAACTTCTTCACCCGCGCTGCGGATGGCGCGATGTTGAAATTCATGGAACCCATATTCAGGCTGCACATTTCGGGCTTCGCCAAAAGCGGCGCGGCCAGCCTTTCATCCAAGGTCATGCCAAGCCCGCCGCCGGTGGTGATATTGATCACGGCATCGGTGGATTGCTTGATCACCGGCAGGAATTGCATGAAGACCTTGGGGTCAGGAGTCGGCTGACCATTTTCAGGGTCGCGCGCATGCAAATGGATGATGGAAGCGCCCGCTTCCGCCGCCGCGATGGATTGTTCCGCAATCTCCTTCGGCGTGATCGGCAGGTAATCCGACATGGAAGGCGTGTGGATGGCACCCGTCACGGCGCAGGTAATGATGACCTTGGTCATGGCTTTCCCCTTGATTGGCTTCTGGCTGATCCTGCCGCGCGCCGCGCCGGAACGGAAGGGGGTTATTCGTGCCGGAGCGATCAGCCATTTCCGGGAACGGCAGCATTTCCCCTGCCCGGCCAGGATGCTAGCCTCTTTTCGAGGATGGGTATGAGGGTCGGATGCGGATTTTGATTTTGGGCGCGGGCGACTTGGGCGGCTATTTTGGCGGGCGCCTGCACCAGGCAGGGCTTGACCCCTGCTTTCTTGTCCGTCCCGCGCGCGCCGCAGCGCTCGCCCGTGATGGCTTGCGCATTTCAAGCGGCCTTGGCGATTATAAGGCCATGGTGACCACCATCACGCCTGATGCGCTGCAACCCGGTTGGGATGTGCTGCTGCTGACCTGTAAAGCCTATGACCTGCCCGAGGCGATGGAGACCATTCGTCCGGCCATGGATGCGCGCACCGCCATCCTGCCGGTGCTGAATGGCATCAGCCATATCGCAGCGCTGCAACGCGCCTTTGGTGCGGAGCGCGTGCTTGGCGGGCTTGCGAAAATTCAAGTAGGCTTGGCGCCTGATGGCACGATCCGGCATTTGAATGATTGGCGCTGGCTCACCTTTGGCGAAATCGCCGGCGGCATGAGCGCGCGGGTTGCGGCCATCGCTGCGGCCTTCAGCGCGGCGCCCGGCATGGTGGCGACCGCTGTACCCAACATCGTGGCGCAGATGTGGGAAAAGCTGGTGCATCTTGGCACCAGCGCCATCTGCACCGTACTGATGCGCGCCAATGTCGGCGAAATTGCCCGCGCGCCCGGCGGTATTGGCTTCATGCATGGCGTTCTTGAAGCGAATACCGCTATCGCAGATGCCGAAGGCTTTCCGGTGAGTGATGCCTTCATGCAGCAATATCGCGGCGTCTTTGGCGATAGCGCCAGCGCTTACACGGCTTCCATGCTACGTGATTTGGAAGCCGGTGGGCGGATTGAAGCAGATCATATCCTGGGCTTTCTGTTGAAAGCCGCACGACGCCATGAGTTGCCCAGTGCCTTGCATGAGGCAGCCTTTCTGCACGCCAAAGCCTATGAACAGCGGCGCGATGCCAAGCGCTTGCCTGCGTCAAAATAAGATCAGGGGGATACCATGCGTTTGAAGGAGAAAATCGCGGTCATCACCGGCGCCGGTTCCGGCATTGGTCGCGCAACTGCTGTGCTATTCGCGCAAGAAGGTGCGAAGCTTGCGCTGGTGGATCGCGATGCGGCGGCGGTTGAGGAAACCGCGAAGTTGATTGGCGGCGCATTGACGCTTGTTTCCGATGTTGGTGCTCCGGGCGCTGCGGATGAGGATGCGGCGGCCATACTTCAGCATTATGGGCGCATTGATATCCTGTTTGCAGCAGCGGGATTTTCCGTGGGCGGCACGGTGCTGGACACCAAGCCCGAGGATTGGGATGCGGTGTTTCGCGCCCATGTTGGCGGCACCTGGCTTTGGGCGCGCGCCGTCATTCCTGCCATGAAGCGCCAGGGTGGCGGGGCGATTATCACCACAGGATCGCAGCTTGCGATCGCGGGCGGCGCCGGCAATAGCGCCTATATCGCCGCGAAAGGCGCGATATTGAGCCTGACGCGCGTGATGGCGCTTGATTTTGTGGCTGATGGCATTCGCGTAAATGCAATTGTGCCAAGTGCGATTGATACGCCGCTGCTTGCACGCAGCATGGGCCGGCGTGCTGACCCGGAAGCGGCGCGCGCGGCGTCTCGTGCGCGGCACGCCATGGGGCGCTTCGGCAGGCCTGAGGAAGTGGCCGATGGCGTGCTTTATTTGGCGAGCGATGCCGCAAGCTTCACAACAGGTATTGCCCTGCCGGTGGATGGCGGGTGGTTGGCGAAGTGATCCACACTTGAACGTGCCGATGCCAGAGCTAACATCGACTTTATGTCGCTAAAACAACGCCTGCCCCCCCATCTTGCGCGCCTGGAAGCGGAGGCGATTGGTATTCTGCGCGAAGGTGCTGCGGCCTTCCGCAGACCCGTTCTGCTTTATTCCATCGGCAAGGATAGCAGCGTGTTGCTGCATCTTGCCATGAAAGCCTATCTTCCGGGCAAGCTACCCTTCCCACTGCTGCATATTGATACGACCTGGAAGTTCGGGGAAATGATCCGCTTCCGCGACAATATTGCGCAGCGGCTAGGACTGGAATTGCTGGTGCATACCAATCAGGAAGGCCTGGCGCGCGGAATCAACCCCATTGCGTCAGGATCAGCGCTCCACACGCAGGTGATGAAGACTGAGGCCCTGCGGCAGGCTCTCGACAAATACGCTTTTGATGCCGCCTTTGGTGGTGCGCGCCGGGATGAGGAAAAATCTCGCGCGAAAGAGCGCATCTTTTCCTTCCGTGGTCCTGGGCATGTCTGGGATCCGCGTGCGCAACGACCCGAATTATGGTCCTTGTTCAATACACGCATCCATCAAGGGGAAAGCATGCGGATTTTCCCGCTTTCCAATTGGACTGAATATGATGTCTGGGATTACATCGCGGCGGAGGATATTCCGGTTGTACCGCTTTATTTTGCGGCGCCACGCCCTGTGGTGCGCCGCGCCGGCACCTGGATCATGCTGGATGATGAACGGCTGCCGCTAAACCCCGGTGAGGCGCCGGAGACGAAAATGGTCCGCTTTCGCACCCTTGGCTGCTACCCGCTTTCCGGGGCCGTTGAAAGCACTGCGACCACCCTTCCAGAAATCATCGCGGAAATGCGCGCAGCGCGCAGCAGCGAACGCGAAGGTCGTTTGATTGATAGCGACACGGAAGCCTCCATGGAACGCAAGAAGCGTGAGGGGTATTTCTGATGTCTGCCCAACGCGATTTGTTGCGCTTTATCACCTGCGGTTCAGTGGATGATGGCAAATCCACCCTGATCGGGCGGCTATTGCATGAATGCGGGCTGATTTTTGACGATACGCTGGCTGCGCTTAGCCGCGATAGCCGTCGCCACGGCACGACCGGCGAGGATATTGATTTCGCCCTGCTGCTGAATGGGCTTGAGGCCGAGCGCCAGCAGGGCATTACCATTGATGTCGCCTATCGCTATTTCGCAACCCCGCGTCGGAGCTTCATTGTGGCCGATACGCCAGGCCATGAACAATATACGCGCAATATGGCGACCGGCGCTTCCACCGCATCGCTTGCCATCATCCTGGTTGACGCTTCCAAGGGCTTGCTGCCGCAAAGCAAGCGTCATTCGCTGATCTGTTCGCTGCTTGGCATTCGTCACATTGTGCTTGCAGTGAACAAAATGGATTTGATCGCCTTTGACGCCAATCGCTACACAGCCATTGTTGAAGCTTACCGGGATTTTGCTGCAAAACTCGATTTCACTGACATCACGGCTATCCCGCTCAGCGCCCGCATGGGGGATAACGTCACCAGCGCCTCAGCGGATACGCCCTGGTATCAGGGGCCGAGCCTGCTTCAGCATCTCGAAGAAGTGGATGTGGTTTCAGATGAGGTCGGCAAACCCTTTCGCTTTCCGGTACAATGGGTCAATCGGCCCGATGCCAATTTCAGGGGCTTTGCCGGGACCATAGCTTCCGGGCGCATTGCGGCGGGCCAATATGTTCGCTTGGCAGGAAGCGGCCGCAGCGCCCAGATACAGCGCATCGTCACCGCGGATGGCGATCTGGCTGAAGCGATGGCCGGCCAGGCGGTGACGCTGACGCTGAGCGATGAGATTGACATCGCCCGCGGGGATATGCTGGTCGCACCGGAAGCGCCCCCTGAAATTGCCGATCAATTCGCAGCCAATATTCTTTGGATGGGGGCTGAGCCAATGCTGCCGGGCCGCGATTACCTGCTCCGTATTGGACAGGATTGGACACAGACGCGCATCACGTCTCTCCGGCATGGGATTGACGTAAATACAGGGGATCATGTGTCTGCACGCACGCTTCAGATGAATGATCTGGGGCTTTGCCATCTTGCAACGCTGAAGTCGATGGCCTTCGACAGCTATAACGAAAATCGTTTAACCGGCGCCTTCATCCTGGTTGATCGTTTTACACATGAAACCGTCGCAGCCGGCATGATCCGCCATGCGCTGCGTCGCGCCAGCAATATTCACCGCGCTGACTTCACCATTGATCGCGCCGCGCGGGCCGAACGCAATGGGCAGCGGCCGTTACTTTTGTGGTTCACGGGGCTTTCCGGTTCGGGCAAATCCACCATTGCCAATCTGGTGGAACAGGCGCTCTTCGCTGCCGGGCGGCATTGCTACAGCCTGGATGGAGATAATCTCCGCCACGGGCTTTGCCGCGATCTGGGCTTTACGGATGCTGATCGGGTGGAGAATATTCGCCGTGCCGGCGAAGTCGCCAAGCTGATGATGGATGCCGGCCTTATCGTGCTCGCTTCCTTCATTTCGCCCTTCCGGGCGGATCGGCAAATGTTGCGCGAACTGGTGGGGGCTCAGGATTTCCTGGAAATCCATGTTGATGCACCGATTGAAACCTGCATCGCGCGGGACCCGAAAGGGCTTTACGCCAAGGCAAAAGCTGGGCTGATCCCGAATTTCACCGGCCTTGGCAGCCCATATGAACCGCCCGAGACACCCCATCTTCGGCTCAGTACGGGGGCTTCCACTGCCAAAGATTGCGCGGCGCAGGTTCTTGCCGCGCTGCGCGAAAAGGGCATTTCCTGCTGAATTGGGCATGGCCCTTGCCGATGGCCGACCAGATGTGCATTTTTGGGCAAGTGACAGGACACCGCCATGATCCCTCTGCCCGCCCCCAAGCCTGAGATCCTTGCCCGCCGCGCGGAGATTGTCGCGGCGCTCCAAGCGCTTGTACCAGGCGATGGCGTGATTGCCGAAGGTATTCGCCTAAAGCCCTATGAAACCGATGGCCTGGCCGCCTATCGGCAAATGCCTCTTGCCGTGGTGCTGCCTTCTTCCACCGAACAGGTTGCGGCGGTGCTGCGCTATTGCGACGAACAGGGCATTCGCGTGGTGCCGCGCGGTGCCGGCACCAGCCTATCCGGTGGTGCGCTACCTTTGGCGGATGCGGTGGTGATCGGCCTCATGCGGCTCAATGCCATTCATGAAATCAATTATGCGGATCGCTACGCTGTGGTGGGCGCGGGTGTCACGAATATCGGCATCACGAAGGCAGTGGAAGGCGAAGGATTCTTCTATGCGCCCGATCCTTCGTCGCAGCTTGCCTGCATGATCGGTGGCAATGTGATGATGAATTCCGGCGGCGCGCATTGCCTCAAATATGGCGTGACGGCGAATAATCTGCTCGGCGTGAAATTCGTCACTATTGAAGGCGAAGTATTGGACATCGGCGGCACCTATCTCGATGCCGCGGGTTATGATTGGCTTGGCCTCATCACGGGCAGTGAAGGTCAATTGGGCATTGTCACGGAAGTCACCGTGCGCATCCTGCGCAGCGCCGAAGGGGCGCGGGCCATGCTCGCTGCCTTCAATTCCATTGAAATCGCGGGCGCAGCAGTGGATGCCATTATTGGCAGCGGTATCATCCCCGTGGCGCTGGAATTCATGGATAAGCCCTGCATCCATGCCTGTGAGGCCTTCGCCCATGCCGGCTATCCCTTGGATGCGGAAGCCATGCTGATCATTGAAGTGGAAGGAAGTATCGCGGAACAGGATGCGCTGCTGGCGCGCATAAAAGATATTTGCGCGCGGTTTGATCCGATCAGTCTGAAGGTCGCGGAAACCGCTGAACAATCCCTGGCTATTTGGAAAGGCCGCAAGGGCGCTTTCGGTGCTGTCGGGCGGATCAGCCCGGATTACCTTTGTATGGATGGCACCATCCCAACCAGCGAATTGCCGCGCGTGTTGAAGCGTATCGGCGAAATGAGTGACCAATACGGCTTGAAGGTCGCCAATGTGTTTCATGCTGGTGATGGCAATCTGCATCCGTTGATCATGTTTGACGCGAATGACGCGGATAGCTTCCGCCGCGCCGAAGCCTTTGGCGCCGACATCTTGAAGCTTTGCGTGGAAGTCGGCGGTTGCCTGACCGGTGAGCATGGCGTTGGGGTTGAAAAGCGCGATCTGATGACTGTGCAATTCCAGCCGCATGAATTGGCGCAGCAGCGCGCCATCAAAAGCGCCTTTGATCCTGCCTGGTTGCTGAACCCCGCCAAGGTTTTTCCGCTTGAAGGTGCTCTGGCGCCCGCACTGGCCGCGGAATGAGCACGATGCTCGCGCCGCCGGATGAGGCCGGGATCATCGCCGCAGTGCAGGCAGCGCGCGCGGCGCGTGAACCGCTTGCCATTGAAGGTCAGGGATCAAAGCGCGGAATGCTGCGCCCGGTGCAGGCCGCGCGCAGCCTTTCCACCCGTGGGCTGACCGGGGTGACGCTGTATCGCCCCGCAGAGCTTATCATCAGCGCAAATGCCGGCACGCCGCTCGCCGAAATTGAAGCTGCCTTGGCGGAAAAGGGCCAGCAGTTGATTGCTGAATCGCCCTATCTGAACGGGGTTTTTGGTACAAGCGCGCCGCCCAGTATCGGCGGTGTGGTGGCGGCCAATCTATCCGGCCCGCGGCGTATCACCTGGGGGGCGACGCGCGATCATGTGATGGGGCTGCGCTTCATCAATGGCGCTGGTGAGGTCATTCGTTCCGGCGGACGCGTGCTGAAGAATGTCACGGGGCTAGATTTGTGCAAGCTTTTGTCGGGGTCCTACGGAACGCTTGGCGTCATCACCGAAGTGACTCTGAAGGTGCTGCCAAAGCCGGAAACCAGCGCGACGCTGCTGATTGAAACGCCTGATTTGGCCAGCGCCGTCACCGCGCTTTCCGCAGGGCTTGGCAGCCCCTTTGGCGTTTCCGCTGCGGCGGCGCTGCCGGTGAAGCATCACGTTCTTGCCGCGCTAAGGCTTGAAGATTTCGCAGCCTCGGTCGCCTATCGCATGGAAAAGCTGCGCGGCGTGCTCGGCAGTTTTGGCGCGCAGCGCGTGGTGGAAGATGGTGAAAGCCGCGCTTTCTGGCGCGGGGTGCGGGAAGTGGAGCCGCTTCAGGCGATGCCGGATGAAGCGATCTGGCGGGTTTCAGTGCGCCCCTCTGCCGGGCCGCGGATTGCGGTGGCAGCAAATGCGATTGGCGGGCGCGTGTTGCTGGATTGGGGCGGCGGCCTGGTTTGGGTTGCCGCGCCCCCCAGTACCGAAAATCACACGGCAATCACGGAGGCAGCGCGCATGCAGGGTGGCGCGGCGATGCTGTTCCGCGCGCCGGAATCCTTGCGCCTTGCCGTGCCGGTCCTGCCAGAAGAAGCCGCACCTCTGGCAAGGATTGGCGCGCGAGTGAAGGAAGCGCTGGACCCCGGCGGCCTGTTCAATCCTGGGCATCTCCGCGCCACGTGACCAACCGCTAAAGCGCCAGCTTCATGCCCTCATGGCTCGCGACGAAGCCGAGGCTTTCGTAAAAGCGCAGCGCCTCTGGCCTTTGCTTATCGGTGGTCAGTTGCACCAGGCCGCAGCCGCGCGCGCGGCATTCGGCAATGGCCCATGCGAACATCTGCCGGCCCATCCCATCGCCGCGCCGATCAGCCGCGACGCGCACGCTTTCAATCTGCCCGCGCCACATCCCAAGCCGTGACAGCCCTGGAATGAAACTGAGTTGCAGGCAGCCAATTATGCGCCCTTCTTCTTCGACCACCGCCAGATATTGATTGGCATCGGCAGCAATGGCGGCGAAGGCAGCAATATAGGCAGCGTTCGGCGGGTCAGCGGCATCTTCGCGCCCCTGACCCAGCTTGTCATCGGCCAGCAGCGCGATGATGGCGGGCAAATCCGCCCGCGTGGCGCGTCTGAAATTCAGCGCCACGCCAATGGCTCAGATCTTCACACGATCCGGCGCGACCCAGCTCATCGGGTCCTTCCAGATCACCTGATCCGTGGTGACGGGGCGATCCAGCCGGTTCATGCCGCGCAGCTGATCAATGGCGCGCTGCACGAAGGCGACGCTGTCACTGGTCAGGTTCATGCGGTATTCGACCTTGCCCATCAATTCCGCGATAAAGGCGCGATCCTGACGCAGGAAGCGCGCCACCTGCTGCACGGTCTGTTCGCGATTGCTGGCGATGAAATCTGTCGCCTGCACCAGGGAACGCATCAGCCTTTCGGTGGTGGCGCGATTGGCTTCCGCCCAGCCCTTGTTCATGTAGATGTAGTTGCTCTGAATCGCGATCTGGTCATTGCTGAGCAGGATCTTGCTGCCGGAAATGGCGCGCGTCGCGCGCGTCGGCCAGGGTTCCCACACGACGAAGGCATCAATATTGCCGCGTTCCATGGCGGCGACCATCTCAGGCGCCTCCACATTCACGATGGTGTAATCAGCCTGATTGAGGCCGAGCTTCGCCACCACGGAAAGCCAGAAGGTTTCGCTGCCCGTGCCGCGCGCCACACCAACGCGCTTGCCCTTGAGCGCTTCCATATTTTCAACGCCGCGGCCCACCACGGAAAGCCAGCGCATCAGCGCAACACCTTCTGCAACCGCGACCACATTGGGGTCCCGCACATGCGCGGAAACGCCGGCCTGTTCGGCGCCATAAGCTGAATTGATTTGATTGCCGATCAGAAAGGCAATCATGGCGCTGCCGGAAGGACCGGTATTCACCGTGACATCCAGCCCATTGCGTTCAAAAAAACCGCCTTCCTTGGCGACGTAGAATTGCGCGAAGGAAGGATCAACACCGGTCGCGATGGTGATCTTGGTCGGCGCTTGCGCGGAAGCGGGCAGGATATAGGCACCCGCCGCAGCAGCGGGCAGCGCCAGCAAGGAACGACGAAGCATGGTGAAATCTCCCTTTTTCTTAGACGGTTGCGTTGAAGCGCCCGGCAAAGGCGCGGATCAGAAAGCGAAAGCTACGATCAGTGGCGAAACCCAAAAGCCCAAGCGCGACGAGCGCCACAAAAATATCCTCGATCTGCATGAAAAGCCTGGCATCCCAGAGCATTTTGCCAAGTCCATCATTGGAAGCGATCAATTCCGCCGCCACGATGGTGACAAAGGCATTGGACATGGCAAGCCGCATCCCTGTCAGAATGTAAGGCACGGTGGCCGGCAGCGCGACCAGACCAAAGACCTGCCAGCGATTGGCGCCAAGGCATTGCGCGGCGCGTATCTTATCGCGCCCCACGGCGCCAACACCTGCGGCGGTGGAGATGATCACCACAAAGATGGTGGTATAGGCAATCAGGAAGACCTTGCTTTCCTCACCAATGCCAAACCAGATCACCGAAACTGTGATCATGGCAACAGCAGGGATGAAGCGGAAAAATTCCGTCCAGGGTTCCAGCAACCAGCGCACCGGCTTGAAGGAACCAATCGCAAGCCCAACGGGTATGCCAATCGCCGAACCCAGCAAGAACCCCTGCGCGATGCGCTTCAGCGATGCGATGATCTGTTCCTGCAAGATGCCATCTTCAATGAGCATCCAGCCGCGTTCCAGCACCGGCGTGGGAGGCGGAAACAAGGTGGATTTCACCAAATAGACAGCGGCCAGATGCCAGATCAGGAACAGCAGGGCGAAGCCCGCGATATAGCCAGCAATGGTGGTCAGGCGTTCAGTGCGCACCGTGGATCTCATCATGAATAAGGCCATGCACATCGCGGAAGACGCGCATGAAATCATCAGAAGTGCGTTCGCGCGGGAACGGCAGATCAACCGGCACAATGGCCTTCAGCGTGCCGCCCGGGCCGCGCCGCATCACGCCAATGCGCGTCGCCAAAGCGCAGGCTTCTTCGATATCATGCGTGATGAACAGCACGGTCTTTTTGGTTTCCGCCCAAATCCGGCTGAGTTCGCCCTGCAACACCGCCCGCGTCATGGCATCAAGTGCGCCGAAGGGTTCATCCATCAGCAACATGCGCGGGTCATTGGCCAGCGCGCGGGCAATCTGGATGCGCTGCTTCATGCCGCCTGAAAGCTCCGAAGGGTGCTTCGCCCCCTGGCCGGTCAGCCCCACCATGCGCAGGAAATGTTCCGCCTTGGCGCGGCGTTCGGCCTTGCCCATGCCGCGCAGGCGCAAGCCAAAGCCGATATTATCCAGCGCGGTCAGCCAATCATACAGGCTGTCATGGCCCTGAAACACCACGCCGCGATCAGCGCCTGGCCTTTCCACTGGCGCCCCATCCAGCAGGATGCGCCCCGCCGTTGGCGCTTCAAACCCCGCCACCATGTTCAAGACCGTGGTCTTGCCGCAGCCAGAGGTACCCAGCAGGCAGAAAAATTCGCCCTCGGCCAAATCCAGGCTGAAATCGCGCACAGCTTCCCAGGCGCCGGTGCGGCCAGAAAATGTCTTGCCCACGCCTTGTAGGGATACCAACGCCACTGCTGCCCCCTGTGTTACAAAGCCCCTCTAGGCCGCTCAGCCCAAACCGGCAACCCGGCTTCACGGCCCGGCAAGCCGGGTCTAACCTACGCGCGGTGTAGAAGCAGGAGGAATGCCAGATGCCGAATATGCTTGAAGGTAAGGTTGCCATTGTCACCGGTGCCGGGAACGGGATTGGCCGGGAAATCGCCATTATGATGGCGGGCCAGGGCGCCAAAGTCATCATCAATGACGTGGGAGCGTCTCTGTCGGGCGAAGGCTTGGATGCCACGCCGGCGCAACAGACCAAGGCAATCATTGCCCAAAATGGCGGCACTTCCGAAATCTGCACTGATAGCGTGGCCACCTGGGCCACCGCGCAGAAAATCGTCCAGTCCGCGATGGATCATTTCGGGCGCGTTGATATCGTGGTCAATAATGCGGGCATTCTGCGCGACCAGATTTTTCATCGCATGACGCCGGAAGAATGGGATTCGGTGATTGCCGTTCATCTTTCCGGGTCTTTCTATGTCTCCCGCGCCGCGGCGACGCATTTCCGCGCCCAGCAATCGGGCGCTTATGTGCATATGTCCTCAACCTCGGGCCTGATTGGTAATTTCGGCCAGGCGAATTACTCGGCGGCGAAGCTTGGGATTGTGGCTTTGTCCAAATCCATCGCGCTGGATATGGCGCGGTTTGGCGTGCGGTCCAACTGCATCGCCCCCTTCGCCTGGAGCCGCATGACAGGCTCGATCCCCGCCGAAACACCGGAACAAAAGCGCCGCGTGGAACGCATCATGCGCATGACGCCGGACAAGAACGCGCCGCTGGCGGTGTTCCTTGCTTCTGATGCAGCGAAGGATGTGACAGGGCAAATCTTCTCGCCGCGCATGAATGAGATCTTCGTCTACAGCCAATCACGCCCGATCCGCGGCATTCACCGCAGCGAAGGCTGGACGCCAGAGATGATCGAAGAATACGCCCTGCCCGCGCTGAAGCCCGATTTCTCGCCGCTTGAGCGTTCCGGCGATGTCTTCTGCTGGGACCCGGTCTGAAGCCGTTCATTGCCGCCGCGCTAGCGCTGCTCGTCCTGGGAACAGGGCGCGCAGCCGCCACGGCGCCGGAGGTTCTGGCGGCGGCGCAGCGCCTGCCGCCAAGCGGCGCCTTGGAAGCGATTGATGCGGCGGCGGCCTGTGCCTTCGCGCCCAATGCGCGCCATCTGGGGCCATTGCCAGCGCGGCTTGTCTGGTCTCGTCCCGCGGCGGTCGTGATCTTTTCCGGGCTGGATGGCGTGCCGGAAGCCGATCGCGCCGTGCTGCTGCGCCCCACGCGGGAACTGCTGGCGCGTCACGCCACGCGCGAAAGGATTGCCGCCGGGCGCGTCAGCCTGCATGACCATGGGCTGAACCCGCTGCCGGAAGGCACGCCGGAAATTGCTTTTCTCGCGCTGCATATCGCAGCACCTGCATCACCACCGGAGGGCTGCGTGGCCCCCGCGACGAATTGACGGAATAGACCAATGGATCGCCTTGCCTCTGCCCTGCTCAACCCGCGCCGCATTGCGCTTATTGGCGGGTCATCAGACCCGAAGCGCCTGACGGCGCGCGCGCAGGTTTATCTGCGCAAGCACGGCTTCACCGGCGATCTTTTCCCAATCAATCCAAGTGCCGAAACCATCCTTGGCGAACGCGCCTATGCGCGTCTGGCTGATGTGCCGGGGGAGATTGACCTCGCGTATTTGTTGCTCGGCACGCAGCATGTGGAAGGGCAGATCGCGGCGGTGGCGGAAAAGCGCATTCCGGTGGCCGCCATTCTGGCCGATGGCTTTGCTGAAGCCGGGCCGGAGGGCCGCGCCTTGCAGGAAAGGCTGTTGGCGACAGCGAAAGCGGCGGGCGTTCGGCTGCTCGGCCCCAATTCCATGGGGTTGGTGAATTTGAATGCGCGCACCGCCTGTTCGGTGAATGCCGCGCTGGAAGCCGATAGCCTGCCCGCCGGGCGCATCGCGCTGGTATCGCAATCCGGTTCCATGATGGGGGCGATCATGGCGCGCGGCGCCCCGCGCGGCATGGGGTTTTCGCATTTGATCGGCACCGGCAATGAAGCCGATCTGACCGCGAGTGAAATCGCCGGCATGTTGGTGGAAGACCCTGACGTGGATGCGGTGCTGCTGTTTCTGGAGGCGATTCGCGCGCCGGAAAAACTCGCTGCCGCCGCGCGCCGCGCCCATGCGCTGGGTAAGCCCATCATCGCCTTCAAGCTTGGCCGTTCCAGCTTTGGCGCGGAATTGGCGGGCAGCCATACCGGCGCGCTGGCGGGGTCTGATGCCGCGGCGGATGCCTTCTTCCGCGCCAATGGCATTGCGCGTGTGACGATGATCGAAGCGCTTTTGGAAGCGCCGGCCTTGTTCATTGGCCGCAAGCCCTTGGCCAAGCCGCGCCGCACCATTTCCGTGATGACCACCACGGGTGGCGGCGGTGCCATGGCGGTGGATGCGCTGGGCGTTGCCGGGATTGAAACCTGCGCGCCGGATGCCACCGCCGTGGCGGGTCTGGAAGCGGCCGGCCTGCCGCATCACGGGCGGATGATTGATGTGACTTTGGCCGGCACCCGCGCGGATAAGGTGCAGGCGGCGCTCTCAGCCCTCGCCGCCGATGCGGGCACTGATATGGTGCTTTCCGTGGTGGGGTCTTCCGCGCAATTCCGGCCGCATGATGCGGTGGCGGGGATTACCGGCGCGGTGCAGGCAGGGCTTGGCAAACCCATCGCGGCGTTTCTGGTGCCGCAGGCCGATGCGTCGTTGCGCTTGCTGGGCGAGGCCGGCATTCCCGCCTTCCGCACCCCGGAATCCTGCGCCGATGTCATCCGCGCCTTTTTCGATTGGCGCGCCCCGCGCGCTGAGGCCGCCTCATCCGCCATCAGCCATGCCATCCCCGCCGCGCCGGATGAGGCCGATGCGCGTCGGCTTTTCGCGGCTTTCGGTCTGGATAGCCCTTTTGCCGTGATGCCAAGCCCGGATGCCGTGCCGGATGGGCTGCGCTATCCGGTGGCGCTGAAAATCCTCTCGCCTGATCTCGCGCACAAAACAGAAGTTGGCGGCGTTGTCTTGAACATCGCCGATGCGGCGGCGCTGAAGGCCGAAGCCACCGCCATGCTGGCGCGCGTAACCACCCGCGCCCCGGCGGCACGCATCACCGGCTTTCTGGTGCAGCCCATGGTGAAGGGCCTGGCCGAGGCCATTATCGGCTTTCGCCGAGACCCTGAAGCCGGCCCGATCATTCTTGTTGGCGCCGGCGGCATCATGGCTGAATTGCACCGCGATACCGCGCTGCGCCTGGCCCCGGTAGATGAAGCCGAGGCGCGCACCATGATCGCCGAGGTGAAGGGGTTCAAGCCCTTGGCCGGATGGCGCGGCCTGCCGCGCGGCGATTTGGAGGCGCTGGCGAAGGCGGTGGTGGCGGCTTCCCGCCTGGCCGCGCTGCCCGGCGTGGCGGAAGCGGAAATCAACCCGCTGATCATCCATGCCGAGGGCCAGGGCGTGACGGTGGCGGATGCCTGGGTGGTGGCCGCTTCCTCTTGAAGGTGTGAGGTGTCAGTCTGCAACCATGAAGCCTGAAGATTTGATCCGCGCCCGCTACGGCGCCCTGCCCTTCACCCCGCCCGAGGCGATTCCGCCCGCGCTGGCCGCGCTATTGGATCGCCGCGTGGCGCGCCGCTACAGCGCGGAAGCGGTGAGCGAGGCGCTGTTGGATACGGTGCTGGCAGCGGCGCAATCCGCACCCTCCAAATCCGATCTGCAGCAATATTCCATCATCGTCACGCGCGATCCAGCGAAGATCGCGAAGGTGGCGGATTGGATCGGCTCCATGCCCTGGATCAAGGATGCGCCGGTGCTGCTGATTTTCTGCGGCGATATGCGGCGCGGCCAAGCGGCTTGTGCCCTTCATGGGCGCGAACACGCCAACAACAATATGGACACCTTCCTGAATACGGCAGTGGATGCAGCGCTGGCCCTGGGCGCCACGATTGCGGCGGCGGATGCAGCGGGGCTTGGCACCTGCCCGATTTCCTATGTGCGCAGCCATATCGAAAAAGTGGCGCCGTTATTCGCACTGCCCAAGGGGGTTTATCCTGTCGCCGGGCTATCGCTTGGCTGGCCGGCGGCGCGCAATGAAATCACACCGCGCCTGCCGCCTTCCGTTGTGATCCATCGCGAAGCCTATTCAAGCGCACATGATGCGGAAGCGATGGCGGCTTATGATGCACTACGCCCGCGCCAAAAGCCGCGCTATCCGGAAATCCATGGCCCGGCGCCGGAAGGCTGCACCTGGTCTGAAAACGCCGCGCGGCAGCTTTCCGTGCCTGAACGCGCCGGCTTCCGCGCCTGGCTCCGCAGCAGAGGCTTTGAGCTTGACTGAACACCCGCGCCGCGAAGACCCAACCGCCGATAATCCCGGCGGCGCCGATGCGGAAGGTAAGCGCAGCCCGCGCGCCCACGCCGCGCGCCCGCGTGATGCGGCCAGCCTGATTGTCTGGCGCCAAAGCCGCAAAGGGCCGGAATTGCTCATGGGCAAGCGCCATCCCGGCCATCGTTTCATGCCGGATGTGATGGTGTTTCCAGGCGGGCGCGTGGATGCGGATGATCATCGCGGCCCGGCCATCAGCGAATTGCGCGCCGAACCAAGGCGCTTGCTGGAACGCCGCGCAACGCCCGCGCGCGCCCGCGCGCTTGGTATTGCGGCAGCAAGGGAATTGTTTGAGGAAACCGGGCTGGTGTTGGGCGAAAAGCGCGGCGATAGCGTCGCGGCGGCGCTGGGCGCGCTTGATTATTTATGCCGCGCCATCACGCCTTCAGGCCGGCCCATTCGCTTTCATGCGCGCTTCCTGATGGCACCAGCGGAAGCCGTAACGGGCGAGATTCAGGGCTCTGGCGAATTGGAAAAGCTTGGCTGGTACACGCCGGAAGCGGCGCATGCCCATAATGTCGCGACCATCACCGCGCGGGTGATGCTGGAGT
>JADCGG010000254.1 GCA_020249125.1 Roseomonas sp. | reverse complement strand
GCCAGCACATTGCCCGCGCGCCGGCGCACGCCCGCGACATCAAGCCGCTTTGCAAGCCGCACCTGGCGCATGAGAAAGAACATCGGGACAAACCCCTGGGCGAGCGTGGCACGGGCAAGGCGCTGCTGGCCGCGCCGATGGCCGGTGAGCACTTCCACATTGGCGCCAACGAACAGCCGCAAGCGCCGCCGCTTGGCGAGGCCGGAGGCACCGCGCACGCGCAGGCACCACAGCCGGACAGCGGGATTGGATTTGGAGCGGATGATGAAAGCCTCGCCGCGTGCGGCCTTCATATCGGCTGGCGTTACACGCAGCCCACCGCGCGATGACGCACCGCGCCGGCCACGCGTGGCGTTGTAGCCGGTCGGGAAGGCGAGGTAGCGCCCGCCCTTGGCGGTGATGGGGATGCCCTTGTCGAAGGCTTCCACCAGCTTTGGTGCATTGGAATAGACCAAGGCAGCCGGGCGAAAGCTGCGCGGTGCCGCGCCAGGGGGTGGGTAGATTTTCAGGCGCCAGGAATTGCCGAGCGCGCGCCCCTTGTCGGAGAAGCCCGCACCGCGCGCCTGGGCGCGGAGTTCGGCCTGCACCTCCCGTCCGGCGCGTTCCACGCCACGCCGCATGGCGCGCGCGACATCGCGGATCTCGGCCTCCATGGTAGCGCGGAGGTCGCCGCGGATGGTGGCGAGGAGCAGGGGCATGAGCTGGTCGTCCAATGCGCATGACTACACATAAAAATCTTGACGCCTTTATTTGGTGTGTATAAATGCGCACATGAATAGTCGCGATGTCATCCGGGCTCTTCAAGCTGATGGCTGGGCTCAGGTGGCGCAGCGGGGCAGTCACGTGCAGTTCAAACACGCGTCGAAGCCAGGGCGGGTGACGGTGCCTCATCCAAAGCGAGACCTGCCGACAGGAACCCTGCGCAGCATCGAACGACAAGCCGGCCTAAGACTGAGGTGAAGACCATGTCTGATTATATCGCGTTGATCCACAAGGAACCGGGCAGCGATTACGGCGTTTCCTTCCCGGATTTTCCGGGCTGCGTCACAGCGGGTGTCACGCTTGATGAGGCGCGACGCGAAGCTCAGGAAGCGCTCGCCCTCCATATCGATGACATGATTGACGATGGCGAGGCCATGCCGGAGCCATCTTCCCTTGAGGCAGTAATGGCCGAGCGTGAGAACCGCGACGCGGTGGCTTTTCTGGTGCCTGCGCCGGCACGGCAGGCGCGCGCCGTGCGGGTGAATGTCACGCTGCCTGAAGACGTACTTGCGGAGGTGGATCGTGCCGCTGGTTCGCAAGGTTTGAGCCGGAGCGCCTTTCTGGCGCGAGCGGCACGCCGCGCCATGAATGACGCGGCCTGACCTACCCGCCGGCGAGGCGCCGTCGCACCTCGTCGAGCGCCGCGTCGATGCCACGAAGAGCGGCGAATGTGTCCACCACCCAAGCCGCTTGGTCATTCACGCCGCCCGCATCAGGCCAATGGGCAATGCCGCCCATACCGCCGCGACACGCCGCCCAAAGCCGCACAAAGGCATGATAAGCTTCTGGCACCGTGATGCGCGGGTTCTCGGCCCAAGCCTCGCCCGCCACCAACCAATCGCCACCCTCGGCGGGTCTTAGTCCACCGTCATAGGCGCTGGGCTCGCGGGCGATGGCGAGGGCGCCGCGGAGTTTTTTTCCGCATCTCGACCGGGCTGCATCAGCGCACTCGCGCGCCAGCCGATCGGCTCGATATCCTCCTGCGGCAAAGCATCCATCAATGCATCGGAGACAAGGCCGCGATCGCGCTTGAAAGGCGGCAGGTCTGCACCCTCCCAGCCGCGCAACGCATGCCGTGCTGCCACCCAGGGCAGCATGCCGATGTAGCGCTGCCGCGCTGCGAGCAGACCGGCATAGCTTGGGATGGCTGCACAAGCGGCTTCAATCATCGCAAGCGGCGCCTGGGCTTCGGGATCATCCGGCTCGGATTCGGCGCGTGAAATGGCGGCCGCAAGTTCCTCGGCATTGCCGGGGGCGGCTTCGGTGATGGCGTGGCGCAAGGCTTCCAGCATCTGCGCCTGCGGTGGATAGATGCCTCCATCGCGCGCAAGATCGGCACGAAAGGCCTGCACACCTTGCAGGCGCTCATGATCGCGCGGCAGCAGGGTTTCCGTCGTCATGCCCATGATCACGACCCCGCCGGCGGGACGCGCTTGAGCCAGACGCGCACTGTGGCATCGGCAGCCAAGGCGGCCTGGGTAGCGATGCCCACCTGGAAATTGCCGGTGGCGGTCGCGGTAATGCGCCGATTGGTATTGTCCCAAAAGACGCGCGTCCCGGCACCAATGGCCAGCGCCGGTTCCTTGGTGAGGTCGAACACACCCTGGGTCTGCGCCTCGATCATGGCGTTCTGCACACCATCCACGGCGGCAACGCCGAACAGGGCACCGACCAGGACGCCCTGGCCAGAGCTGACACCCGTGGCATAGGGCACGGCAATCGCCAGGCTATTGCCCGGCTGGATGAAGTTACGCATGGAAAGAACCTCCTGAAACGCAACAGGCGCCCCGAAGGACGCCCGTTGCGTGATGACGATGATGAAAAAGGGTGAGAGCGATCACACGCCCGGATTGAACCAAGCCCCGCGCCAATCGATTGCGCCGACGCCGAAGTCGAAAATCACGCTGACCTCAACCCCATCCACGCCGGAGACCGGCCCGGTGGTGACTTGCGGCCCCTCCGCGCCGTTCAGGTATCAATCGCTGCGATACGCTCGCGCTCGGTGCGCTGCGCTTCGGCACGCAGCGCTTCAAGATCAGGCAACACTTCCACCTGCGGCACAGTGACAGGCGACGCGGCTTGCGGCGCCGGAGGGGCTGCCGGGGTTTCCGGCGTCGTCTCGGTCATATTGGGTTCCTCATCAGGCAGGGCAGGTTCAATGGCGAAGGCCGGCGCGCCCTGCGGCGCCGCGCCACGCACTTGCGCATCCCGATCAACCGGGATGGGCACGATGGAGATCTCGAAAGGTTCCCAATCCACGGCGCGGTAGATCATCTCGCCGCTTGCCGGATCGGGGCGCTGGTCATAGCGATG
>JADCGG010000253.1 GCA_020249125.1 Roseomonas sp. | reverse complement strand
CGCTGCCAGCGGAAAGCTATCCCTGCTGGCGCTGGCTTCTTCCCCCGGCGCATTGACCGCGCCCCAAATGGCCCGGCGATTGCGCTCCGCGAGAGGAATGGCAGCAGCCCCTACTCACCCCACCTTCCGCTTAACCACCTGCACACTCAGCCCCGCTGCCGGCAGATCCACCGTGGAGAGGCTGACATTCCGCGCCGTGACGCGCACCTTGTCGTTCGACCAGACATGGCAGTCCAGAATAACCAGACATGGCAGTCCAGAATAAAAAGAGTGTTGCAAATCTGGAATACTTAAGGCTCCCTCACACCCGCTCCACCATCCTGACCGCCCGCGCCGCCAGCAGAAAGCTGTCCCGGCTTGCGCTGGCTTCTTCCCCCGGCGCATTCACCGCGCCCCAAATGGCGCGACGGTTGCGCTCCGCGAGGCTATCGCCAAGCTCGGCAATCCATAGCGCATCGCCAGCAGCGCCAAGACAGCGCAGCAAATCGCGGTGCTGGTTGCGCGCCTCGGCAACCGACAACGCCGGCAAGGTGAAAGCGGCAAAGCGCGGATTGATGATCGCCGGCACCGGAAACTCGGCCCCGGTGAAGCGATTGCGGTCCCGTCTATCCAGCATCACCCGCCCTTCGCGAATGCCGTAAGCCGTGCCGCGCTGCAGCCGCCATAGCTGTCCCGCCACCGGCAGCCCAATATCCATGAAGGCAGCCGCGCCATCGGTGAGATTAATGTGAAGATACTGCGCTAACTGATTGGCCAGATACTCCGTAACACGTTTACGAGACATTGCCGAAAATCATTTCACGATCGACATGATAAGGGGTGGTGCCACGCCATTACATCGTAAACACTAACCACCAAACCGCGCCGCCGAAAACGCCGGATCAGGTTGCTGCAATCCCAAAACAGCATCCGCCGTCATGCGCCCGGCCATGGGCCCGAGCGTATAGCCATTGGATGTCACGGCAGCGAAGAAGCCCGGCATGCCAGGCACCTCACCCAGGATCGGCGCGCGATCGATATGAACATTCATACCAGTCCAACTGCGCAGCACATGCAGGCCTTCCACCGCCGGGACAACATGCCCTGCGATCCAGAGATTTCCCTGGATATTGGCGCGAAGATTGCGTGTGGCCCCCGTGGCGGGATCATGCGCCCCGGGCCAGCCGCCGCCAATCAGCAAATGCCCATTTGGGCCTTGCTTGAGCGAGAGATGCCGCCCGGCATGCGCCACCAGATGCGGAATGATCGGCGCCATGGCCTCGGTCGCGATTACCTGCTGCACAAGGCCGCCCACTGGCAGCTTTACGCCCGCCAGCGACGCGATATGGCCAGACCACGGCCCAGCCGCAACAACCACCCGCCCGGCGCGAATTGGCCCCTGCGTGGTGCTCACCAGATAGCCACTGCCTTCGCGCACAATCGCCTGTACTTCCAGGCCGCTTTCCATCCGCGCCCCGGCGCGCCTGGCCAGGCGCAATAGCGCTGCCGTGCCGCGCAAAGGATCAATCTGGCCCTCGGCGGGGCAAAACGCCGCGCCGGCAAAGCGATGCGCCAGATAAGGCGCCAGATCGCGCAATTCATTCGCGCCAATCACGTGATTTTCGATGCCGGCGCTGCGTTCCACGGCAATTTTGCCGCGCAGCCATGCCAGTTCCTCGGGCGTTTCCGCCAGCATCAAACCGCCTTCGGTGCGGATGCCGCAGCCTTCATCAGCATCACGCGCAATTTCTCGCCACAAAGCGATGGATTGCGGCCCGAGTGGCAATGTGGCCACCGCTGGTCCTGCGGTGCCAAGCGCTTCCGCCTTGTCGCCAAAATCATAGGAGAGAAGCTGCACATGCAAGCTGCCGGCATTGGCAGTGCTGGCGGCAAGGCCGGGCTCTCCGCGTTCCGCCACCAGCACATCCACGCCTTCGCGTGCCAGATAAAGCGCGGTGGATAGCCCAACCACGCCGCCGCCAATCACCAGCACATCGCATTGCCGCGCGATCTGCGGTGCTGTCGCGGCGCCGGTCTTCCAGGTGATGGGCGCAGGTGCGGCAATCACCGGCGTTTCGCCCCATTCCGGTACTTCAAACCTTAGCAGGGCTGCCGGGATTGGTTTGATCGGCGCACGCGGCGCGGCGAAATCAGCTTCTTGCGCCGCAACGCCCGCCATACGCGCCAAGGTCGCGCCGCACATGCGCCCCTGGCAGCGACCCATGCCGGCGCGCGTTTCCTTCTTGATGGCAGGCAGCGAAGCCGCGCCACCGCTGATCGCGGCACGGATTTCACCGGCGCAAACTTCCTCACACCGGCAAAGGATGGTGTCATCAGCGATACGTGCCGGGTCGAAGGCTGGTGCGGCGTAGATGCGCCATAAGGCGCGCTGGAATGCCTCGGCCCGCACCAGCGCATCGTGCGTTGCCGCATCATCACCCGCACTAAAGCCAAGATCGCAGGCCGCCGCCAAGCCAGCCAGGCGCCCGCGCGCCAAGGCAACCCGCGCGCCACCAATCGCCGCGCCATCGCCGATGGCGAAAACCTCGGCGATATTGCTGCGCCCGACTGCATCAGTCACGGTTTCCAACCGCCCCAATCCGGCACCCGGACCATCGGTCACGAAGCGCTGCGCGCAGCCCAAGGCACGCGCGAGGCCCGTTTCTGATTGAAAGCCGAGGTTGAGCGCGGCAACGCCGGCAGCGATTCGCTTTTCCCCTTGCGGTGTGATGATGCGAAGCGCCTCGAAATGCGTGCTACCTTCACAGGCGATGATCTCACTGCCCCAGTAAAGCGGCACGCCAGCGCGCTTCAGTATGGCCAGGTAGCGCAGCCCATCCCAGGCGAGATCAGGCGCGGCGCGCGTAAGGCGCAGTAAATCGCGCCAAGCGCCAAGCCCAGGTGCGGGGGCCGCTTCCACCACAGCGGCAACACGCACGCCGCCGGCCAGCAATTCACAGGCGAGTTGCAGATTAAGCGGCCCGCTACCCGCAATTACCGCGCTTTCGGCAGGGCTCACGCGTTGCGCGCGCGCGAGTGTTTGCAGCGCGCCGGTGGTCATCACGCCTGGCAGAGTCCAGCCCGGCACCGGTACCGGGCGTTCATGCGCGCCGGGGGCCAGGATCAACCGGCGTGGGCGGAAAGTAATGGCGGCACCTTCCACAACTGCGGCGATTTCATCAGGTGCAAAGCCGCCCCACACAGTCGCGCCGTAATGAAAGCGAATGCCAGCCCGTCTTGCACGTTCGAAAAGCGCGCTGCCTTGGCGGAATTGCGCATCCGGCGCGGTATGGCTGTGGCTGGTGGCAAGCGGTTTCAGATATTGCCCGCCGGGTGCTTCGCGTTCATCCAGCACCACCACTTGCGCGCCAGATTCCGCGGCTGCGATGGCGGCGGAAAGCCCGGCGGGGCCGGCACCAACCACCATTATATCGCAGGGCTGATCGGCAATTTCGGTAGGTGCGCTGCCAAGCGGGGCGGGTGCAGCCGGGAAGGCGCTTTCTATCGCCATGCCATCGGCTACCTTCACCATGCAGGCGCGCTGGCCGGCCTTGCCATCCACCGCTACCACGCAATCAAAACAGGCACCCATGCCACACCAAAGCCCGCGCTTGGTGCCCTTGGGCGTTTCGCGCAGCGCCAAAATGCCCGCAGCGGAAAGCGCTGCGGCAATGCTCTCGCCCGGCAGGGCTTCCAGCGGAGCGCCGTTGAAGCTGATCCGAATAGGCGCCGTTGTTGGGGTGATATGGAGGTGATGCAGCCGCATGCTCTTGCCGTTTGCGCGAAAACCGGCTCCCATCATCGCATGCGGTGCGGCCGCGTCCACCCCCGGGAGCTTCCCTCATGGCCCGAGAGCCCTTTCGCGGCACCTATACGGTGCTGATCACGCCCTTTACCGCCGATGGCGCAGCCGTGGATTACAAGGCGCTTGAGCGCCTGGTGGAATACCAGATCACTGAGGGGGTGAGGGGTCTTATCCCGCTCGGGTCCACCGGTGAGTTCCTTTCCGTATCACGCGAGGAGCGCCAAGGCATTGTGGAGACGGTGATCCGCGCCGCGCGCGGCCGCGTGCCGGTGCTGATCGGCACAGGGGCTGAGGATACGCGCGAAGTGGTGGCCCTGTCACGCGAAGCGGAGTCTCAGGGTGCGGATGGCGTCATGATCATCCCGCCCTTTTATTCCGTGCCGACGGAAGATGAACTGTTTCATCACTACAAAATAGTCGCGGATGCCATCGGTATTCCGATCATGGTCTATAACAATCCGGCGACTTCAAATGTGGATATGCTGCCCGCCACACTCGCGCGGATTTCGACCATCCCGAATTGCCGCTACGTGAAGGAAAGCACGCTGGAAGTGACGCGCGTGCGCGACATCATCGCGCTCTGCGGCGATAGGATGGAGGTTTTCGCCGGCGTGCTCGGCTATGAAAGCGCCTGGCTTGGGGCGATTGGTTGGGTTGCCGTATGCAGTAATTTGGCACCACGGCTTTCTTCCGAAATGTTCGATGCAGCTGCGTTTGAGGCGGATCGGCCCAAGGCGCTGGCGCTGTATCGCAAGCTGGCGCCATTGCTGCCTTGGGTGGGTGGGCCACGCTATGTTTCCGGCACCAAGGCGGGCTTCAAGCTGATGGGCATGGATATGGGCCCGCCGCGCCCGCCGCGCCTGCCCTTGCCCGCGCAGGATATGCCGGCCTTGGCGCGGGTATTGCAAGGCATTGGCCTAATCGGCGCCGAAGCGCGCGCCGCGGAATGAGTTTCTCAACAGGGAGAAAAATGATGTTTCGATATGGAATCCTGGCTGCGCTGACGGCGCTGCTGGCAACCCCGGCGATGGCACAAGCGCCGACTTGCACACCGGCAGTGCCGGATAGTGAATTGGTAAAGTCTCGCACGCTGGTGATGTCCACCAACCCAACCCTGCCACCGCTGCAATTCGTGGATGCGCAGGGGCAGTTGCGTGGGATGCGCGTTGAACTCGGCAATGAAATCGCGCGCCGACTTTGCCTGACGCCCGAATATGTTCGAATTGAATTCAGCGCCATGATTCCGGGCCTGGCCGCGCGGCGTTGGGATTTGATCAATACCGGCATTTTCTACACCGAAGAACGTGCCCGCATGATGCAAATGGTGCGCTACGAAAACCAGGCGATTTCCTTCAACGCGCCGCGCGGCAATCCGCAGAATATCCGCACCACGGATGATCTGGCCGGCAAGACGGTTGGCGTGGAACTTGGCGGATTTGAAGAACGCCGCACGCGGGAACTCAGCCAATCGCTTCAGGCCAAGGGCTTGCAGCCGATGAATATCCGCACCTTTGACAATTTCGCCGTGGCCTATCAGGCGCTGCGTGCCGGCCAGGTACAGGCGGTGACCAGCATCGATGGTGTGGCGGCGGAATATGATCAGCGTGGCGATTTTCCGCGCGTGCTGAATGGGCTATTCCCGACCCCGGTTGCCGTTGCCACGCGTTCGCGCGTACTGGCAGATGCTGTGGTAGGCGCGCTGGAGGCGATGAAGGCCGATGGCAGCCTGAAGGCGCTGTTCGATCGTTATGGTGCTTCGATGTATACGGAAAAGCTGGAAGTGGTCGGGCCCCAATAAGCGCCTGATTTTCACGCGTGCAAATCTGGTCCTGGTCTGGGTTCTTCGACTATCTTTTGAACCCGTTCCTGCTGGAAGGCGCCGTCACCACGCTGTGGCTGACGGCGGCTTCACTTTCGGCTGGCCTGCTGCTTGGCATTGGGCTTGCCGTGATGCGGCTTTCCGGGAACCCGGTTCTGTCAGGCATGGCGGGATTTTACTGCTGGGTGTTTCGCGGCACGCCACTGCTGGTGCAATTGCTGATCATCTATACTGGCTTGCCGCTATTCGGTTTGCGCTTTTCCGTGGTGCAGGCCGCGCTGCTTGGCCTTGCCTTGAATGAAGCCGCCTATTTGAGTGAGACTGTCCGCGCCGGCATCCTTGCAGTGGCACGTGGCCAGCGCGAAGCGGCTTTGGCGCTTGGCCTCAAGCGATTGCAGGTGTTTCGCCTGGTCATCTGGCCGCAGGCGCTGCGCATCATCATCCCGCCGCTTGGTAATTCAGTGAATGGTTTGCTGAAGACAACATCAGTGGCGAGTGTGATCAGTATGGAGGAATTGCTGCGCCGCACCCAGATACTCATTCAGGAACGCTTTCTGGTGCTGGAATTGTTCATGGTGGCGGCCATATACTATCTCGCTATGACAACGGCCTGGGATTTCGTGCAACGGCGCCTCGAAAAGCGCTATGGCCGCGGCTACGGGAATGAGGCTGCCGATCGGCGTTGAGAGATTCCATTCAAGATGAGGAGAAGTCGGGTCATGCATTTGGGACGTCGTCTGTTTGCTTCCTCAGCTTTGGCGCTGCCCGGACTGCTGAAGGCATCGGGTGCAAGGGCTCAATCGGCTTGGCCCAATCGGCCGATACGGCTGGTGGTGCCTTATCCGCCTGGCGGTGCCAGTGATATTTCCGGGCGCCTGCAGGCCGAAGTTTTGCAAAAGGCGCTGGGCAGCCCGGTTGTGGTGGATAATCGCAGCGGCGCGGGCGGCACGGTGGGCACCGCCCATGTCGCGCAATCGGCACCTGATGGCTATACGATCATGATGGCGAGCCCATCTTCCCATCTTGGCGCGCCCTTGTTGTTTCGCACGCCCGGCTATGAAGGTGTGGATGATTTCAGCCACATCGCGACTTTCTCGATTGGCACTGCGATTGTCTGTGTTCATCCAGGCTTGCCGATACGCAATATTCAGGAACTGATCGCCTATGCGAAGGCAAATCCGGGCAGGCTGAATTATGGTTCCGCCGGGGCAGGCGGTGCCAACCATATGCTTGGCGTGCTGTTCATGCTGCGCACGGGTACGGAATTGACGCATGTGCCCTATCGCGGCGCGGCGCCGGCCCTGGCTGATCTGATTGCGGGCAATATTCAGGTGGTATTCGACAGTTTCTCGGGCGTGATTGGCGCCGTGCGGGCGGGCCAGGTGCGGGCGCTTGGCATCACCAATCCAACCCGCTGGCCCTTGGCGCCTGAAATGCCGACAGTGCAGGAACAGGGTGTGGCGGATTACGATCTGCCATCCTTTTCCGCCGTGATGGGGCCGGCGGGTATCCCCACGGAAATTCTGCAGCGCATGAATACCGCGATCAATGAGGGGCTGAAGGACCCGGCGCTGGTTCAGCGGCTCGCCGCGAATGGCAATATTCCCTTTCCGTCCTCGCCGCAGGAATTCCAGACCTTGATGCGATCGCAACGCGATAAATGGCGAGAACTGGTGCGGATTTCGGGCGTGCAGCCTGAATGAGGCATGCACTGGGCGCAGCGTTATGATTTGGGATGGGAGAGTATCGCATGAATGAAGTTTCCGAACAGATCATCGCCGCAGCTGAAGCGCGCCGGGCGGAAAGCATTGCTTTTCTGCGCAGGCTGATCGCCTTGCAGCGCGAAGGTGAAGCTGCGGTGCAGCAATGTTTTGCCGATCATCTGCGCGATACTGGCTGCCAGGTGGAAGCGCTTTCCTATGTCCCATCCGATGTTAAGATGCGCCATGAATTTGCCGAAGGCGAAGCCATGGCACGGGAAGAACGCGCCAGCATTATCGCGCGCCTTACTGGGATGGGCGGTGGGCCGAGCCTGATTTTCTTTGGCCATCCGGATGGCGAACCGCTGAAGAATACCGAAACCTGGCAGCATGATCCTTTCGCGGGCGACATCACTGATGGCCGCATCCATGGCTGGGGTGTGGCTGATGATCTTGCCGGCATCGCCATCATGGGCGAAGCCATCAAGGTTATTCGCGCGGCAGGCTTGCAGCCCAAGGGAGATATCATCGCGACAAGCACGCCATCAAAGCGCCATGCGCGCGGTGTCGCGGCGGCGATGCAGCATGGTTATGTCGCGGATGCGGCAATTTACGTGCATCCGGCGGAAAGCGGTGTCGGCATGCAGGAAATCAAGGCCATTTGCAGCGGACAATTGTATTTCCGCGTGACCGTTTCGGGACGCGGGCCGGATACCAAGGAACCCGGGCATACGGCTTTCGCCCATCTTGCCGTGAATGCTTTGGACAAGGCGATGCTGGTGAAGGCCGACCTTGATGCGCTTGATCAGGCGCGTGGGACGCGCGTGCATCACCCTGGCATTGAAGGCGTTGTTGGGCGCGCCACCAATATCATGGTTTCTTATATCTCCTGCGGGGATGCCGCGCGTTTCAGCCGCATTCCCACAAGCTGCGTACTGGGTGGCGCGGTTTCCTTCCCACCAGGAGAGGCGATGGAAAAGGTGCAACAGGAAATCATCGATTGCATCACGGCTTGCGCGCAAAAGGACGCCTGGTTGAAAGACCATGCGCCCAAACTTGAATGGCTTTCCGGCGTCACGGGCGCGGAATTGCCGGCGGAGTCGCTGCTTTTTGGTGCGGTAAGTGCGGCAGTGTCGCGCGTGACTGGCCTTTCACCCTTTGTGAATGCTATGCATACATCGTCTGATATTCGCGTGCCGATGGTGCAGATGGGTATCCCGACCGTCGGCTTCGGGCCGCTCTGTGGTGATTTGACCCAGAATGGCGGGCATGATGAATGGGTGGATGTGGAAGATTATCTGCGCGCCATCAAGGTTGCAGCCGATAGCGCGCTAAGGTGGTGTGGAACAGTCTGAAAACTGTTCCGAATGCATTGCAGCCTTGCTGGTCGGATAGTCGGAAACCAGGCGCTATGCCTGAACACCAATATTGAAGAGTTTGGCGGGATTCTCACCAATCATACGGCGGATTTCCGGTTCACTGAAACCCTCGCTCTCAACAAGCATCAGATATTCGCGGAACGCTTCAACCGGTGGCGGCAGCAGATATACGCCCGAATCGGTTGATAGTATCGCTCGGTCGCCGGCAGCGCGGATGCGGGGCGTGAAGTCCTGAATGACGCTATTTGCGGCGATCTTGTGCTTTTCTTCATCTACATGGGTTAGTCCGACCTGGGTTGCGTGCGTGAGAACAAAGAAGGAAAATTCGGCATAGGCGCCAAGCGCGGTGATGGCCGTAATTTCCTCAGGCGTGTAACGCGCACAATGGGTGCGAATGCGCGTAACACCGCGGCGCTTCGCTTCTTCCACTAAAGCAACCGCTTCGCGGCCCGAAACATGGCCGCAATCAAAGACCACATCCTTTGCGGCGCATAGCTCCATGATGGCCGGTACAGGGTCGGGGACAATACCGCTTTCAGGCACAAAGAAAGTGGTTTCCAGAAAAGTAGGGCTGCGGCCTTCACGCATCGCTACATGACGCGTGTGATGGGTTGGCAGGCTGATAAAGCGCGCGCCTGTGCCGGGGCCATAGCCATAGCCGATGGCGGTGCGCGCTGCCTCAAGCGTCACGCCCCCTGCAGTCGGCTGCATGATCAGCCCACCAAAGGCCTCAACACCTAGATGCCCGAGTTCATCATTCGCCAGCGCCGCGAAACCCGATGTATTCTGAAAATTGCACATGATGCCGATGGCGCGCATACCAGCGGCCGCTGCTTGGCGGACCGCATCGAAGGCGTTCACCGCACGGCCAGATAGATGCGGCGCGCAATGAATGTGGCAATCAATGGCACCCTTTAGAAGGTGCATCCCAGGCGGGGTGAAGGGCATCGCGGGCTTCCTTAGGTTTTTACGCGCCGACCAAGCCGCGCTTCAAGATGCTCCCCGAAGCGCTTGGTTGGCCAGCAGATGAGGAAATAGACAATCAGGATGGTCCCAAAGCAAAGCAAGGCAGAAAAGCCGCGCGTATTCAGAATCTTCGCGGCATAGGTCAATTCCATCACGCCAATCTGGCTTGCAATGGAGGTGGATTTGATGAAGCCCACAGCATAGCCAAATAGCGGCGGCAGCACCACGCGCCAGGATTGCGGCGCAACAACCCGCGTGAGGACCTTCCAGCGCGAAAAATTCATCGCCTCTGCCGCGTCCCATTGCGGCGTAGGCACGGCTTCGATCCCGGCACGCGCGATCTCGGCGGCGAAGGCGGCTGCCGACAGCACTACAGTGACAAGTGCTATGGTAAAAAGCGAAGCCTGCGCGCCTGAAAGCTGGAAGGCGAAAAAGATGCACATCAGCTTCACCAGGAAGGGGATTCTTCGAAACACCTCGACATAAGCGGTGGCTAGCAGGCGTATCGGCGCCATTCCGTACAGCCTGGGATGGCGCCCAATTGCCAGGGAAAACCCGATGGCGAAGCCGAAAGCCGCGCCAAGATAAGAAAGAAGCAGCGTATTCAATAGCGCCTGGCCCAGGAACATCAGGTTCCAGATACCGAAGAAGCGTGGCGCATCTTCAAGAAGCTGTTCCCACATGGCGTCAGAAGACCCGTGCCTTGACGCGGAACAGCCATCGGCCAAGCAGCGCAAGCGCCAGTGAACAAGCCAAGGTCAGCACCAGATAAATGACGGCAACAATCGAGAAAACCTCAAGTGAGCGAAAGGTCAGTGAATTGACGTTATAGGCGCGGCCCGTCAGCTCCTCTACCGCGAAGATTGCCGCGATGGAGGTTGTCATGACCTGGATGATGAATTGGTTTGATAGCGGCGGATAAAGCGCCTTGGCGATATGCGGCAGCACCACATACCAGACGATTTGAGGGACTGAAAACCCCATGGCGCTTGCAGCGTCAATCTCCTCACGGCGCAGAGATTGGAAGCCGGCGCGTTGAATTTCGGTCAGATAGGCGCCTGCATTGAGCGACATGCCGATCGCGACTGCGGCATAGGGAGAGAGCAGAATACCCGCATCCGGCAGCACAAAGAATATGAAGAATATCTGCACCAGTAGGGGCGTATTGATGAAAAATGTTACATAGCCCTGCACCACAAGCCGCATTGGACGCGGCCCGAAATGCAGGATCGATGCATTGGTCAGCCCAATCGCGCAGCCGACCACGAAGGAAATCACTGCGAGTTCAAGCGTGAGGATGGCACCGCCCAAAAGATAGGGGATATGCCCCGAAACCTGCGAATAAATAAGGCTATAATTCACGCGCGATTCAGAAGAAGGGATTCACAGGAACCTTGGTGAACATGGGTCCATCAAACCATTTTTCCCAAGCGCGCTCTATCGTACCATCCATATGCAATTCATAAAGCGCGATATTCAGCCAATTGCGCAGTGAATGATTGTTTTTGGCGAGACCAAGGCCGGAATAGGTCACTCCAAATTCCGGCACCGCCGTCACCTCCCACTGCACTTGCCGGAAGGGACGCAGCGCAAAACGCACTGAATCAATCCCATCGAAGGACGCTTGTGCCCGTCCTTGCGCAATGGCGCGATTGCGGTCCGGGTAATTGTCCAGCAGGAGCACTCGTGCATTTGGGATTGCGCGTTGGATATACGGAATGGCGGTTGTGCCGCGCACCTGCGCAAGCGTCACATCGGGATTATTCAGGGCTTCAATGCTGGTGTGGCCGCGGCCTTGGATGGCAACAATGCCGTAATTCTCGGAATGCACAGGCACGGTATAGTCAATCACCTTGGCCCTTTCGCTCGTGCGGCTCATCGCGCCCATGACGAAATCTATTCGCCCTGAAGCGACCATGGGAATACGCTCTGGCGAGCCTACTGCCTGCAACGTCAACCGCACCCCCAGCTTACGCGCGATAGCGGCCGCCACCTCGGGCTCAAATCCATCAATTTCATTTTTCTCATTGAAAAGTGCGCGTGGTGGCAGGGTTGGGTTGACACCAACGCGGAGTTCCCCGGCGCGCAGCACATCCTCAAGCGGGCGGGCAGAAGCGGTATTGGGTGTGAGCAGCGCGGCTGCGGCGGCTGCAGCGGCGGCGCTGCCTGTAAAAAGAGCCCGGCGATCAGTCATGTGCTTTCTCTCCTGTCCTTCTGCGAAGCCATCAATGGCGCAGGATGCGCGACGTGAATTCTTTCAGGCGTGGGCTGCGCGGATGGTCGAATACCTCCGCCGGTGGACCCGTTTCGATGATTGATCCTTGATCTAGGAAAACCACGCGGCTCGCCACTTCCCGGATGAAGGCCATCTCATGGCTTACGATCAGCATGGTCATGCCTTCGCGTTGCAGCGCGCGGATGGTATCCAGCACCTCCCCCACCAGTTCGGGGTCAAGCGCGGCCGTCACCTCATCCAGCAAAAGAATATCCGGCTTCAGCGCCAAAGCACGCGCGATGGCGACACGCTGCTGCTGCCCGCCGGAAAGCTCATCCGGATAGGCATTCACCTTCTCGGCCAGGCCGACACGGGCGAGTAGCGCGTGCGCTTCAGCCTCCACTTCATTCTTGGTGCGCTTTTTCACAAGCGTGGGCGCAATAGCGACATTACGCAGCGCCGTCATGTTCTGGAACAGGTTATATTGCTGAAAGACGATGGCGAAGCGATCACGCGCGCCCCGCAGGCTTGCGCGGCTTGTGTAATCCACCAGTTTGCCGTCCAGCGATACAGTGCCGTCGCGCGGCTTCAGAAGCCCAACCAGCGTGCGCAAAATGGTGGATTTGCCGGAACCTGAAGGGCCGATAAGCCCAATGACCTCTCCGCGTTCCACATCAAGCGACACATCGCGCAGCACATCGGCCTTGCCGCCATAGGAAACTGTCAGCCCTTGGATGGACAGGAATGCCAAACCCATACGCCCCGGTTCTTGTTGGGTGCCCATACTCGAAGCTTTTCGCGCTTCGCGTCAAGTCAATGCCACAGTTGCGCGGCGCCCGCGCTGACCTATTATTGCCCGCATGAGTCTCCGCATCGCCAATGTCGCGCGTCCCGCGCCTGTCACCATCACGGTGGAAGGCGTTCCCGTTATGGCGCATCCGGGGGAAAGCCTGGCCGCCGTGCTGATCGCCGCCGGCCATTGGCGCTTTGGGGAGGGCGAGGACTCTACGCGCCCACGCACTGCCTTCTGCATGATGGGGGTGTGCCAGCAATGCCTGCTGCGCGTTGATGGGCGCCTGGTACAGGCTTGCCTCACACCTATTGTGGCTGGGCAGGCAGTGACACCGGCATGATCTTCGATGTTGCGGTGCTGGGCGGCGGCCCTGCCGGCATGGCGGCAGCAACTGAAGCCGCGCACGGAGGTGCGCGCGTTGTGCTGCTGGAGGAATCTCCCGCACCGGGCGGACAGGTCTATCGTGCACCGCCAGCGGGCTTTGAGATGAAGCCGGATCGTGACCGGCAAGAAGGCGATGCGCTGCGTGCCGCGCTGGCTGCCAGCGGTGCCGATATCCGCACCGGCTGTCGTGTCTGGGGCCTGGGTGGCGGGCCGTTGATGCCAGAAGGGGAGGCCGCTGCCCCCTTCAGCCTTTCCGCGCTGGGCGCGGATGGCGTGCCTTTTACGATTGAGGCGCGCGCGCTGATCCTATGCTGCGGTACGCATGAACGGATTATTCCCTTTCCAGGTTGGACGCTGCCGGGCGTTATTGGCTTGGCTGCGGCAACCATATTGTTGAAGGCGCAAGGCATACTGCCAGGCCAACGCGTAGTCGTCGCGGGTGCCGGGCCGTTATTGTATGCGGTGGCAGCGAAGATTTTGGCGGGGGGCGGTTCTGTCGTCGCGGTGATTGATGCCGCAACGCCGGCTGAATGGCTGCGCGCGCTGCCCGCACTTTCCGCACGGCCCGATCTGCTGGCACAGGGCGCGGTCTGGCGCGCCGGGCTGCTCGCAGCGCGCGTGCCGGTGCTGGCGGGCGCGCAGGTGACGGCGGCTGAAGGCGATAAGGTTCTTTCGGCTGTGCGTGTGGGTGAACGCGTTTTCCAGGCCGATGCTCTCTGCATTGGGCATGGTCTGGTGCCGGCCACGGAAGCAAGCCGCACCTATCGCGCGCAGCACGCGCATCGGCCAGAAGATGGCGGCTGGGTGCCCGTGTTGGATGCCGCGCAACGCACCAGCGTGGCTTTCCTGTACGCGGCTGGCGATGGCGCCGGCGTACGCGGCGCAGCGGCGGCGCCGGCAGCGGGGCGGCTTGCCGCACGCACGGCGCTTCATGATCTTGGCTTCAGATTGCATCACGCATCGAAGGAAGACGCGGCACTGGCGCGTGCACGCCGCACCGGTGCGGCCATGGCGCGGATGATGGCGCTGCGACCGGCCATGGTCGCTGCCATCCCTGCGGAGACAATCATCTGCCGCTGCGAAGGCGTGCCGCGCAGCGAGATCGAAAAAGCCGCCGCAGCAGGTGCCAATACGATCAACCAATTGAAGCACTTCACCCGCTGCGGCATGGGGCCGTGCCAGGGGCGCATGTGCGGAGAAGCCGCGGGCGCGCTGCTTGCCACAGCGCGCGGTGTAGATGTGGCAGAGGTGGGATTCGCCACAGGCCGCATCCCGCTGCGGCCAGTGCCTATGGCGTCCATCCTCGGCGATTTCGACTATGCCGATATTCCAGTGCCGGCGCCCGCACCGATATGAAGACGCGCTTTGATGCGGCTGTCATTGGCGCGGGCGTGATGGGCTGCGCCACGGCCTTGTTTTTGGCGCGCGGCGGCATGCGCGTTGCGCTGCTTGATCGCGGTGAGATTTGCCGAGAGGCGTCAGGTGTGAATGCCGGCACGCTCACGATGCAAATGACCAGAGCCGCGCTGATCCCTTATGCGCTCCGTGCACATGAGATGTGGATGAACATGCCCGCCTGGTGCGCTGGCGGGGATGTGCTGGCGAAAACCTGCCCAGGATTATCCGTGGCCTTTACGGATGCAGAAGCAGTGATGCTTGAAGAACGCGCGCGCATCCGCCGCGAAGCCGGCGCGCCCATTGAATTGATTGATGGCCGCGCTGCCCAGGCGATTGAACCTGGGCTTGCGGATGGCGTGAAGCTTGCCGGGCATTGCCCGATTGATGGCTTTGCCTCTGCCTATCTCACCGGGCGCGCCTTTCGCGTGGCCTTGCAGGAAGCCGGCGTAACATTGATGGAATCAACACCAGTGCGCGGCATTGATGGCCGCTTTGTGCTGGATACATCTGCGGGAGCGGTTGCAGCGCAGCGCGTGGTGCTGGCGGGCGGTGTTTGGTTGCAGGATATGGCGGCCTGGCTTGGCCTCTCGCTGCCCATCAAGGTGCTGATCAATCAGCTTGTCGTGACCGAACGCATGCCGCCGGTGATGCGCACCGTGCTTGGTGTTGCCTCCGGCCTTTTGAGCCTGAAGCAATATGCCAATGGCACGGTGTTGATTGGTGGTGGATGGCAGGGCATTGGGGATCGCGCGCGCGGCGGTGTCGCGGTGCGGTCAGAAAATTTCCTGGGCAATGTACGCTTGGCGGCGCATACCGTGCCGGCCTTGCGCCACGCGCGCGTCGTGCGGTCCTGGCTTGGGCTGGAAGCGGAAACGGCCGATGCGCTACCTGCGATTGGCCCCATTCCCGGGATTGATAATGCTTGGATTATCGGCAGCGTGCATTCCGGCTATACCAGCGGCCCTTATATGGGCCGCATTCTGGCGCAGGCGATATTGGGCGAGGCACCGGAACTGCCGCTTTTCCCCATAGACAGGCTTCTTCACCAACGGAGCAATTCTGCATGAGCGATACGCGCTTTCACGGTATTTATCCATCCACCGTGCTGCCGATGCGCGCGGATTTTGCGCCGGATTGGGATGGCTACGCAAAACATACAGCGCATTGCGTGATGCGCCCGGGCATTCGCGGCGTTTTGATCAATGGCCATGCCGGGGAGAATTACGTCATCACCCGTGCCGAAAAGCGCCGCGCGGTGGAAGTAACGCGCGAGACTTTGGATGCAACGCGGCTGATCGTGGCCGGTGTGAATGCGGAATCATCCTTGGAAGCGGCAGAGGAAGCGCGGGAGGCATGCGCGGCGGGTGCCGATGCCATCATGATCTTTTTGCCCAATGCTTTCGCACTGGCACATACAACTGCCATGGCCGTGCTGCATCACCGCGCCATCGCGGATGCAGTGCCGGGTGTGCCGCTCTTTCTTTTCCAGGCGCATCACGCCGCCGGGCGCATGGGCTTCTCGCCGGAAACCATGGCGGAATTGCTCAAGATTGAAACAGTGGTTGGCATCAAGGAAGGCGGCTGGGAAGTGGATGGCTATGACGCGCTGCGCCGCCAGGTGAAGCGCCTGCGCCCGGATGTCGCGGTCTGCGCCAGTGGTGATGAACATCTGCTGGCCTGCATGGTGCATGGTAGTGATGGCAGCCTGGTTTCGCTCGCTGATCTGATGCCTGATGAAATCGTCGCCTTGGACGCAGCAGTGCGCGCGAATGACCTGCCGGCAGCACGCGCCCTGCATGAAAAATTGGAACCCTTGGCCGAGGCGATCTATGGCGCGCCACCCAGCGGGCGCGCAACCGCGCGGCTGAAATGGTGCCTGCGAGAGATGGGCATCATCGCCCATGCGACCGTTCGGCCACCGCAACCGCCCGTGGATTCGGCGGATGCTGCGGCGCTGACTGCGGCACTCAAGGCGTCGGGGCTATGAAACCGCGTCGCGTTGTCAGCTGTCGTTCTGCCGCGCGCGCCAAAGACGCCAAGGCCCAAGACACGCAGAAGTAAAGGATCAGCGCGGTACCATAGGTGATCATGGCGCTGAAGCCGCGCTGCGTCAGCATTTTTGCGGCAAAGGTGATTTCAATGAAGCCAATCTGCGATACCAGCGATGTTTCCTTCACCATGCTGAGCACATGCACAATGGAAGGTGGCAGGATCACGCGCCAGGATTGCGGCAGCACCACGCGGCGCAGCGCTGTGAGCGCCGGCAGGTTCATGGTCAGCGCTGCCTCCCATTGCTGCGGGCGCACGCTGTCGTAGCCGGCGCGCACATTCTCAGCCGCCAGCGCGCTCATGCGGATGGCGACTGCCGTGATGGCCACCGCCCAAAGTGGCGCTTCCAGCCGCAGCGCCTGGCCCAGGAAGAAGACCAGCAGCAACAGGACAAGAAAGGGAATGCGGCGGAAGGTCTCAACCCAAAGGATGGCGGCTGTGCGCATGGGTGCGAAGGGCATCACCTGCGGCAGGCGCAGTGTGGCGAACAGAAAGCCCAGCGCATAGCCAAGCGCGCAGCCAATGACGGAAGCGATCAGCGTATTCAGCAGCGCCTGCCCGAGGAAAAGCATATTCCACCAGGTGAAGAAGCGCGGCGCCTCATTCGCCAAAATCTGCCAGGCGGACATGCTTCAGAAGACCCTGGCTTTGACACGGAACAACCACCGGCCAACCAGCCAAAGCAGCACAGAGGCGATGATGGTTAGAACGATATAAAGACCCGCCGTGATCGAAAAAATCTCAACCGAGCGGAAGGAAATGGCATTGGCATTCAACGCCCGGCCCGTGAGTTCCTCCACACCAAAGATCGCCGCCATGGAGGTGCCAAGCGTCATGATGATGTAGTGATTGGATAGCGACGGGTAGAGCGTGCGCACCACATGGGGCGCGATCACATACCAAACGGTTTGCGTGCGCGAAAAGCCAAGCGTTTCCGCCGCATCCAATTCAGCCTGCGGGACCGAGGCAAAGCCCGCGCGCTCAATCTCGGTCAAATAGGCGCCGGCATTCAATGTCATGCCGATCAAAACGGCGGTGATGGGGGATAGGATGATGCCGAATTCGGGTAGCGCAAAGAACAGGAAGAATATCTGCACAAGCTGCGGCGTATAGGTGAAGAAGCGCACATAACCCAGCACCGGCACGCGCATCCAAAGCGGGCCTTGCGTTAGAACCGCAGCACCGACAAGCCCGATCAGCAGCCCACCTGCAAAGGCAAGGGCTGCGATCCAAAGCGCCATGCCGGCGCCCAGCAGGAAATCGGGCAGGTAATGCAGAACCTGCCCGTATTGCAGGGACATGTCAGAACATCGGGTTGAAGGGGATGCGCGTTGTCATCGGCACACCAAACCATTTTTCCCAAGTCTGATTGACGAAGTTGGTGCGATGCAATTCGAACAGTACCACATTCAGCACATCGCGAAGCGCGGTATTGCCCTTTTGCACGCCGATACCAACCCAGAAGCTGGCCAGCACCTCATCCAGGATTTTCCACTGCACACCCTGGAAGTTACGCATGGGAATGACGACTGATTCCGCCACATCCACCATGGCATCCGCGCGCCCCTGCGCCAGCGCGCGGAAGCAATCGGGGTAATTGTCAAGCAGCGTGACCTGCGCCTGCGCTGCATTTGCCTGCAGCCAGGGTACGCCCACCGTGCCACGCACCTGCACCATGCGAACCTGGCGGTTATTGAGGTCCGCCGGCTTTGCGATGGGTACCGCCGTGCCGGAGGATTTGGTCAGGACCACCATGGATTGCGTGTGCAGCGGCTGCGTATAATCAATCACCAGCGCGCGTTCGATCGTGCGGGTGATGGCGCCGAGTACGATGTCAATGCGATCAGATTGCAGGAAGGGGATGCGGTCCGGGCTGCCGACCTGCACGATTTCAAGCTCTACATTCATGCGCCGTGCTATTTCGCGCGCGATATCGGCATCAAATCCGTCAATCTGGTTGCGTTCATTGAAGGTGCCGAAGGGCGGTAGGGTTGGGTTGATGCCCGCACGCAGCCGACGTGAAGACAGCACCTGATCAAGCGGCCTTGCCTGCACCGGCAATGCTGCGCCAGCGGCCATCGTGGCGGCGAGGGCGAAAAGGGAACGGCGATCTGTCGTGGTCATTCTTACCTCCTGCTCAATCCAGATGACGTTTAGCTTAGTCGCCTTGGGGTAAAGGCCGCAAGATAGGGTTACGGTGGGACGATCAAAGCCATGGCTTGCTGCTTCGGTAGGCTTGAGGACTGGCCGGCGCCTTCAAGGCCGCACAGAAATTCCCTGGACAGCACGGTATTGCCGCTGACGCACGCGCGGGCCAATTCAGCAGCGTATCGCGCATTGTGCTGGCGATTTCATCAATCGTCGCATTGGCGGTTGCGACATCGAGCAGCCGGCCTTTGCTCTCATCGAGCGCCAGGCGCTGCGCTTCGACCTTCAGCGCAAGCTGCGCGACCTTCAGCCGAGCGAAGGGCGTGCCTTCGGCATTGGCGCTGCCGCTGATCGGAGAACGTTGCGGATCAGCGGTTTCCTGCAGCCTGGCGCGGGTCTTGGCGATGTCCCATTGGCCGTCCGGTTCGCGCGCGATGCGCCCAGTGCGTTCAGCCTTGTGGATGGTGGTATCGCTGACGCCGAGGCGCCGCGCTGCCTCGCGCGTGGAGGGTGTCAGTTCAGCCATGGCGGCGACCTCCCGCCGCGCGTTGGTGAGGGTTCAGTGAGTGGCGCGCTGGCGCGCGGCGTGAAATGCGGCAAGGGCGGCTTGCCAGTCGGCGTCATGCGGGGCGCCGATGCGCTGCAGGGGTGCGAGCGTTACCTTCCCCCGGCTGTAGTATTCGCCCCGCATGCGCACCAGCCAACCGGAAAGCCCCTGCGCGGCAAGGGCATCGCTGGCGGCAGCGATTTCCGCCTCACTCGGCTCGATGCGGCCAAGCGTGACATGCCGGCCATCGGCGCCGAGCACGATCCAGCGCTGCTCTGTGCCGGCGCTCATCGCCCCGGCTCCGCGTTGCGCATTTGCGCCAGCAATTCGCCGAGCCTCCGGCGCCAGACGCCCGCGCCCTCGATGCAATAGGCCGGGCCGTATTTGCCAATGCCGCCCTTGCGTGCCTCGCGCAGCCAATTTGCATGGCTGAGCCGGGCGTGGTCGGCGAGGCCCTTGAGTTTCGTGATGGTGTCCAGTTGCTGCATTGTCTTTCTCCGTCCTGCGGGGCGGCATGCCCTTCGCGTGACGGACGCTTCGCGCTGTGTTTTGCGCGAGCCAAGGCAATAAAGCGCCAGGGATCGCGATGATCCCTGGGCTATGCGCTGATAATCAAAACTGTGGCTGCGCAGCTTCATTCAGCGATGCGGTAGACGCTGTAGGACCCCTTCGCACCCTGCTTGTTCGGGCCGACCTGCCGGATGCGCTCGGCGATCTCCACGTTAATCCCCTGGCGCTTTTTCAGCCCTGCAAAAAACCCGCGCACCGTATGCTGCGCCCAGCCGGTCGCTTCGGCGATTTGCGCGATGGTGGCGCCCTCAGGGCGGCGGAGCATCGCCAGCACCACTTCCTGCTTGGTGCCTTCGCGCGGCTTGCGCGGCGCGCCCGTGGCGCGTGTGGCGCGTGTGGCGCGGCGGGAGAGCGCGCTGCGCAGCATGTCCATCGCGCGCGCGATCGGGTCCTTGTCGGCATTCGGCGGCGGCGCTTCCTCCCAGGCTGCCAGCAGCCGTTCCGCAGCCTCGCGCAAATTCACGCTGCCCATATTGGGCGCCTCTGGCGCGGTGTGGGCGGGTTCGCTTTCCACCGCGCCGTCTGGTCGAGTTGTCTTTTCCTCCCCGCCCTGCGGCGCCGTGTCGGGCGCCACGCGCCCCTCATTCGGATCAATGCCAATCGCCCGCAGCCCTTCATCCGTCACCTGGATCAGGATCGGCGTGCCATCGGCATCCTTGCGCCACACCATCGCCAATTGATCGCGCGGCGCAGCCACCTCAATCAGCAGGCGGCTTTTGATCAGGCTGTTCACCACCGCGCGGCAGGCAGCGACTGGCAAATGCTTCGGCGCAATCGCCAGCAATTGCGGGTGCTGCGCGCCATGGCTCAATACAATCCGCTGCGTGTCAGAAAGCTTCATCGTGGTATTCTCCGGTTGCAGGCGCCGACCATCGGCCCCCTACTGCCGGGAGCCCCGCGGGCGGACCCTCCGGGGCAGTGCGGCGCCGCGTCGCGGCAGGCGCTGCGTCAATCCTGCGCTTCGGCGGCGATCCCTTCGTTGATCACGAAGCCCGTCAGGTAGGGCAGGCCGGCGGGGATGCCCGTCTCGCGGCTGGTGCGCTGCGTGATGCGCCAGCCCATCCATTCCGCGGTGGTCTT
>JADCGG010000252.1 GCA_020249125.1 Roseomonas sp. | reverse complement strand
TGCCGCCCGAGGATTGGGATGAATGGCTGGGTGAAGCGCCCGCCGAGCCCGCGCGGCTGAAAGCACTTCTGCGGCCCTTCCCCCGTGCTGGGCTTGCTGTGTGGCCTGTCTCAGCACGCGTCAATAAAGTCGCTGAAGATGATGCGGCGCTGTTGGCACGTGATCCCGCAGCCCTTCCACCGCCTGGGCTGGATGATCCGCCGCCTTGGTGAGGCAAGGCCCTTACCCGTGACGCTTCCCGCCGGGCGGGCTTCTGCGCTATCCACACCCCATGTCGGATCATGACCGGGATGCTGCCCTTCGCCTGACGCTCAAGCGCCATCGTGCCTTCGCGACCGGTTTGCTGGTCGCCATGGCCGCGCTTATTCTATTCAGCTACCAATTACCGCCAGGCTATTGGACCGAAATGCTGCAAGCCGCCGCCAAGGCTGGGCTGGTGGGCGGGCTTGCGGATTGGTTCGCCGTCACCGCGCTGTTTCGCCGCCCGCTTGGCCTGCCCATCCCGCATACCGCCATTATCCCCAATCAGAAGGATCGGCTTGGCCGCGGCCTGGGGCGCTTTGTCGCCGGCCATGTCTTTACCGAAAGCGAAGTGCGCCGAGTGCTCGCGAAGCTTGATCTGGCGCGCATCCTGGAAGGGTTTTTGCGCGACCCGGAAGCGTCACGCCGCGCGGCCATGGCGCTTTCGGCAAGCCTGCCCCGCATCCTGGCAAGCCTGGAAGATGGCCGCGCGCGGCGCCTACTGGCGCGGTTGCTGCCAAGGATTGTCTCCGGCCCCGCAGGCGCGCGTTTGCTGGCGCGCATCCTGCGCGCGGCGGTGGCATCTGGCCAGCATCAGGAAGTCTTCAGCCTGGCCATCGGGCAATTGAAGGTGCTGCTGGCGGCGCGTGAGGAAAACCTGCGCACCGCCATTGAAGCGCGGGTGCGTGCCGAAGGTGGCGCCTTGGTCGGTTGGCTTGCTGGCGCTACCATTGCGCGGCGCATCCTCAACGCCATCAATACCGAATTGGAAAAGATCGGCCCCGATGATTCCGATTTGCGCGCCGCCTTCGCCGAATGGCTGGCGCGTGAGATCGAAAAACTGGAAACCGACCCCGAACGCGCCGCCACGATTGGTCGGCTGCTGCGTGAAGCGCTGGCGCATCCTTCCGTCGCCGCCTGGTTGATGGATGTCTGGGAAAGGCTGAAAATCGCCCTGGCCGCCGATGCCGCGCGCCCGGATGGACGGAGTGTCGCTTTGCTGTCCGGCATTTTCGCCAATGCCGGCAGCTTGCTTGCGGAAGATCAGGGCGCGCGGGAAAGGCTCAATCGCGCCGCTGAGGGTGTGTTGATGACGCTTCTGCCCTCAGCCCAGGTGCAGCTTGCCGATTTCATCGCCGGCGTGGTGACGAATTGGGATGCCGCGACGGTGACCGAAAAGATCGAGCTTCGTGTTGGGCGCGATCTGCAATATGTGCGTATCAATGGCACGCTGGTGGGGTTTCTGGCGGGTGGGGTCTTGTTTGCGGTTTTGACCGCGCTGTTCGGGCAGGTTGCTCACTAATAAGGCACCTTATCCGGCTTGGCCTGACAAAGCCTGAAGGCGGAAAGCGCTTCTTCCGCCAAAACGCGACGCAAAGGCAGGCGGCGTAATTCGGATATGGCTTCTGAATGCGAAAATTTTCGTGTCATAAAACAAATTTTTCGCATTCAGAGTGTAGGGCCACATTCGCCGACAAGTCATCATCAATCGCGGTTAGGTAATGACATCCGCAAGGGGCAGAAGACCCCTTCAAGCCTCCACGCTAATCTTAATGTTGATCGGATCAACGCCTAGCGTCTTTGCCAGTCGCCGCTTGGCTTCCGCGATAGTCAGGGGCGCTTCTTCAGCGGGAGCCGACAGAAGCGCGCGAGCCTCGTCGTCTTCACGTGACGCCTTAGGTTGCACCGCCGAAGCGAGTTGAGGTGAAAGCGGCACGGTCGCAATAGGCGGGAACATCAATCCAACACCGGCACCAACCAGATTCACAGGGTCCTGCGCTTCCGGAACATAGAGCGAAACCCAAACACCACGCCCCATAGTTATGGTATGCCCAGCCTTCTTGCGTGCGTTATAGGCTCGGTTGAAACGAGCGCGCATTTCGTCGCCGTCGATCAAGTGTACCTTGGCGAACTTCGGCGCTTCCTCATCATCAACAGACACAGGCACAACAGCGTCAACTTCATCAAGGGTTAGCCATCCCATATCGTTTTCTTTCCGAGGGAACGCGATCCACTGATCTTGTGTCGTGCGGATGGATACAATTTTGCTCTGCGCCCCCTTGGTGATGCGGCGAACGCTCGACTTTCCGCTACCGGGCACACGCTCGACCTTCCAACCTGCCTTTTCCAAAGATGCAACCGCGATCCCGAAAAGATGCCTTTTCAGGTCGATTTTGTCCGCTGTCGAGTAGATATTCGTCATTTTGTCATTTCCTTTCACATTTAGCTCGTGAAGTATGTCGCAAATAACCTTATTTTCGACGCGTGTCAATTCCTTTTTTATTTCTCTTCGATGCGGCGAGTTTCTTTTTAGAGGAAGAAATGTTGTTCTGGCTTGACGGGAAAGAAATGACCCATACATCGCCATTAAACGCCTAAGACGCTATATTTGGTGAGGGATTACGCTAACACATGGCTCCCGCAGAGCGATTGCAGATCGTCATCGGGGAGTGCAGAGAAAAATTTGCAACCAAACTGCTGCCCACAAACCTAATGATGGGACAATTACAGGCGCCAGCATCGGCCGCTTCAGGGCAGGTGTAACTCGGCAGCTAATCGACGTAATTCATCCATGCCGAAACACAGGCGGCTCTAATAAGGCACCTTATCCGGCTTGGCCTGCCAAAGCCTGAAGGCGGAAAGCGCTTCTTCCGCCAAAACGCGACGCAAAGGCAGGCGGCGCGCTTCGGGGGGCGCGGCCACTTCGGCGTAAATATCCGCAT
>JADCGG010000251.1 GCA_020249125.1 Roseomonas sp. | reverse complement strand
CGAACCGGAACCGGCCAGGTTCGCTCGGTTAGAGACGAAAGCCGTTCAGAGACCGCATTTCGGCCCGTGGTCAGTCTCTGTGGTTCGGATGGCGCAGCCAAACCCCTTTGAAACAACGCGAAAATTCGGCGGCGTCGGGGTCGCTGTCGGGGTTTGCGACGGGAAGATGGCGGAGAGGGTGGGATTCGAACCCACGGTACAGTTACCCGTACTTCGGTTTTCGAGACCGACCCGTTCGACCGCTCCGGCACCTCTCCAGCGGGGCAGGGAGGCTGACCTCCCCACGAACGAGGGTTTTCTATAATTGCCTTGGCTCCTCGGCGCAATCTCCGGCGTTGACGGGCCGGACCCGCCCGTCTATACGCGGCTTCTTTCCGGCCCAGCGTTCTGCGCCTGGGGCGGCTGGCTTTTGCCTGTGGCAAGGGCTTGGCAGTCACGCTTTAGAAAGAGTTTCGGGGCATCCCCATGACCTATGCAGTTATCCGCACCGGCGGCAAGCAATACCGCGTCACGCCGGACGCCGTCCTTACCGTTGAACGGTTGGAAGCCGAACCTGGCGCCACCGTCACGATCCATGACGTTCTGGCTATCGCTACCGAAGCGGGCCTAGCCATTGGCGCGCCTACCGTGCCGGGCGCCAGCGTGACCGCGACCGTGGTGGAACAGAGTCGCGGCGACCGCATTTTGATCTTCAAGAAGCGCCGCCGGCAGAATAGCCGCCGCAAGAATGGCCATCGCCAGCACCAGACGGTGCTGCGTATCGCCTCCATCAACGCTGCCTGATCGGAAAGGAACCCAGCCATGGCACATAAGAAAGCAGGCGGTTCTTCGCGCAACGGTCGCGATTCCGCTGGTAAGCGCCTCGGCGTGAAGTTGTTTGGTGGTCAGGCGGTCAATGCCGGTTCCATCATCGTCACGCAGCGCGGCACCAAGATGATCCCGGGCGACAATGTCTATGCTGGCCGCCAGCATAGCCTGCATGCTTCCGTTGATGGCCGCGTGGTGTTTGAACGCAAGTCCGAAGGGCGCGTTCACGTCAACGTCCAGCCGCTGCCGCAGGCCGCGGAATAACCCTGGCTTCCAGTATATCCCTGAAGGCGAGGGTCCCTTGGGGCCCTCGTTTTGTTTTGGGGGTCATGATGCCCTGCGGATCAGCCCATGAAATTCCTTGATGAAGCGAAAATCTGGGTGAAGGCCGGCGATGGCGGGGATGGCGTTGTCGCCTTCCGACGCGAAAAATTCATCGAATTCGGCGGCCCGGATGGCGGGAATGGCGGCAAGGGCGGGAATGTCATCGCTGAAGCCGTGGCCGGGCTGAATACGTTGATTGATTTCCGCTACGCCCAGCATTTCAAGGCGCGCAAGGGCGGCAATGGCGCGGGGTCTGACCGCACCGGCGCGGCGAGTGATGATGTGGTGCTCAAACTTCCTGTAGGCACGCAAATCTTCGCCGAAGACCGCGAAACCATGATCGCGGATCTTGATAAGCTCGGCAAACGCGTGGTGCTGGCGCAGGGTGGCGATGGCGGCTTTGGCAATGCGAATTACAAAACCTCGACCAATCGCGCGCCACGCCGGGCCGATAAGGGCTGGCCGGGGGAAGAACGCTGGCTCTGGCTGCGGCTCAAGCTGATTGCGGATGCGGGGCTGGTGGGGCTGCCCAATGCCGGCAAATCCACTTTCCTCAGCGTGGCTTCGGCGGCGCGACCCAAGATCGCCGATTATCCCTTCACCACGCTGCACCCGCAGCTTGGCGTGGTGCGGCTGAACGCGACCGAGGAATTTGTGCTGGCCGATCTGCCGGGCCTAATTGAAGGCGCGGCGGAAGGCGCGGGGCTTGGCACGCGCTTTTTGGGCCATGTGGAACGCTGCAAGGTGCTGCTGCATCTGGTGGATGGCACGGCGGCGGACCCGGCGCGCGCCTATCGCACCATTCGCCACGAATTGGCCGAATATGGTCATGGGCTGGAAAGCCGCCCGGAATTGGTCGCACTCAACAAGGCCGATGCCATGACCCCGCAGGCGCGCACGTCCCGCGTGAAGGCGCTGTCTCGTGCTGCCGGCAAGCCGGTGATGCTGATCAGCGCCGCAAGTGGTGAAGGCGTGCCCGAATTGCTGCGCGCGCTGGCGGATATGATTGCGGCGGCGCGCTGACAGGCCCCGCTATCGCATGGTAAGTGCCTCGGCATGATCAACCCGGCCCAGCCCAGCTTCAAGGATGCGCAACGCATTGTGGTGAAGATCGGCTCCGCGCTGGTGGTGGATGATGCCACCGCCGCGCCGCGCCGCGCCTGGCTTGCTTCTGTCGCTGCCGATATCGCGGCACTGCGCGCGCGGGGCGCGGAAGTGGTGGTGGTTTCTTCCGGTGCGATTGCCTTGGCGCGCAAGGCGCTGGGGCTGACACGTCGGCGCTTACGGCTGGAAGAAAAACAGGCTGCCGCGGCTGTGGGGCAAATACGCTTGGCCGGTGCCTGGCAGGAAGCGCTGGCCGCGCATGGGCTGAACGCGGCGCAATTGCTGCTGACGCTGGAAGATTCGGAAGATCGCCGGCGCTATCTGAATGCGCGCGCCACGCTGGCCACGTTGCTTGGCCTTGGCTGTGTGCCCGTGATCAATGAAAACGACACAGTGGCCACGGCGGAAATCCGCTTCGGCGATAATGATCGGCTGGCGGCGCGCGTGGCGGAAATGATCCAGGCCGATGCGCTGTTGCTGCTGTCCGACATTGATGGGCTTTACACCGCTGATCCGCGCAAGGACCCCGCCGCGCAACATCTGCCCGTGGTGGAGCGCCTGACGGATGAGATCATGGCCATGGGGGGCGAACCGCCGCCTGGCTATTCCTCGGGCGGCATGCGGACAAAACTAATTGCCGCACGCATCGCGACCGGCGCGGGCACGGCCATGGCGATTGCGCTTGGCCAACGAGACCACCCGCTGCGCGCGCTGGAAGAAGGGGCGCGCTGCACCTGGTTCCTGCCGCTGCCGGAAGGCCGCAGCGCGCGTAAGCGCTGGATTGCGGGCAGCCTAGCGCCGCTTGGCGCGTTGGTGGTGGATGCTGGCGCGGCACGTGCGCTGAAGCGCGGTTCATCGCTGCTGCCAGCGGGTGTGCGCGCCGTGGAAGGCGATTTTTCGCGCGGCGATCCCGTAAGCGTGCGCAACGCCGAAGGTGTTGAAGTGGCGCGCGGGCTTTCCGCCTATGATGCCGATGCGGCGCGGCAAATTGCCGGACATCGCAGTGAAGCGCTGGAAAAAATCCTCGGCTGGCGCGGGCGGGATGAAATCATCCACCGCGACGATATGGTGCTGCTGTAACACGCGGCGGCGGCGCTATACGCGCGGCCTTCTTCATGGCAGCCTTCACCCACGGCGCCGTTTATGCGTGCCAGTAAGGGGTTAGGAACGGCATGAAGGAAATTCGCCTTCTCTCAACCAGCGCCATTCTGGGCTACGGCTTTCCGGAAGCGAGTTTGCAAGCCGGCATGGCGCGCAACCCGCATATCATCGGCGTTGATGGCGGCAGCGTTGATCCCGGCCCGCATTACCTTGGCGCGGGCGTGCCGTTTTGTTCCACCATGGCGATCAAGCGCGATTTGCGCCTGATGCTGCGCGCGGCGATTGGCGCTGGCATTCCGCTGATGATCGGCACCTCTGGCGGTGCGGGGGGCGATCCGCATCTGGACCTCACGGCGCAATTGGTGCGGGATATTGGCGCGGAGGAAGGGCTGCATTTCCGCATGGCGTTGATCCGCGCTGAACCTCCGCGCGCCGAATTGCAGCGCCGGCTGGCGGCGGGGCGCATTCACCCGCTCAGCAATCAGCCCGCGCTGACCAGTGATGTTCTGGATCGTGCCAGCCGCGTTGTTGCCATGATGGGGCCGGAACCCTTTATGGAGGCTTTGGATAGCGGCGCTCAGGTGATCCTGGCAGGCCGCGCGAGTGATCCCGCGCCTTGGGCCGCCGCCGCCATTCGCGCGCAATTGCCGCCCGCCCCCGCCTGGTATGCCGGCAAGATGCTGGAATGCGGCGCGACACCCTCCATCCCCAAGGGCCATGATTGCCTGCTGGTGACGGTGCGCGAAGATGGCGTGGAATGCGAACCGATGAACCCGATCCGCCGCTGCACGCCGCTTTCCATCGCCAATCATTCGCTGCATGAAAACAGCAGCCCCATTCATCACATTGAACCAGGCGGCATGCTGGATACGTCCGATTGTCGCTTTGATGCGTTGAGTGATCGCGCCGTGCGCATTTCCGGTATGCGTTGGACCCCAGCCAGCCAATACACGGTGAAGCTGGAAGGCGTGGAAATGGCGGGCTATCGCAGCATTTCCATTTGCGGCACGCGCGACCCGTTGCTGATCGCGCGGCTGCCGCTGTTTCTGGAAGAAGTGCGCGGCATTGTGCGCGAAAAGGCGCAGGCTTTCGGCGCGGCACCGGAAAGCTATACCCTCACCATCCGCACCTATGGGATGGATGGCGTAATGGGTGCGCGCGAACCGGTGCGTGTTGTCGCCGGCCATGAAGTTGGCTTCGTGATTGAAGTGATTGCCGATACTCAGGAAATCGCCGCCGCCGTGCTTGGCATTGCGCGCACCAATATGCTGCACACGGATTTCCCGGGCCGGCTTTGCCGCGAAGGCAATATGGCCTTTCCTTTCTCACCTTCCGATATTTCTGTTGGCCCCGTCTATCGCTTCAGCATTTATCACGTGCTGGAACTGGATGACCCGCGCGAGATTTTCCCGATTACCTATGAGGAGGTTTAAGGCAGCAAATGGCACGCATCCGAGATTTGGCGCGCGTCTGCAAAAGCAAGAATGCCGGGCCTTTCGACCTGACCATTGATATCGTCTTCGATGATGCGGCGCTTTACCAGAAGGTGCGCGCTTCCGGCGTGATCACTGAAGCGCTGTTTGCACGGCTTTATGGCGTGGCGCCCAAGGATGTGCTGTTGACGCCTTATGATGCCGCTATGGCGATCAAGGCGACCTTTCCGCGCCTGGTGCCGGCGGGGGGCATTGGCGATACCGATGTCTATGGCTGCCAGCAGCATGCGCCGCTGCTTGATGTTGATATTCCTGTCTGATCCAAAGGGGTTTTTCCAATGACAAGCGCCAATCGCCAAATGACCATGGTTGCCTTCTTGCAGGCGCAGAATTGTTCCAACCTGCCTGGTTCCTGGCGCCATCCCGCTTCCATGAGCGATTTTCTGACGCCGGATTACTACCAGCGCATCGCGCGCATTCTGGAAGATGGCAAGTTTCATATGGCGTTCTTTGATGATCGGCTGGCGATGCCCGATATCTACGCCAATGATTTCCGCAATACTGTGGCGCATGGCGTGCGCGCGGTGAAGCTGGATCCGCTGACCATTGTGATGATGATGGCCGCTGCCACCAAACGCATTGGCCTCGGCGCGACCTATTCCACCACCTATTACGAACCCTATCACGTGGCGCGGCTTTTCGCGACCGCTGATCTGATGACGCAGGGACGCGTGGCGTGGAATATCGTGACGTCATTGAATAATAGTGAGGCGCTGAATTTCGGCCATAGCGAACATCTGGAACATGATCTGCGCTATGATCGCGCTGATGAATTCATGGAAGTCGTCATGGGCCATTGGGGTTCCTGGGATGATGACGCGCTGATTGTGGATAAGGAAAGCGGCGCCTTCGCCAAGCCCGATGGGG
>JADCGG010000250.1 GCA_020249125.1 Roseomonas sp. | reverse complement strand
AGGCGATGGATGCCGGATTTGGACCGCAGATTGAGCGCTTCTTTCATTTCCTCAAATGAAGGGGAAAAGCCGGTATCACGCAGGTGCTTGTCAATGAACATTAGCAATTCATGCTGTTTGCGCGTGAGCATAGGCCATCCCCTCAACAAGGCCGGGCGCGAATCGGCGCGAACAAACCGGCAACTGAGCGGATGTTCTAGTTTGGTTCCAAAATCACAGTCAAATGTTTTCTGTGGTGGATAAGTGTTTTACGCCAAAAATGTTGCGTGAGTGCTCAAGCCCGAGGCGCCGCCGCGCGCGCCAGTCGGTCATTGATCGCCGCCCCAAGCCCCGCTTCGGGGATCGGCATGGCGGCGATGCGGGTCAGGCTAAGCCGCGCGCCTTCCGCATCCAGCCAGCGCAGCCCGGCGAAAAGCCGCGCGGCGGCTTCACGCACATCGCGCGTCTCAGAAAGCTGCCAGACCAAACGCGCACCAGGGAGGGGCGGGCCAAAGGCCAAAAGCGCCTCATGCGCCGCCACATCAGCTGCCCCCAGCCGCACCGGGAGCGATGGCGCGTAATGGGACAGCATCATGCCTGGGCTGCGGAGCGTGCGGGTCTTCTCGGCGGCGCTGATGGGCAAGGGGCGGGAAACCTGGCCGATCACCGCTTCAATCGCTTCTACCGGCACGCCACCGGGGCGAAGCAAAGCGGCACCGCCCATGGCCAGATCGAGCACAGTGCTTTCCACGCCCACAGCGCAAGCCCCGCCGTCCAGAACGGCAGCGATGCGCCCGGAAAGCCCTTCCAGCACATGCGCTGCCGTGGTGGGGCTGACCGCGCCGGAGCGATTGGCCGAAGGCCCCGCCACAGGAATGGCGGCGACGCACAGCAGCTCCAAAGCCAACGGATGCGCCGGCACCCGCACCGCGAGCGTATCCAACCCCGCCCCGGCCAGCAGATCAATCCGGCATTCGGTGCGGCGCGGCAGCACCAAAGTCAGCGGGCCGGGCCAGAAAGCGGCGGCCAAGGCGCGGGCGCGGTCATCGGCCAGCACTTCGGCAAAGGCGGCCTCGGCATCAGGAAAATGGCAGATCAGCGGGTTGAAATGCGGGCGGCCCTTGGCTTCAAACACGGCGGCCACGGCGCGGCCATTCCGCGCATCAGCGCCCAGGCCATAGACCGTCTCGGTCGGGAAGGCGACGAGTTCACCATCGCGGAGCAACCGCGCGGCTTCAGCGACCTGATCCGGCGCCAGAAGCCGTGTCATCCCGGCAGGCCTTCACAGACAAAGCCCGGATTTTCAAAGCCTGGCTTGGCGTAGAGCAAGGGCGCGCGGCCTTCCAGCACCAGCACGCGCCCTCCGGCAGCTTCCACCACGGCCTGCGGCGCGGCGGTATCCCATTCCATGGTGCGGCCAAAGCGCGGATAGAGATCGGCGCTGCCTTCCGCGAGCCGGCAAAATTTCTCCGCCGAGCCGATATTCACCACGCGCGCGACATGGCGGCCTTCCAGAAAGCGGCCCATGCGCGGGTCATCGGCGTAGTGATGGCTGCCCATCACGGTAACGCCTTCGGCGGGCGGCGTGCGGGCGCGGATGGCGCGGGTGCCGGCGGCATCGCGCTTCCAGGCGCCAAGGCCGACCCGGCCCCAGAAGATTTCGCCCGAAGCCGGCAGCGCCACGGCGCCCAAAACCGCGCGTCCTTCCGCCACCAACCCGATATTCACCGCGAAATTATCTCGCCCGGCGGCAAATTCCCGCGTGCCATCCAACGGGTCCACCAGCCAGAAACGCGCGGCATGGGCGGGCGCAGTGCCGGCGGCGACTTCTTCTTCCGCAATCACGGGAATTTCGGGGGTCGCGGCGCGCAGCCCTTCCACAATCAGCGCTTCGGCGATGCAATCCGCCTCGGTCACCGGGGAATGGTCCGATTTCCGTTCCACCGCGAAACCGGCGGCCTTGATCGCCATGATGGCGGAAGCCGCCTTGGCCACGAGGTCTCTGGCCAGGGCCAGCAGCGCATCATCATTCATGCCCTTTGCTTTGGCCGCAGCGGCGCCGCGCCGCAAGCCCTGTTTTGGTCGCGCGGCCCTGTGTTAAGATGCTGCCAGATTGTTTTGCCCTCAGGAGCCACCATGCCCGATATCACCTTCGTGAAGCCCGCCCTGCCGCGCAGCGGCGCCCTGGTTCTGCTGCTGGCGGAAGGCGCCGCGCTGGCGGGCCTGGCCAAGACCGCCGAGGAAGCGACCGGCGGCGCGGTGGCGCGTGGCTTGGAAGCGGCGAAGTTCAAGGGCGCCAAGGGCCAATCCTGTACGCTTTGGGCACCGGGTGCCGGGCTTTCCAAGATTGTCGCCATTGGGCTTGGCAAGGCCGATGCGCTGGATGCGCAGGGTGCCGAGAATGCCGGCGGCGCCGCGCTGGTGGCGGTGCAACAGGAACGCGATGCGGTGATTGCGGCGGATGGGCTGACGCCGGCGCTTGCCGCCAGTGTTGCCATGGGCGCGCGGCTGCGCAGCTATCGCTTTGATCGTTATCGCACCACGGAAAAGGAAGAGGACAAGCCGAAGCTGGAACGTGTCGCCCTTGCCAGCGCGGAAGCAACGAAAGCCAAGGCCGCCTTCGCGCCGATGCAGGCCATCGCCGATGGTGTTTTCCTAACGCGCGATCTGGTTTCCGAACCGCCCAATGTGCTGACGCCGGCTGAAATGGCGGAACGCTGCAAGGCGCTCGAAAAACTTGGCGTCGAGGTCGAAATCATGGGCCCGCGTGAGATGAAGCGCCTTGGCTTCGGCGCGCTTTTGGGCGTGGCGCAGGGCAGCGCGCAGGAACCGCGCATGGTGACGATGAAATGGATGGGCGCGCCCAAAGGCAAGAAGCAGAAGCCGCTCGCTTTCATCGGCAAGGGTGTCACCTTCGATACCGGCGGCATTTCCATCAAGCCCGCGGGCGGCATGGAAGACATGAAATGGGACATGGCCGGCGCCGGCACGGTGATCGGGCTGATGGCGGCACTCGCTGGGCGCAAGGCCAAGGCGGATGTGATTGGCATGGTGGGGCTTGTTGAAAACATGCCATCCGCCACCGCGCAGCGCCCGGGCGATGTCGTGAAATCCTATTCCGGTCAGACCGTGGAGGTGATCAATACCGATGCGGAAGGACGTTTGGTGCTGGCGGATGTGATGTGGTATTGCCAGGAAAAATACGATCCGCGCTTCATGGTGGATCTGGCGACGCTCACGGGCGCCATCATCATCGCGCTTGGCCATGAACGTGCGGGGCTATTCAGCAATGACGACACGCTGGCGACGCATGTGAAGGAAGCGGGCAGCGCCGTGGGGGAAGAGGCTTGGCGCATGCCGCTGGGTGATGCTTACGACAAGCAGATCAAATCCGATATTGCCGATATGAAGAATGTCGGCGGGCGGCCGGGTGGTTCCATCACCGCAGCGCAATTCATCCAGCGCTTTGTCAATGGCAAGCCCTGGGCGCATTTGGATATTGCGGGCACCGCCTGGTCTTCCAAGGATGCGCCAACCGTGCCGAAAGGGGCGACCGCTTATGGCGTGCGCATGCTGGACCGCATGGTGGCGGATCACTACGAAGGCTGAAGCCCCGCCACTTTCGCGCCCATGGTAAAGCTGGTTCTGCAACGAAGCCCTGAAGCGCTGCGCCGCCACAAGGCGCGCGGCGCCGATAGCGCGCTGATTCTTCCGATGGTGGAAGGCAAGGCGCCGGATGATGCCGCCCTGGCGGCGGCAGCAAAAGCGGCGCGCTTTACCGGCAAGGCGGGGGAGGTTTTGCCTGTCCCTGGTGCGCATGGTTTTACCATTCTCGCCGGCATCGGCGCGGGCGAAACGGTCAGTGATTGGGAAGTGGGCGGCGGTGCCGGCATGGCCGAAGCTGCGGGCCGCGCCCAGGCGATTTTGCTGGCGGATAACGCCACACCTGAACAGGCGGCGGGTTTCGCGACGGGCGCGCTGCTGAATGCATGGCGCTTCAATGTGCTGCGCGATGCCAGCAAGGACAAGGATGCGCCGCCCGCACGGGTGACGCTGGCGGTGGCTTCTCCCGCCAAGGTTGAACCCGCCTGGAAGCGTGCCGAAGCCGTGCTGCGTGGCGTGTTTTTCGCGCGTATTCTGGTGGCGGAACCGGGCAATCGGCTGAACCCGGCAAGCTTCGCGGAACGGCTCCGCGCGCTCAAGGAATACGGCCTGAAGGTTGAAGTGCTGGAAGGCAAGCGCCTGGCTACCCTTGGCATGGGCGCGCTTTGCGCGGTGGGCGGCGGTGCGGTGCATGGCCCGCGCCTTGTTGTGCTGCGCTGGCCGGGCCGGGTGAAGGCTGCGCCGGTTGCCTTTGTCGGCAAGGGGGTTTGCTTTGACACGGGCGGTATTTCCATCAAGCCCGCCGCCGGCATGGAAGAGATGCGCGGCGATATGGCGGGTGCGGCTGCCGCTGCGGGGGCAATGCTGGCACTCGCACTTAGGCGGTCTCCGGCGCCGGCGGTAGCGGTGCTGGCGCTCGCGGAAAATGCCATTGGCGCGGCTTCCTATCGGCCCGGAGATATTCTTCGCACCCATAGCGGCAAGACGATCGAGGTTTTGGATACGGATGCGGAAGGCCGTCTGATCCTGGCCGATGCGCTTTCCTATACCGCCGCGCGCTTCAAGCCGCGCGCCATGATTGATCTGGCGACGCTCACCGGCAGCATCATCACAGCGCTTGGCCATCATCGCGCCGGGGTTTTCGGCAATGATGAGGCTCTATCGGCAGCGCTGATGGCGGCGGGTGAGGCCGTGGCGGAACCACTCTGGCCCATGCCGATTGATGATGAACACAGGGAAGTGCTGAAAAGCGACATTGCTGATCTGCGCCAATGCGCACCGGCGGGCAGCGGCGCCTGGGGCGGGCGCTTCCTGTCGGATGCCTGCCATGCCGCGGCCTTCCTCCGCGAATTCGCGGGCGGCACCACCTGGGCGCATCTGGATATCGCGGGGGTTGAGGCGCGCGAAGAAGCCGCAGCTTTGGGACCGAAAGGGCCAAGCGGCTTTGGCGTGCGCTTGCTGGATCATCTGGTTGCCATGCGCTTTGAACGCGACGCATGACAGAGATCGGCTTTTACCATCTGACGCGCAGCAAATTGCAGGAAGCCCTGCCGAAGCTGCTGGGCCGCGTGATGGAGTCTGGCGGGCGCGCCCTGATCCTATGCGCTGACGCGGAACGCGCCCGCGCTTTGGATGCCGCGCTGTGGCTGCCCGCCGATCCGCCCTGGCTGCCGCATGGCCTGGCGGGCGGTGAGCATGATGCCGCGCAGCCCTTGCTGATCGCCGATCAGGACATCCCCCCCGCCAATGGCGCGCGTTTTCTGGTGCTGGTGGATGGCGCGGCAAGTGCCAGGCTTGGCGATTATGATCGCGTGCTGGATTTGTTTGACGGCGCGGATGAAGCCGCGGTGGCTGCCGCGCGAGGCCGTTGGGCGGCGGGCAAGGAAGCCGGGCATAGCCTGACCTATTGGCAGCAGGCGGCGCGCGGCTGGGAGAAAAAGGCCAGCTACCCGCCAGCATCTTGACCCTTCCCGCCGCCGCCCCCTACACGAAGCTACTTTTTTGGGAATGCTTTTCATGACTGATACCGCCCAGGACCAGATGGAAATCTTGGCAGGGGCCCTGCCCTTCCTGAAGCGCTACGATGATCAGATCGTGGTGGTGAAATATGGCGGCCACGCCATGGGGGAAGAAGAAACCGCACTGCGTTTTGGCCGCGATATCGCGCTGCTGGAACAAGTGGGCGTGAACCCGGTGGTGGTGCATGGTGGCGGGCCGCAAATCAACGCCATGCTGAAGCGGCTGGATGTGAAATCCACCTTCGTGCAGGGCCTGCGCGTGACCGATGCCGCCATGCTCGATGTGGTGGAAATGGTGCTCGCCGGGCCGGTGAATAAGCAGGTGGCGGAAGCGATCACGCGCGCCGGCGTCATGGCGGTTGGCATTTCCGGCAAGGATGGCGGCCTGGTGCGCGCGCGCAAACTGACGCGCACCTATCGCGACCCGGACAGCAATATCGAAAAAGTCCTCGATCTTGGTTTTGTCGGCGAACCGGAAGCCATCAACCCGCGCGTGCTGCAACTGATGGTTGGCGCGGACATTGTGCCCGTGGTCGCCCCAGTCGGCGCGGGCGCGGATGGCCAGACCTATAACATCAATGCCGATACGGTGGCGGGTGCGATTGCCGGCGCGCTTTCCGCCGAACGCTTGCTGATGCTGACCGATGTGCGCGGCGTGCTTGGCCCCGATGGCAATCTTATCTCTGAAATGACCGTGGCCGAAGTCAAGAAAGGCATCGCCGATGGTTGGATTTCCGGCGGCATGATTCCGAAGGTGGAAACCTGCATCTATGCGGTTGAGAAGGGCGTAAAGGGCGCCGTGATTCTGGATGGGCGCGTGCCCCATGCGGTGCTGCGGGAGTTGTTCACCGACGGTGGCGCGGGCACCCTGATCCGTCCGTGATGGGCCACGTCATTTGAATGTCAGAAACGCGGCCCGCCATTATCCGTACGCCAAACCATGGATTTTGCCGGAAATCCCTTGCTGACGGGGTCAATCTGCCGATTGCCCATGCCGACAGGGAGATTCGGCTGCGGCAGGCCTAGCCGATCCGCCACACATTGCCGAAGGCGAAACAGCAAGGCCTGATCCACATCCTGGCGCTGCATCAGGGGCCGCAGCAAGGTATCGGCGACAACGCCCGCAAGCCGAATGGCGGTATCAGGCGTCAGCGCAGGCCGCGCCATCAGGCTTGGGAACCATTCCGGATTGAAGCGCGCGCGGTTCATCACATCTTCCATGCTGACGGCGCGGATCTTTGCGCTGGAATTTTCAAGCATCAGGCCAATGGCGGCGCGATCACCCTGGGCAATCAACGCATCGGTCACTGCCTCCCCAATCCCGGTGCGGCGCGCCACGGCCTGCAAGGTAGCCGTTGTGGGCGGCGAGGAAATCAGCAGCAGCAAATCTTCTTCGGTGAGAAGGGGCGAGAGGCGAATGACCGGCTCGGCCACACGAATTTCCGTATCCATGGCCAGGCGCAATATGGCATCGCGCGGCACGGTGGAGAGATTCTTCGCGGCATCAGCAATGATGAAGCGGATTTGCGCAACAGCATCATCGGCAAGCTTCAGAAGGATCGGGTGCAATACCTGCGTCAGACGATCATTGCTCGATGAGGTGAGCGTGGGCATGATATCAGCGACCCGCTTTGCCAGGGCTTCCCTGACCGCGACGTTTTCATCCTCGGTCAGGGTTTGCAGCACGGAAAAGGGGGCGCGCGTATTTGCGATGACGCTTGCCCGCACACGCGGTTCCTGATCCTTTGAAAGAAAGGCCAGCACCTCATGCGGCGTGGTCGCATTGCGCGCCAATACGGCCCGCGTGCTGGCATCACTCTCCCGCGCCAGGCGCAGCAGGTTCTCGACCGTACCGCTCATGCTGCGGCCCGGGTGGCTTCGGCAGCTGAGGGGCGGGCAGCCCTTCGGGTTTCGCGAATGGAAGGCATGGGCGCATATTCATCATGGCCACCTAATCTTTGGTTACCAGGAAGCGTTGACAGCGCCCCCGCCCCGCCGCAAGGAAAGGCCGCTTTGCCGGAGGAACCCGCCCCATGACCATGACCGAACTTCAATCCCGCATCGAAGCGCTTTGGGACCGGCGCGACCAGCTTTCTCCCGCAACCTCAGGCGCGGATCGCGCATCGGTGGAAGAAGCGCTGGAAATGCTCGATTCCGGCAAGGCGCGTGTCGCGGAACCGGATGGGAATGGCGGCTGGAAGGTCAATCAATGGTTGAAGCAGGCGGTGCTGATGTCCTTCCGGCTCGCGGATTCGGCGCCGATGGATATTTCGACCGGCGCCTATGACAAGGTGCCTTTGAAGTTTGAAGGCTGGGGGGAGAACAGGTTCCGGGAGGCAGGCTTCCGTGTGGTGCCGGGCGCGGTGGTGCGCCGTTCCGCCCATATCGCGCGCAATGTGGTGCTGATGCCTTCCTTCGTGAACCTTGGCGCGCGGGTTGACGAAAACACGATGGTGGATACCTGGGCGACGGTTGGTTCCTGTGCGCAGATCGGCAAGAACGTGCATCTTTCCGGCGGCGTTGGCATTGGCGGTGTTTTGGAACCGCTGCAAGCGAACCCGGTGGTGATCGAAGATGATTGCTTCATCGGCGCGCGGTCTGAAGTGGTGGAAGGTGTCATTGTGGAACGCGGATGCGTGCTTTCCATGGGCGTTTTCATCAGCGCGACCACCAAGATTGTGGACCGGACCACGGGCGAGATTTTCATGGGCCGCGTGCCTTCCTATTCCGTGGTGGTGCCAGGTTCCTTGCCGGGCAAGCCTCTGCCGGATGGTTCTCCGGGTCCGTCGCTGTATTGCGCGGTGATCGTGAAGCGCGTGGATGCGCAAACCCGCGCGAAGACCGCGATCAACGAATTGTTACGTGACTGATCCGATCCCCCTGCTGCAGGCGCTGATCCGCTGCCCTTCCGTCACGCCGGAAGAAGGTGGGGCGCTTGGTGTGCTGGAAGCGGCGCTGATCCCGCTCGGCTTCACCTGCACGCGGCTGAAATTCGCCGAGGTGGATAATCTTTTTGCCCGGCGCGGCAAGTATGGGCCGCATTTCTGCTATGCGGGACACACGGATGTGGTGCCGGTGGGGGACCGCGCTGGTTGGACGCATGACCCCTTCAGCGCGGAAATCGCCAATGGCATGATCTATGGCCGCGGCGCTTGCGACATGAAGGGTAGCATTGCAGCTTTTGTTGCGGGGCTCAGCGATTTCCTCAAGCTGCGCCCGGATCATCAGGGCAGCATCAGCCTGCTGATCACGGGGGATGAGGAAGGGCCTTCCATCAATGGCACCGCGAAAGTGCTGGAATGGATGGCGGATAATGATCAGATTCCCGATATGGCGCTGGTGGGGGAACCGACTTCCAAGGTGAAACTTGGCGATACGCTGAAAATTGGTCGGCGCGGTTCCATGACGGCGCATATCACCGTGCATGGTATTCAGGGCCATTCTGCCTATCCGGAACGCGCCGATAACCCAATCCATCGGCTGATGCGTGCGCTGAACAGGCTGACGGCAGAGCCCTTGGACAATGGCAGTGATTGGTTCCAGGCTTCAACGCTGCAAGTGACCGGCTTTGATGTCGGTAATAGCGCATCCAACGTCATTCCGGCGGCGGCCAAGGCGTTCTTGAATATCCGCTTCAATGATCTGCACAATAGCAGCGGCTTGACCGCACGCATTCGCGCCGTGCTGGAAGAAGAAGCGCCCAATCATGATTTGAAAGTCACGGTCTCAGGCGAAAGCTTCCTGACCGAACCAGGGCCTTTCGTGGCCGGGCTGCAACGCGCCATTGAACGCGCGACAGGCGCGCAAGCCAAGCTTGATACCGGCGGCGGCACTTCCGATGCGCGCTTCATCACGCGCTATTGCCCCGTAGCTGAATTGGGCGCCGTGGGGGCCACCATGCACAAGGTGGATGAATGCGCGCCGATTGATGAATTGCGTGACCTTGCGGGGCTTTATCGCATGGTGCTTGAGGAGCTGGTCGGCTGAGCAGCGCCCCATCAGGCGGAGTGGCGCGGGCGTTGGCCGGCGCGCTGATGCTCGCGCGTGGGCGGGCAGCAGGGCTGGCCGCGTTTGAAAATTCGCTACCTGTCGCGGCCTATTCCTTCCGCGCGGCGGCGATCTGCCTGCCCATTTTCATGTTCTTCAAGGATCAGACCAGCACGCCCGAGGATATGGCGCTGTCGCTATTGGTGGATGTGCTGCTGTTTGTAGCCTCCTGGGCGGGGTTTGCCTTGGCATCACTGTCCCTGGCCAAGGTGCTTGGCGTGGCAGATCGCTGGCCGCGCTTCATCGCCGCCTGGAATTGGTCTGCCGTGGTGCAGTATTTGGCGCTGGCGGGGCTTAGCCTGCCGGGGCTGCTTTTGGGTAATGGGGTTTTGCTCGATTTCGGCGGGCTTTTGGCGCTGTTTTATGCGCTTTGGATGGAATGGTTTGTCGCTCGCCACGCGCTGCGGCTCAGCTCCCTTGGCGCGGCGGGGTTTGTCGCGCTTGATCTTGGTATCGCTGTTTTCCTCGGCGGCTTTGCGGCGCGCATCACCGCGGGCTGAAAACCTTCACTCCAGGAATTCGGGGGAAATCAGGCGCGGCAGAATCAGCGAGACATCCGGCCACATGATCACGAGGCCGAGCACCGCCAGCATCGGCAGCAGCATGATGATGGTATCCTTCAGCGCATCACCTATGCGCAGGCCGGCGACATGGCAGGCAATCATCAAGCATAGCCCGTAAGGTGGCGTCACCAGGCCGAAAGCAAGGCTCACAATGCCGATCATGGCGAAATGGACAGGGTGGATGCCAACTTCCATCGCCAAGGGTTGCAGGATGGCGCCGACGATGATGATGGCGGGGATGGCATCCAGAAAGCAGCCCACCACTAGAAAAACGCCCGCGATGAAAAACCCTGTCGCGATCTTGCCCATGCCCCAGGCAGAAACCCCGGCAAGGATCGCTTCCGGGATTTTGTAATAGGCGAGCAACCAACCGAAGGCCGAAGCGGTGCCAACGCAAAACAACGCCACCGCCGCAAGCCGCCCGGTTTCGCCAAGCGCGCCGTAAAGCGCCTTGAGGTCCATTTCCCGATAGACCACCAGGGAAAGCAGCCCGGCATAAAGCACCGCGATGCAGGCGCTTTCGGTCGCGGTGAACCAGCCGAAAATCTTGCCACCGATAATAATGAAGGGTGTCATCAGCGCGGGCAGCGAAATCCAGGTGGCGAAACCCAATTCACGGAGATTGGCGCGCGGGTAGGTGGGATAGCCGCGCTTTTTGGCATAGGCATGAACGGTCGCCATCTGCACCAGGCCAATCAGCAAGCCGGGGATCACACCCGCCAGAAACAACGCACCGATGGAAACCGTCAGCACCCCGCCCCAGACGATCATCAGAATAGATGGCGGGATGATCACCGCGAGTACCGCGGAAACGGCCGTGATGGCGACCGAGAAACTGTCATCATAGCCTTCGCGCCGCTGCGCTTCGATGAAGATCTTGGACTGCGAAGCCGCATCGGCGGTGCTGCTGCCGCTGATGCCGGCGAAGAAGATGGACAGCACAACATTGATCTGCGCGAGCCCGCCCGGAAAATGCCCAACCAGCGCGCGGGATAAACGCACCAGCCGATCCGTGATGCCGCCCACATTCATCAGATTGGCGGTCAGCAGAAAGAAGGGCACCGCCAACAGGATAAAGGAATTATAGGCGTTGAAGGTTTCCTGCATCAGCGTCATGGCGCCAAGGCGCGGTTCAATCAGCATCACCGGCAGACAGGCCATGCCAAGCGCCACCGCCACCGGCACGCGCAAAGCAAGCAGGGCAAAGAAGCCGCCAAAGAGAATCCAGGCCGCTTCATTCGGCGCCAGAACATTCCCGCCCATCATGGCGTTTCTCCCCCGATGAGCGTCCGCAAATCATCATAGAATTTAAGGCCGCCAAAAAGCAGCCAGGAAAAGCCCAGGATCGGCCAAGCGAGGTGGATCAGCCATAGCGGCAATTCCGCCAATTCGCTGATGCGGAACCAGGCGAAATCCACGAATTCAATGCCGTACCAAAGGAAGGCGGCGGCGAAGGCCAGCACAAAAACACCCGTGACCAGATCAAGCGCAGCACGCGCGCGCCCTTTCATTTCCGGCCAAAGATCCACGTTGAAATGGATGCCTTCCTTCAGCCCTACCATGGCGCCGATCATGATTGTCCAAACCAACAGGAAGCGCGCCATTTCCTCGGTCCAGATGTAATGCGGCAGAAAATTCGTGAAGCGCGCGAAGACCTGCAAGGTCACCGGAAAGACCAGGATCAAGACACCCAATGCGAGCAATGCCGACAGAAAACGGCTGTAGAGATCAGCCATCTTTTGCACCGCATGGCGCAAACCAGATTCACCCATGACGACCCCTCAAGCCCCTGCAGTCAAAGATTTTTCTTCTTGTGTTTTAGAAGACCCTCCGGCAGCAGAGCGCCGCCGGAGGGCTTCATACGTCACGACGTCAGCGCATTGATGCGGGCAAAAATGCTCTCAGCGCCCACTTCCTTGGCATAGGCTTCCATCACCGGATCAACCGCGCGCTTCAACGCGGCACGATCATTGAAAGCCACGCGCCGCAGGCGGCCCGCTGATTCAAGGGCAGCAATTTTCTGCCCATCCTCGCTGCTTTCCGCTTCACGCCCAAAGGTGCCGGCCTCACGCCCCGCGCGCTTCACCGCTTCCTGCAAGGCCGGGGGTAGCCGCGCCAAGGTTTGGCTTGCGAAGCAGATCGGGCGGATGGTGATGGCGTGTTCGGTCATGATCAGGTTCGGCGCCACTTCATAAAAGCGCATCGCCTCCACGCCCGCGGCCTCATTCTCACCAGCTTCGATCACGTTATTCTGGATGCCGTTATAGACTTCATTATAGGCAATGACGGAAGGCGACATGCCCGCTGCCTGAAAGGTGCGCGACCAGATCGGCGCGCCCTGCACGCGCACCTTGAGCCCACGCAGTTCCGCCATATTGGTGATGCGCTTATTGGCGAAGATATTGCGCACACCGCCGCCGGCATAGCCAATCAGCATTACGCGGGCGCGGCGTTCCACCTCATCCGCCACGGGCGCGAAAAGGTTTTGGT
>JADCGG010000025.1 GCA_020249125.1 Roseomonas sp. | reverse complement strand
GCATGTTCGATATCGGTCTTCGGGAAATCCTTGACCCAGGCCTCACCCTCACGCGGGGTTAGGCTCAGCCTTTCATGCCCGTTCAATTCCAACGCCGCATCCGTGCCGTAAAGCGCGATACGCCAGACCCGCGGCGCATAGGCCAGGGTCGCGAAGCAGCCCGTGGCGCCAGAGGCGAAGGAGAATAGCCCCGCCGTCGTGTCATCCATGCCATTGGCGAGGGCGCGGGCGAGGGAGCGCACCGTCACCTCCGCAATCGGGCCGGCCAGATTGATCATCATGTCAATCATGTGAATGCCCATACCGCCCATGCCGCCCAGCGGGCTTTCGTGACGGTCGGCGCGCCACATGCCGGGCTGATAGGAAATTGCGCCCGGCCCGCTGAATTGGCCTTCCACATGCAGCAAAGTGCCAAGCGCGCCGGCAGCGATCAGCTTTTTCATCTCGGCCACCGCCGGCAGGAAGCGGCGATTATGGCCAAGCGCCATCACCACCCTGGCGTCTCGGCAGGCGGCCACAGCGGCTTCCGCACTCGCCTTCGTCATGGTGAAGGGTTTTTCGACAAAGACATGCTTGCCCGCGCGCGCCGCGGCAATCACCTGATCCGCATGCATCTGATGCGGGGAGGCAATGACCACCGCCTTCACGCGCGGTTCGGCCAGGATGGCGTTGAGGTCGGGCAGGATTTTCGCCCCCTGCCGCGCGGCCCATTCGGCGGCGCGTTCCGGACGCCCGGTGCTGCCGGCAATGAAGCGTATGCCGGCATCATTCCGGTTCTGCACACTATCAACCAGGGTCTGACCCCAGCGCCCCATGCCCACAATAGCCGCTTCAATCATGCTCATACCTCATTCAGGTTCAACGCTTCGAAGGATCGCTCGCGCCTTCGCCTTCCAACACCCGCGCCATGGCGGGCAGGCGCTTGATCCCCCAGGCGATGGCAATGGCCGAAAGCACCACCGCCGCCAGGGTTGGTAGCGTCATGCCGAAAACCTCTCCCGCAGCACCCAGCAGCAGTGCGCCAAGCGCTGGAAAGGCGCGTACGATCAAACCCCAAAGGCTGAGCACGCGCCCGCGCATGGCGGGGTCTGAGGCTGATTGCGCCAGCGTCTGCGCGCAAATCCCATGCACGGACATCGCCGCGCCCATAATGGCAGCGCAAAGCACGCCAAAGGGAAACCAGCTTGTGGCGATAAAGCCCACCATGGCGAGCGAAATCGCCGCCGGCGCAAAAACCGCGAGCCTGGTTGTGCCATGCATCTTGCCGCGGGCAGAGACGAATATCCCCGACAATAGGGCGCCAACGCCAAAAGCCGCCGTCAGAACGGCCAGCGCTTCCGCACCCAGGCCGAATTGCCGTTCCACATAGGGTGGCAGAATCTCCGGCAGGCTGCGCAGCAGCAAGGCCACAATCGCCGCATAGGTCAGGATCGGCCCCAGGCCCGGATGCCCGGCGACATAGCGCAGCCCATCGCGCATATCCCCCCATAGCGATTTGGTTTTCGCATGCCCCTGTCGTTCCTCGGCCGAGACTTTCAGCAAGGGCGTGGTGGCGGTTGCGATGAAATACGCCACCGCATTGGCCGCAATGGCCGGCCATACGCCCGCCACCGCAATCAATGGCCCGGCCAGCGCCGGCCCGACAAAGCGCGCCACATTGAAGCAGAGCGAATTGAGCCCCACCGCCGCCGTCAAATCACTGCGCGGGACCAATCCCGGCATTAATGATTGCCGCGCCGGCTGCGCGAAGGAGGATGCGATGCCGTTCAAAACCTCAAGCGCCAGCAAGGTATAGATGTCAAGCTTGCCGAATGCCACCAGCAGCGCGATCACCGCAGCCATGACGCCGATCATCGCCTGGCTCCAGAAAGTGAGCTTCAGGCGATCGGTGCGATCCGCAATGGCGCCGGCAATGGGGCTGACCACGACGGCGGGTGCCAGATCGCAAAACGCCACCATGCCGACCCAGAAGGCGCTATCGGTCAATTCCCAGGCGAACCAGGAAATGGCGATGCGATGCATCCAAAGCCCTGTCCAGGAAATCAGGGAGGCGGTGAAGAAAACCTTGGCGTTACGATGGGCAAGCGCGCGTGTCAGGACCGAAAGGGATGCCATGCGCGCTTCTGGCCCTCAACGCCTTCCGCGGATGTTCTGTGGTCGTTGCGCGCCCGGGTCCATCGGTGGCTGACTGGTGCCGGCATTGCGGATGCATTCGCGGATCAATTCATCCCGCAAGGTTTGCTGCCGGAAGCTGTCGGAACGCAGCCGCGCAACCGGCACATCATTCGTCATGTCGCTGTCACCGAAGTTTGCATCTGCCCGCATCAACTGACCACGTTCGCGGAAATTGACCACGCGCTCTGCTTCCTGGGTGCAGATGCGCTGCAATTCCGGCGTGGCGCCGGCGGTGGCGGCCCGTGACGTAGGCGGCGCTTCCTGCTGCGCGCAGGCGGCCAGAACAAGAAGCAAGGGCAAAAATCGGATCATGAGGGGGCTCCCGCCGGAATCGCGCGCGACAATAGCGCGGTCAGGCCGGCTTCGTCGAACCGGCCCGCAGTATCAAGCGGCAGGCTGGCCGCTGCCCGCAGCAAGGCCGGGTGCAATTCCGCCCCCGAGGCGCGGATTGTGAAAAACCCCTTGAGCCGCGCCATCCGTCCCATGGCCTCAATCAAGGCCAGCAGCCTGAGGCAAATCGCGAGGCCCTGAGGTGTCGCCAACCCATGGCGCGCATCCACCGCTTCCGCCCAGCAGGCGGCATCGGCATCCGCCAGCAGCAATTCCATCGCCTCACCATCCGCGCGGCGAAACACCAGCCGGCGCGGGCTGCCCCAAATTTCCGCGCCTGCGGCACCGCGCGCGGCTTCCCAGGCGCGCAGCAAATCGCGCGCGGTCACGGCGGGCGTTTCCTCAGGCGGGAAGGGGATGGCGTAGGTCAGCGCCCCATCGCTGCTTGGGATGATCCTGATCGGGCTGGTCATGCGCCCCCTTTCTGGACCGTCTAGAGGCGCCGCGCCAGTCTTGGGCTGCCAGGGCAATCGCTTGAACTTGGCAGGGATTCCCAAAAGCATCGTGCGGTGATTCATGGATGACCTCGATTCTTTGAGGTTCCCCCATGTCTTCTGTATCGCTCCTCGATCATTTTTCTGCGCTCAAGGACCCCCGGCAGTC
>JADCGG010000249.1 GCA_020249125.1 Roseomonas sp. | reverse complement strand
TCAGCGCCAGCCCGGTTTCAATCTGCGTGAGCGTCACCCGGGTTTCGCGCCCCTGGGCATCCACAACCGCCCATTGCCGCAATTCCAGCGGTTCCGGCTGGAAGACCAGGGTCAGCGTCCCCTCCCGCGGGTCATTGGTGCGGAACAGCGTGATGCGCAGAAACCCGCCATCGCGCTGCACGCGGCTGATGGTGACATCGCCCGAAAGCCGGATTTCCGGGCGCAGCAGCAGCCCAAGCGGTGTGGCGTTGGTCGGCAGCGTGGTCGGCGCCTTCAATTCCCGGTCATAGAGCAGGAATTGGTTACCATCCGCCACCAGCAGCAGCGGCTCGGGCGGGTCATAATCAAAACGCATGCGGCCCGGGCGAGAGATATAGGCCCAGCCCTGCGCGGAAGCGCCATTTTGCGCAATTTGCAGGAACCGCGCACGCAGCGTGGTCAGCCGGTTCAAATAGGCTTCCACGGCGGCGATATCGCGCCGGTCGCGTTCCGAAAGCGCCGCCGCCTGGGCCTGGGCCAGGGCAGGGATCGGCAGAAGCAGGGGGGCTGCAAGCAGGGCGCGGCGAAACATGGGCTTCATGTGGACCGGCGCGGGCCTCAGGGGAAGGCCCCCCGGCGCTTGCCTGATCCCGGCCCGCTGTTAGCTTGCCCCGCGCATCGGGGGTAGGGCCATGACACAACGCGAAGATTTGAACCGCTTGGGCAAGGCCGAGCGCAGCGCGATTTTCGGCGCGGGGGAAGCCGCGCTGGCCAATGGCGCCTTTGGTTTTGATGATCTGATGGCTGAGCTTGTCTATGGCCAAATCTGGAACCGTCCGGGGCTTTCCCGCCAGGATCGCATGGCGGTCACGCTTTCCGTCCTTTGTTCCGTGCAAAACCAGGCGCAGCTCCGCCGCCACATCGCCGCCGCGCTGAAACTGGGCCTGACGCCGCGCGCCATCGCCGAGATTTTCATCCAGATTGGCATCTACCGCGGCTTCGCCGCTTCCGAGACCGCGCTTGAGACCGCCCGCGCCGTTTTTGCCGAACAGGGGAGTACAATGGAAATTGACCCGCCACGGGCGGATTCTCTGGAAGTGCTGATGGGCCGTGGGCGGGATTTGCAAGGCGCGCTCCACGCCGAACGCCGCAATGAGGGCCATGCTGCCCCCGATAACCCTGTCACGGGCAGCATCTACCCGCTGGTGGTGCAGTATTGCTATGGCGAGATCTGGGATCGGCCAGGGCTTGACCGTCGGCTGCGCGCGCTTTGTGCTGTCGCGTCCTTCGCCGCTTTGGACCACGATATTCTGCTGCGGAAATTCATCCTCTCGGCGCTCAATATCGGCGCCAGCAGAAGCGATATCACCGAAGCGCTGATCCAGGGCGGGCCGTATAACGGCTTCGCCTTCATGCTGAAGGCGCTGAATATCGCGAGCGAGGCTTTCGCTTCGCTCGACAAGGCGTGAAGCCCGCCATGCAAAGGGCGCGGCTTTTCCTGGCTTTGCTGCTGGTGGCGCTGCTTGGCGCCTGCGCCATCCCACCGCCAGCACCAAGGGAAGCACCACTTTCCTACCCGCCGCTCGCGCGGGAACGCATGCTGCGCATTGCGGTTGCGGAATGGGAAGAATGGGGGCGGCAGGTCTCAGACCGGGAGCCTGGCGCGGCACAGGAATCGGACCCCGCCGGCTTTCCGCGCCTGCAAGCCTATTGGCGGGCCGTGCCGGAAGGGCGCGACATCATCACGCGCAATCGCGCGCTTTTCCGAGCGGGTTATGAAGGCCAATGGCAGCAGGATGCCTGGTCCGCCGCCTTCATTTCTTTTGTGATGCAGACAGCCGGGATTGATGCGCGGGAATTCCGGCCTTCTGCCGCGCATGGCACCAGTATTGATGGTATGGTCGCCGATGCGCGGGAGTTTCCGCATCAGGCGCCCTTCATCCCGCATCGGGTGCAGGATCGCGTGGCGCAGCCGGGGGATTTGCTCTGCGCGGATCGGTCGCGCCGGTCGCTCACGCATTGGCAGGAACGCGCGGCGGATCAGGGGCGCTTCCGCCCCATGCATTGCGATATTGTCATCCGCCACCATCACGGCATGGTGGAAGCGATTGGCGGGAATATCCGCGATGCGGTGACCAAGGCGCGCTTCCCCACCGACCGGCGCGGCATTTTGCTGCCCGCCCCCCCTGGCGCGCCGCAATGGTTCGCCATATTCGAAAACCGACTTGGGCGGCTGCCGCCCTGGACCGCTTCGCCCAACCCGGAGGCTTCCCGCCCGTGACTGACCTTTTCTCACCGCTGACGCTGCGCGGCGTTACCTTTCACAACCGCATCGGCGTGGCGCCCATGTGCCAGTATTCCTGCCATGATGATGGCATCCCGACCGAATGGCATTTGGTCCATCTGGGTGCGCGTGCCGCCGGCGGCGCCGGCATGGTGATGGTGGAAGCCACCGCCGTGGTGCCGGAAGGGCGGATCAGCCCCGGCGATGTCGGCATCTGGTCTGACGCGCATCTGCCAAGCCATACGCAATTGGCTCGGGCGCTCGCGGCACTTGGCACCGTGCCGGCCATTCAATTGGCCCATGCCGGGCGGAAGGCATCACGCAGGCAGGCCTGGCTGCCCGGCCCCGCCGAGCCTTCCTGGGAAACCCTTGGCCCATCGGCTGAGGCCTTTGGCGATTTCATCCCACCCCGCGCCATGACGGATGCGGATATTGCCGCAACCATCGAAGCCTTCGTCGCCGCCACCAAGCGTTCCATCAAGGCCGGCTACCGCTTGATCGAATTGCATGCCGCGCATGGCTATTTGCTGCATCAATTCCTGAGCCCGCTGACCAACAAGCGCAATGACCGCTGGGGCGGGGATTTTGAAGGCCGCGCGCGCCTGCCGCTGGAAATCGCCGCCGCCATGCGTGCCGCCATGCCCGCCGATGCGGTACTCGGCGTGCGGGTTTCGCATACGGATTGGGTGGATGGCGGCTGGACCACGGAAGAAACCGTGGAGCTTTCGCGTCGCTTCAAGGCGATTGGCGTGGATTTCATGGATGTGTCTTCCGGCGGCAATGACCCGCGCCAGCAAATCCCTCTGGGGCCTGGCTATCAGGTGCCGGGGGCGGCGGCGGTGAAAAACGGTGCCGGCATCGTCACCGCCGCGGTCGGGCTGATCACGGAAGCCAAGCAGGCCCAGGCCATTCTGGATGAAGGCCATGCGGATTGGATCTATCTGGCGCGCGTGCTGCTGCGTGACCCCTATTGGCCCTTGCATGCCGCCGCCGAGCTTGGCCGCACCGAAGCCGTGCCGACGCCGCCGCAATATGATCGGGGCTGGAATGCGCTCGGCAAGACGAAGATGGCCATGCCCATCGCCAACCCCATGCCGCGCTTGGGATGAGCCCACGCTTCGCCTTCGATAATAGCTATGCCCGCCTGCCGGAACGTTTCTATATCCGGCAGGCACCCATTGCCGTGGCAGCGCCTCGGCTGGTGTTTTTCAACGCGCCCTTGGCGGAAGCGCTCGGCCTTGATGCGGCTGCGCTTGAGGGCGCCGAAGGGGCGGCGATTTTCGCCGGCAATCTGGTGCCCGATGGCGCCGATCCCTTGGCCATGGCCTATGCCGGGCATCAATTCGGCGGCTTCAGTCCCCGCTTGGGCGATGGTCGCGCACTGTTGTTGGGTGAAGTGATCGGGCGCGATGGGCAGCGGCGCGACATTCATCTGAAAGGCAGTGGGCGCACGCCCTTTTCGCGCGGAGGCGATGGCCGTGCCGTGCTGGGGCCGATGCTGCGTGAAGCCATCATCAGTGAAGCCATGGCCGCGCTTGGCGTGCCAACCACGCGCGCGCTGGCGGTGGCGATGACCGGCGAGGCGGTGCTGCGCGAAAAGCTGCAACCCAGCGCGGTGCTGACGCGTATTGCGGCCAGCCATATTCGTGTCGGCAGCTTCCAGTATTTCGCCGCGCGGGATGATCAGGAAGCGCTGAAGCTGCTCGCGGATTTTGCCATTGCGCGGCATGAACCGGGCGCCGCTGACGCAGAAAACCCCTATCTGGCGCTGCTTTCCGGCGTGATTGCGCGCCAGGCGAAGCTGATCGCGCAATGGCTGCATATCGGCTTCATCCATGGCGTGATGAATACCGACAATATGACCATCAGCGGTGAGACGATTGATTACGGCCCCTGCGCCTTCATGGATGCCTATGATCCCGCAACGGTATTGAGTTCCATTGATCATGGCGGGCGCTATGCCTATGCCAATCAGCCGCGCATGGCGCAGTGGAATCTGGCGCGGCTGGCAGAGGCGCTGCTGCCGCTTCTGGCGGAACAGGAAGAAGCGGCGCTGGAACTGGCGCAGTCTTCGCTTGGCGCCTTCGCCCCCGCCTTTGAAGCCGCCTATTTCGATGGCTTCGCGCGGAAGATTGGCATTGCAGAACGCACCCCGGAAGATAGCGCGCTGATCGAAGATATGCTGCGCCGCATGGCAGAGGCTGGCGCGGATTTCACCCTGACATTCCGCGCCTTGGCGGATGCAGCCGAAGGCAATGCAGCGGCAGCCCGCGCGCAATTCACCGACCCGGCAGCGTTTGATTCCTGGGCGGAGGGTTGGCGCGCAAGATTGGCACAAGAAGCTGACCCAGCGCGGCTGATGCGCGCCACCAACCCAGCCTTTATCCCGCGCAATCATTTGGTGGAGGCTACCATCCGCGCCGCCGAGGACCGCGATGATTTCCGCCCCTTCGAAGCGCTGATGGCCGTCCTGGCGCGACCCTTTGAAGATCAGCCGGATCAGGCCCACTACGCCAACCCGCCCAAGCTCGAAGAACGCGTGCTCGCCACCTTCTGCGGCACCTGAGCCCTGTTGCCTTTTGGGATAAACAGGACCACATAGGTCCGGAAACCTTTTGCAGCTGACAGGGCCAAGCCATGTTCATCGAAACCGAAGCCACCCCCAACCCCGCCACGCTGAAATTCCTGCCAGGGCGGGACGTGATGGGTGATCGCGGCACGGCGGATTTCACCAGCGCCGAGGAAGCCGCGGGCCGCTCCCCCCTTGCTGAGCGGCTGTTTGGCCTTGGCGATGTGGCCCGCGTGTTCTTCGGCGCAGACTTCGTGACCGTGACCAAGACGCTTGATGCGGATTGGCAGATGCTGCGCCCGCAAGTGCTGGGCGCCATCATGGAACATTATCTGGCCGGCATGCCCATCCTGGAAGGTGCCGCGGCCGAAGAACATGCCGAGGATTTTGAGCCGGCGGATCAGGAAATCGTTCTGCAAATCAAGGAATTGCTGGATACGCGCGTACGCCCTGCGGTGGCCAGCGATGGCGGCGATATCGTGTTTCGCGGCTTCCGCGATGGCATTGTGCGGCTGCGCATGCAGGGGGCCTGTTCCGGCTGCCCATCTTCCCGCGCCACCTTGAAGCATGGCGTGGAAAACATGCTGCGCCATTACGTGCCGGAAGTGGTGGCGGTGGAACAGGTGGAAGCCTGACGCTATAGCCCCCTTTTTCGCCGCCTTTACGGAGCCCTTTCATGTCTGAAACCGCCGCCCCGCTCGATGATCGGGCGCTTGATCAGCTTTTTCGTGCCGCGCGCACCCAGAACAAGTGGCAGGACCGGCCCGTGCCGGATGCCAAGCTGCATGAGCTTTATGATCTGCTGAAATGGGGCCCGACTTCGGCCAATTCCTCCCCCGCGCGCTTTGTCTTTGTGCGCACGCCGGAAGGCAAGGCGAAGCTCAAGGAGGCACTTTCCGCGGGGAATACGGAAAAGACCATGGCGGCGCCCGTCACGGTGATTGTTTGCTATGACAGCTATTTCTACGACAAGCTCGGGCAGCTTTTCCCGCATGCCGATGCCAAGCCGTGGTTCACCTCAAGCCCGGAATTCGCGGAAAAGACCGCGTTTCGCAATGGCTCGCTCCAGGGTGCTTATCTGATGCTGGCGGCACGCGCCGTGGGCCTGGATGTCGGTCCCATGAGCGGCTTTGACAATGCCAAGGTGGATGAGCTGTTCCTGTTTGGCACTGGCTGGAAGTCCAATTTCCTGGTCAACCTGGGCTATGGCGACGCCGCCGGCCTTTTCCCGCGCAGCCCGCGGCTTTCCTTTGATGAGGCTGCTCGGCTGGAATAGGCCGCCCCCCGCCAGTCGGGTTTGACCCCGGCGGGTTCTGCATTAAAGAGGCAGTCAATCCAGCAATTTGAGAGACTGCCTTGAACAAGCCGCTGCCCAATTCCTTCCGCCAGGGGCCTGATGCCCGTGGCCGCTTCGGCCCTTATGGCGGGCGTTTCGTCGCCGAAACCCTGATGCCGCTGATCCTTGAGGTCGAAAAGGCCTATGAGGAAGCGAAGCGCGACCCCGCCTTCATGAATGAATGGCGCCGCCTGCTGACCCATTATGTCGGCCGGCCGAGCCCGCTTTGGTACGCCGAACGCCTGACGCAAAAGCTCGGCGGGGCGAAAATCTACTTCAAGCGTGATGAGCTGAATCATACGGGCGCGCATAAGATCAACGCCGTGCTGGGGCAGATCATGCTGGCGAAGCGCAAGGGCAAAACACGCATCATCGCGGAAACCGGCGCCGGGCAGCATGGCGTTGCCACCGCAACCGCCTGCGCCTTGTTCGACCTGCCCTGCACCGTGTTTATGGGTGCGACAGATGTGGAACGCCAGCAGCCCAATGTTTTCCGCATGAAGCTGTTGGGGGCGGAAGTTATCCCCGTAACGTCCGGCGCCGCGACGCTCAAGGATGCGATGAATGAAGGGCTGCGCGATTGGGTCGCCAATGTGCACGATACTTATTACTGCATCGGCACCGTCGCTGGCCCGCATCCCTTCCCGATGATGGTGCGGGATTTCCAATCCGTGATTGGCACTGAAGCGCGCGAACAAATGCTGGCCGCTGAAGGCCGCCTGCCGGATTTGTTGGTGGCGGCGATTGGTGGCGGTTCAAATGCGATGGGGCTGTTCTACCCCTTCCTGGATGATGCCAGCGTTGCGATGCATGGCGTGGAAGCCGCGGGCAAGGGCGTGGATACGGAAGAACACGCCGCGTCGCTGACGAAGGGCCGCCCCGGCGTGCTGCATGGCAATCGCACCTATTTGTTGCAGGATGAATTCGGCCAGATTCTGGAAGCGCATTCCATCAGCGCCGGGCTGGATTACCCCGGTGTTGGCCCGGAACATGCCTGGCTGCATGACATCAAGCGGGTGGAATACATGAGCGCCACGGATGATGAGGCGCTGGCCGCTTTCCAGCTATGTTCGCGCATGGAAGGTATCATCCCGGCTTTGGAACCGGCGCATGCGCTGGCGCATGTGATCAAGGTCGCGCCGACCATGGCGAAGGATAAGATCATCATCATGAATATGTGCGGACGCGGGGATAAGGATATCTTCACCGTGGCGCGCGCCCTTGGCGTTACGATGTGAGTATCATGAGCCAAACTTCACGCATCGCCGCGCGCTTCGCGGCCCTTCGCGCCGAAGGGCGCGGCGCCCTTATCCCCTTTCTGGAAGCCTTTGATCCGGACCGCGCGACCTCCATGGAAATCCTGCGCGGCTTTCCCAAGGCGGGCGCTGATTTGATCGAAATCGGCTGCCCCTTCACCGATCCCATGGCAGATGGCCCAACCGTTCAGCGCGCCGGCCAGCGCGGGTTGAAGGCGGGCGCGACACTTGCCGGCACGCTGCAAATGGTGCGCGAATTCCGCGCGGGCGATGCCGCCACGCCGATCATTCTGATGGGTTATTCCACTCCGATCCTGTCCTATGGCGCCAATTTCTGCGCCGATGCGGCGGCGGCTGGTGTGGATGGCCTGATCATTGTGGATGTGCCGCCGGAAGAAGCGGATGAGATCGAACCCCAGGCGCGCGCTGCCGGGCTTGATATGATCCGCCTGATTGCGCCGACCACGGATGAGGCGCGGCTGCCCAAGGTTTTGGCCGCGACATCAGGCTTCATCTATTACGTTGCCATCACCGGCATCACCGGCACACGCAGCGCGTCCGGCGCTGAATTGGCCGAGGCTATTCCGCGCATTCGCAAACACACCAATTTGCCGATCGCGATTGGCTTTGGCGTGCGCACGCCGGAACAGGCGGCTGAGGCCGCGCGCATTGCCGATGGCGCCGTGGTGGCCTCAGCCCTTATTGATGTGCTGGCGGGCGATTTGGATGCGGAAGGCCGCGCCAAGCCAGGCACGGCGCAGAAGGTGCTGGATCAGGTTGCGGCGCTGGCCTCAGCGGTGCGGAGCGTGAAGAAAGGCGCCTGAAGGCGCCGCGTGAATTGCTGAGAGGAAGAAATCCATGACTGCCCCCAATGGTCCCCTCGCTGGGCTTCGTGTGCTTGATCTGACGCGCGTTCTGGCCGGCCCCACTTGTACGCAAATGCTGGGCGATCTGGGCGCGGAAGTGATAAAGATTGAACGCCCTGAAGCGGGCGATGATACGCGCGGCTTCGCGCCGCCCTTCGTGCCGAACACGAAGGAAAGTGCTTATTTCGTCGGCGTCAATCGCAACAAGAAATCCGTCACGCTGGATATCGCCAAGCCTGAGGGCCAAGCCATCATCCACAAGCTTTTGGAACATTGCGATATCCTGGTGGAAAATTTCAAGGTCGGCGCCTTGGCGAAATATGGCCTGGGCTATGAGCAATTGGCCAAGACCCATCCGCGGCTGATCTATTGTTCCATCACCGGCTTCGGCCAGACCGGGCCTTACGCGCCGCGCCCTGGTTATGATGCGCTGATTCAAGCCATGGGTGGCGTGATGTCACTGACCGGTGAGCCCAATGGATCGCCGCAAAAGGTTGGTGTGCCAGTCGCGGATCTTTTCGCGGGGCTTTATGGCTGCATCGGCATTCTGGCCGCAGTGAACCACCGCAATAATACGGGTCAGGGCCAACAGATTGATATCGGCATGCTGGATACGCATGTCGCTTGGTTGGCCAATCAGGGCATGAATTATCTGGCGACAGGCGAAAACCCGCCGCGCCTTGGCAATCAGCACCCGAATATCGCGCCCTATCAGGAATTCCCGACCAAGGATGGCTACATCATCCTGGCGGTCGGCAATGACCCGACTTTTGAACGCTTCTGCAAGGCTTTCGGCCAGGAAGCGCTGCTTACCGATCCGCGCTTCGCCACCAACCCCATCCGCGTGCAGAATCGTCAAGTGGTGACGGATACGCTGACGCCCGTGATGAAATCAAAAACCACGACGGAATGGATTGAAGCGCTTGAAGCGCTCAAGATCGGGTGCGGCCCCATCAATACGCTGGAACAGGTTTTCGCCGATCCCCATGTGCAGGCGCGGGATATGGTAGTGGAAATGGCGCATGGCAGTGGTGAGACGGTGAAAGTCATCGCAAACCCGGTGAAGCTTTCAGCAACGCCGCCAAGCTATCGCAGCGCGCCGCCGGTGCTGGGTGAACACACCAATGCCGTGCTGACCGATGTGCTGAAGATGAGTGCGGCTGAAATTGCCGCGCTCAAGGAAAAAGGCATTTTGTGATGGCGCTGCCCGTGGGTGCCCGCGCCGGCGCTTTGCGCTGGCTGTCGCCTGCGGGGTTCTTCACGCTGCGCTGGGTTGAATGGGGCCCGCTTGATGGCGCGCCCGTGGTCTGCGTGCATGGGCTGACGCGGAGTGGGCGGGATTTTGATGCCCTCGCCGCCGCGCTCGCCGCTTCAGGTCGGCGCGTCTTTTGTCCGGATTTACCAGGGCGTGGTGCATCCGATTGGTTGCCCAATCCCGCGCTCTATCAGCCGCCGATCTATTCCCAGGCTTTGGCGCATTTACTGGCGCGGATGGATGAGCCGGTGGATTGGGTGGGCACATCCTTGGGTGGCATTTGCGGCATGGGCATTGCCGCCACACCGGGCAATGGCATCAGGCGCATGGTGCTGAATGATATCGGCGCCACCATTCCAGCCGCCGCACTAGCCCGTATTCGCGATTACATAAATCAGCCTGCGCAAGCCTTTGCCGATATTGCCGCGCTGGAAGTGCATTTGCGCAAGGTGCATGCGCCCTTTGGTCCGCTGACGGATGCCGAATGGCGGCATTTGGCGGAAACCTCCGCCCGGCGCGATGCGGAAGGCGCGCTACAATTGCATTACGATCCTGCGATCACGCATGCCTTCAGCGCGGGCGATATTGCGGATATTGATCTTTCACCCTTCTGGGCGGCGATTGCCATCCCGGTGCTGATTCTGCGCGGCGTCACCAGCGATATCCTGCCTGCCGATATCGCGGCGGAGATGGCGCGCAAGCCGAATGCGCGGCTGCTTGAAATTACCGATGCCGGCCATGCACCCGCCCTGATGGCGCAGGATCAGATCAGCGCCGTTCGGGATTTTCTGAACACACCATGAGCGACGAAGCCTCGCCCCCACGCAAGGAAGGGCTGATTGGCTTTGTGGTGGCGCTATGGGATGGGCTTTATAGCTTTGTCTTTCGCGTGGTGCCATTGTTATTGGCTGCGGCTTTTGTGCTGTTGCTGCTGCGCGAAATGCGACGAGAGGATATCGAAATCGCGCCCATCCAAGTGCCGACCAGGCTGGGCGAAGCCGGCCTTTCGCCAGATGTAGTCGCACTTCGGCTGCTTGATCAGGTGGTACTGGTACAAAATACCGTCACCGCCGAAAGACTTGGTCAACAACGTTTGGAACTTGCCGGTGATCAGCCCGATTTCAATGTGCCAATCGCGGGGCTTTCGCTGCGTGCGCTCGCGACCTTGCTACGCAGCGTTTTCGGTACACCGAGCCGGCGCATCACCGGTGAGATTGTGCTGGAGAAGGAGCAATTGAAGCTCCGCCTGCGGCTTGCGGGACATGGGCTGATTGCTGATATTGACGGCGTGCCAGCCGAAGCGGTGGATCAATTGCTGGGCCGGGCGGCGCCTGAGATTTGGCGTGTGATTCAGCCGCGGCTTTATGCCTGGCACGTGGCCCAAAACGAACCGGACCAGGCGATTGTGCGCGATAGGCTGCGCGCCTTGCTCCGGAGCGCGGGTGGCGATGCCGCCACCGAAACCACTGCGCGCGGCCTGATGGGGCGGAGCTATTTGCGTGAAGGCCGTGCGCGTGATGCCTTTGATGTGGCCGAGATCATGGTCAATGCCAATCCTGAACAGGGCGCGGCCTGGTATCTGCGCGGCCTTGCGCAATTCCGTCTGGGCCGCGTGGAGGCCGCGCTTGAGGATTATCGCCGCGCGCAGCAACTCGACCCGCGCGCCATTTGGGTGCATGTCGCCCTAGCCGAGGTTTATGTCCAGGCTGGGCGTTTGGATGAGGCGCTCAGTGAAGTCCGCAAGACGCTTGTGATACAACCGCGCGACCCTTGGGCACTTTTCCATGAAGGCAACGTGCTCTTGGCAATGAACCGCACGCGCGAAGCCATGCTCGCGACGCGGCGCGGGTTGGATCAGGATCCGAATAGCGCTGATTTGCGCCATTTGCTCGGGCGCGTTTGGCTCAAGCTCGGCAATCAGACGGAAGCCGCCAATGCCTTTGCACAAGCCATGCGCCTAGCGCCTGCCATGGCGGAACCTGTGCTTGATCTTGCTGAATTGCAGATCCGTACAGGCAAAACCATTGAAGCGCACGATACCTTGACCACGCTTTTGGCGCGTGAGGATCTGGCGGCAGACCACCGCGCGCGGGCTGAGGCGCTGATGGGGCACTGAAAAATGCAGTCGGGAGTTCTCAGCCATGTATGATGTGATCGTGGTAGGTGCCGGTTCTGCTGGCGCCACTTTGGCAGCGCGGCTTTCGGAAGCTTCGCATCGGCGCGTTTTATTGCTGGAAGCGGGGCGTGACTGGCGCGCGGCGGAAGCGCCGCCTGAATTGCGCAGCCCGAATATCGTACCCTTCATGCATGACCCGAAGCACCAGGCCGCCTGGCAATGGCCGGGGCTGATGACGCGACGCACCCGCATGCAGGCACCGAAATTCTATTGGCGCGGGAAGGCGCTGGGCGGTTCTTCGGCGGTCAACGCGCAAATCGCCATTCGCGGCGTGCCTGCCGCTTTCGATGCCTGGGCGGAAGCGGGGTGTGAGGGCTGGTCGGCGGCCGATGTCATGCCGATTTTCGATGCCATCGAAGATGATGCGAATTATGGCGTACCCGGCAAGCGCCAGGGCGGCCCCATTTCAGTGTGGCGCATGCCGGAAGAAAACTGGGGCGCGGTTGATTGCGCGCTGCGTGATGCAGCGCGTATCGCCGGCTATCCCGTCAAGCCCGATCTGAATGCGCCGGAAGGCGAAGGGCTTTCCTGCAACCCGATCAATTTGCGTCATGGCCAACGCGTGACCACCAATGATGGTTATCTGGAACCGGCACGCGGGCGCGCGAACCTGACTATTCGCGGTGACGCCATGGTGGATCGCGTGATCTTCGAAGGGCGCCGCGCCACTGGCGTGCGGGTGCGTTTCGGCGCTGGCGCCTTTGAGCATATCAGCGCGCGAGAGGTCGTGCTTTGCGCCGGTGCCATTCATAGCCCCTGCATTTTGATGCGCAGCGGCATCGGCCCCGCCGCAGCCTTGCAAGGCTTGGGCATATCGGTGCTGCGTGATGCGCCTTCCGTCGGGCAGCATTTCATGGATCACCCGATCCTGCGCGCTAGCCTTGCCTTGAAGCCCGGCTTTCGCGCTGAAGGTGCCGATGCGCGCCATACCAATTGCTGCCTGACGTACAGCAGCAAGCTTGGCGGCGGCGGAGAGCGCGACATGATCATCATAGCCTATAATCATCGCGGTCTGGCCGAAGGCGGTGTCGCGCCCAATGGCGGCATTGGGGTGGCGCTTTATGATGCGCTGTCACGCGGCGAAGTGCGTTTGACCTCTGCCGATCCAGACGCGCAGCCAGCGGTCGAGGAAAACATGCTGGACCATCCGGCGGATCGGCTGCGGATGCGTGATGGTGTGCGGCGCCTTGCGAAACTCTGTGCCCTGGCGCCAATCGCGGAAATTGCCGATGCCATCACCTTTGGCGAAACTGCGCTTACGATGGCGGAAGCGGCGGCGCTTTCCGATGACGCGCTGGATGCGCTGATGCTGGAACAGGCGGGAGATATTCAGCACGCCGCCGGCACTTGTCGTATGACTGCGCATGAAGACCCGCGCGGCGTGGTGGACCCGGATTTGAAGGTGCGTGGCGTGGAAGGCCTGCGCGTTGCGGATGCTTCCATCATGCCCAGTGATTGCCGCGCCAATCTGCACTTCACCTGCGTGATGATTGGCGAAGCAGCGGCGCGCAGGATGCCGACGCGCATCTGAATTTTTGGGGGCCTGGCCAGCAAAAATCAGGCCCTGTCTTTTTCCACCAGCCTGCCCTGTTCCACCGTCAGTACCCTGTCGTGGAATTGCGCGACGGCAGGGCGATGGGCGATGGAAATCATCGTAAGGCCCGGCAGCGCGATCTTCAATTTTTCGTACAATTCCTCTTCCGCCATGGGGTCAAGACTTGCGGTTGCCTCATCCAGAAACAACCAATCGGGGCGTTGCAAAAAGGCGCGTGCGAAGGAAAGCCGTTGCTGTTCACCACCAGAAAGTCTCTGGCCCCAGCTATCGGAATCCGCAAGGCGCGGCGCAAGATGGCCAAGCCCGGCCTGGTCCAAGGCGGCAATCACATCGGCATCGCTGAAATCGGCCTCGTTCTCCGGATAGCAAACCGCACGCTTCAATGTCCCGAGCGGCAAGTACGGCCGTTGCGGCAGGAACAGGATGCGCGCCCCGTCAGGCAGGGCGACATTGCCGCTGCCAAAGGGCCAAATACCGGCCATGGCGCGGAACAGCGTGGATTTGCCTGATCCTGATGGGCCGTTGATCAGCACGGCCTCACCGGCTGCAACACGTAGCGCCGCATCGGTCAGCAGCACGCGCCCATCAGGCAAGCTGAGTGTCATGTCGCGGATTTCAAGCTGCCCTGACTGACCTTGCCCCGTGATTGGTCCGCTGCCGCCTTCCTGCGCCTTGGCTACAGCTTGCGTAAAGCCTGTCAGCCGCTGCACGGTCGCGCGCCATTCCGTGAGCTTGGCGTAATTATCCACGAACCAGGAAAGTGAGCCCTGCACCTGGCCAAAGGCGCTGCTGGTCTGGATCAGGCCACCAAGCGGCATGCGTCCGGCGAAATAGGCCGGCGCGGCAACCACAATCGGAAAGATGGAGGCCACCTGCGCATAGCCTGCGGTGAAAAAGGTCAGGCGCTTGGTCGCGCGCATGATGTCCCACCAATTCACCAGCAGCTTGCCGAAACGCTCGGTCAGGCCGCGCTTTTCATCGGCCTCCCCGCCATAAAGCGCGATGCCTTCGGTATTCTCGCGCAGCCGCACCAACGCATAGCGGAAATCCGCTTCAAGCCGTTGCAGCGAAAAATTGAGCGCGATCAGTGGCCGGCCAATCAAATGCGCAAGCCAGGTGCCCAGCAGCGCATAGATCAGCGCGACCCAGACCATGTAGCCTGGGATTTCAATACCCAATACGTTGATCGGGCCCGAAAGTGACCAAAGCACCAGAACAAATGAGCCAAGGGTGACAACGGAATTCATGAGGCCAATGCCGAGGGAGAGCATATCCTCAACAAAAAGCCTGACGTCATCGGCAATCCGCTGGTCCGGGTTATCCGTGCCAGGATCAGTCAGTGCCATTCGGTAATAGGCGCGATCCGCCAGCCATTGCGCGAGATAGACATCCGTGAGCCAGCGCCGCCAGCGCATTTGCAAGGCCTGTCGCAGATAAAGCTGATAGACGGCGATCAGGATATAGAGTGCTGCCACCAACACGAAGCCCGGCAATAGCCCTTCCGCTTCCGTACGATGCCAGGTGAACAGCAGCGCAATGAAGCCATCCCAATCCTTGTTCTCTAGCGTATTGTAAAAGGCGCGTTGCCAGAAAGTGAGCAGCACTGTCATGCCCACCAGTGAAAGATTGAGCGCGACCACCACCGCCAGCAGCAAGCGCGCGCGCCAGCGCTCCTCACTCCGCCAATAAGGTACGGTCAGTGCCCAGGCTTCAGCGATGAAGGTGACAATCCAACGCATCGCCTATGCGCCGCGGAGCGCAGCTTCCAGCGCTTCAAGCCACGCCAGCACGCGTGCGCGATTGACCCCAAGATCCGAATAACCAATCAAGCTGCGTGAATAGAGCCAAAGTCCCGTGCCACCTTCAACCGGCGCAGCTTCCGCCACCACGATATCCGGGTAATTGATCAGCGCGCTGCGCACCACCCATTGCGCCTGATTGCGGGCCGGAAAGCGCGCCAGTGGATAGGTGCGCGCCATCCCCGCCGCCACGCGATCAAGCGCGGCCATCACCGCTTCAGGGCTTGCTGGCAAGGGGTCGCGCTGCAAATGCCCTTGCCCGGCGGCGACACTTGGCGTCAGCAGGCAGGTATTGGGTGAAGCCGGCAATTGCAATGTTGCAAAATCCAGCGGCGCGGGGCTGGGAACACCAGCCGCACCACGGGAGAAAAGTGCCGAGATCATGATGTCGCCCTCAAACGAATAACACCGCGCATTTCATCGGGATTGATGGGTTTGCCCTTGCGCAGGATTTCAATCTTGCCCTGGCGCGCCAGATCAGCGGCGACCTTGCGCACCGCCCCCAGCAAGGGGCGCCAGTTCTCGGCGGAGACGGCGCGCGCCACATCGGTGGGGCACATGCTTTTTTCCGGGCCGCGTTCGGCGGCGATGCGCAGCATGGCAGCGGTGATGGCTTCGATATTCATGGCGCGATCCATTCGGCGGTAAGATTGCCCGCTTCATCCCAGGTGAAGCGCGCGCGTTGATGCCCGGCAGCGGCCAACCAAAGCCATTCCAGACGATGAAAACCTATCACCACCGCAGCGAAATGCGGGCGACCAATGTCGCTATCCTTCGGCGCGGCGGGGGGTATTGGCACAATGGCGCCGGAGGCATCGGGGGCGGCATAGCACATGCGGCTGCTGGATCGGCTGGCGGACCAGGCGGTATCCGCCAGGGCATCATCCAGATGCAATGCGGCGCGCCCCGCCACACGCAATTGAATATGCAAGGCGGAATCATAGAAATGCATCATGACGCGCGGATCACGTGCAATGCCGCGCGCCTTGTCACTGCGCCGATCGGTATGAAAACGCAGACGCCGCGCATCAGCATCAAAGCCACGCAGGACAACGGTGCGAAGGGTGGGCGCGCCTGTTTCATCCAGGCTGGCGATGGTTGGGGTGTGAAAGGGGCTGCGCCTGTCCGGCACAGCATTGGCCAGCAGGCGAAAGGCTTCCTGCAAGCTTGCCACGATATCATCGGCGAAAACTGGGCGCGCGGGCTTCAAAATCCACCCCCCGCATCAAGCCAGGCCTGTTCCGCTGGCGTTGAAGCCCGCCCAAATGCAGCATTGCGATGCGGAAAGCGCCCAAATTGCTGGATCACCACGCGATGCCGCCAGGCATAGTCAATCGCGCCATTTTCCCGCGCATGATGCGGGATATTGCGCAAGCCTTCGAATAGTGCGACAGACAAGTCCTGATTTGCCAGGGCTTCGCTATGTTCGAAGGGCAGATAGAGGAAGGGCTTTTCGTAAGGGCCAAGCTTCAGGTCAAAGCGCTTTTCCAGCACCACTTTGCGCGCAATGGTGCGGGCATGGGCGTCACTGGCAAAGGCTTCCGCACTGCCGCGAAACACATTGCGCGGGAATTGATCCAGCAGGATCAGCAGCGCCAAGGCGCCTTCCGGCGTTTCAGCCCAGGAATCAAAAGCGCCTTCGCGTGCCGGGCGGATCAGCGCGCCGAAACACTCGCGAATTTCCGCATCAAATTCATCGTTTTTCTGGAACCAGATCGGGCGATAAGTGTCGCGCCCTTCGGCATACCAGAAGGCACGGATGGCTTCAGCGTCGGTCATGACAAGGCGCGGTCCAGCAGCTGCACGGAATGGATCGCCTCTCGCCCGCCCAAATCACCAATCTGGTGCCGGCAGGAAGTGCCATCGGCGATGATGACATCCGCTGCCGCCGCCGCCCGCACCGCAGGCAATAGCGAAAGTTCCGCCATGGCCTTGGATGCCTCCAGGCTTTCCGCCTGATAACCAAAAGCCCCGGCCATGCCGCAGCAGGAAGATGAGATGGGTTTCACTGTCAGCCCGGGGATCCGCTTCAACAGCGCCACCGCCGCCGGGAAGGCACCGAACGCCTTTTGGTGGCAATGGCCATGGATGTGCACCGTGGCTTGCAGAGGCTTGAAGGCCAGCGCGGGCTTGTCGCGTTCCAGCAATTCGCTCAGCAGCAGGGCGCGCACGGCCAAGGCGCGGCTTTCCTCGCCCGGGAGCAGCACCAGGAATTCGTCACGCAGCGTCGTTAGTGAAGAAGGTTCAATGCCCACCACCGGCGATGCAAAGGGCTTCAGCGCATCCATCACGCGCCGCGCCTCGGCGCGCGCTTCATCCACCATGCCAGCCGCCAGCAAGGTGCGGCCTTCATCCAGCGGGCGCATGCCGCGCGGCGGGCGCGCCACCGCGGGATCATAGCCGGCAGCGCGTAAAACGCGGATCGCGGCGCGCAGATTTTCAGGTTCAAAATAACGGTTGAAGGCATCAGGCAGCAGGATCACCTCATGCGCCCTGCCATCCGGCGCGCGCAATTCCCAATCATGAAAGGCATCACCGCGAAAGCGCGGCAAGGGCCGATCCGCCGCCAGTCCCAACATGCGTTGAGTCAGCGCCGGCAGGCCAGGGATCATGTCGCGCAGATTGAACAGGAAGGGCGCCATGGAAACGAAGCGCGCAATACGCGGGAGGCGCGCAATCAGGCGTTCACGCAGCGGCACACCATGGCGCTTGGCGCGCGCGGCCAAAGCCTCGATCTTCATGCGCGCCATATCCACGCCGGTTGGGCATTCCCGCTTGCAGCCCTTGCAGGAAACACAGAGCGCCATGGCGGCAGCAACTTCATCACCCGCCAGCGCGTCCGGTCCCAATTGGCCCGTGAGGGCCAGGCGCAGCGTATTCGCCCGCCCGCGAGTCAAATGCGCCTCATCGCGCGTGGCGCGATAGGATGGGCACATTACATTGGCATCAAACTTCCGGCAGGTGCCGTTGTTGTTGCACATCTCAACGGCGCTCAGCAGCCCGCCCAAAGGCCCCGGATAATCAGACCAATCCAGCGCCGGCGTTATCGCCGCATCGGCGGCATAACCCGGCCCGTAGCGGAACAGGGAACGATCATCCATGCGCGGCGGGCGCGTGATGCGATTGGGGTTGAGCAGGCCGCGCGGATCAAACGCGTCCTTCACTTCTTCAAAAGCGGTGACAATGCGATCACCTAACATGGGCCGATGGAATTCAGACCGCACAATTCCATCACCATGTTCGCCGGAATGGCTGCCCTTGTATTCACGCACCAGCGCGAAGCATTCCTCGGCAATGGCGCGCATTTTCGTGACTTCAGCGCCATCCTTCATGTTCAAGACGGGGCGCACATGCAGGCAACCGACTGACGCATGCGCATACCAGGTGCCCTTGGTGCCGTGCTTGGCGAAAACCTCATTCAGTTTTTCGGTGTAATCGGCCAGATCATCCAAACCGACCGCGCAATCCTCGATGAAGGAAACCGGTTTCCCATCCCCCTTCATGGACATCATGATATTGAGGCCGGCTTCGCGCACTTCCGCAATCGCGGCCTGAAAGCCGGCATCCGTCGCGCGCACCACCTGGCCGGGATGGCCAAGATCCGCCATCATTTCATCGAGCCGCGCCAAATCACGCAGCAGCGGGCCATCTTCCTGGCCGTGGAATTCCACGATCAGCAGGCTATCCGGTTCACCGATCAGCATCTTGTCAATCGTTGCGCGATAGATCGGGATGGAACGCCCAAGATCAATCATGGTGCGATCCACCAGTTCCACCGCTTCCGGCATCAGCGAAACAAGATGCTTTGATGCTTCCATGGCCTTGCGGAAGCTCGGGAATTGGCAAATGCCCAGAACCTTGCGCGGCTTGATCGGCCAAAGCTTCAAATCGAGCGCCGCCGAGAAAGCCAAAGTTCCCTCAGACCCCACCAGCAGCCGCGCCAGATTACCGCGCCCTGCTGCCCGCGCCGCCGGCGTCAGCGCTTCGATGTTATAGCCACCCACGCGGCGCAGTTGTTCCGGAAAGCGCGCGGCGATTTCCTCGGCTTCCCGCGCGCCAAGCGTGCGCAGGCGCTGAATCAGATCAGCAATGCCGCCCGGCACTTCGGCGCCCAGATTATCCGGCAGATCGCCAAAGCGGAACCGAGACCCATCCGCCAGCAGCGCATCAATCGCCAGCACATTATCGGCCATCAGCCCGTAGCGGATGGATTTGGACCCGCAGGAATTATTCCCGGCCATGCCGCCAATGGTGCAGCGCTGCCAGGTGGAAGGGTCCACCGGATAGAACACGCCATGGGCCTTCAGCGCCTCATTCAAGGCGCCCAGGGTAATGCCTGGTTCCACCCGCGCGATGCCCGCCTTCGCATCCACCTCCAAAACCTGCCTCAGGTATTTGGTGCAATCCAGCACCAAGGCGCGGTTCACCGTCTGGCCGCATTGGCTGGTGCCGCCGCCGCGCGGCAGCACCGCAACCCCTTCTTCCCGGCAAATCGCCAAGGCCGCTTCCACATCTGCAAGGGACCGAGGGACAATCACCCCAATCGGTTCCTGCTGATAGATCGAAGCATCGGTCGCGTAGCGTCCGCGATCCGCTGTGCCGAACAGCACCTCGGCCCTTGTCTCACGCCGCAATCGGTTGGCCAGACGGGGGTCTCCGGGGACAATACGGCCAGGGGGCAGGGCATTCATTCTGGATGGTCCTGAAACATCTTATGCAGGGGTGGTCTTGGCATGGATGGGGGGTTTCGCCCATGTAGGGGCCACAAACAAGGATTCCATCATGGCTTATTTCCAATCCAAGCCCACCGCCGGGCGCCATTTCCTGCAAATCCCGGGCCCGAGCAATGTGCCGGACCGCGTGCTGCGCGCCATAGACAACCCCACAATGGACCATCGCGGCCCGGATTTTGGCTTGTTTGGCAAGGCCTTGCTGGAAAAAGTGCGCCATGTCTTCAAGACCCAAGGCCCGGTGGTGATCTACCCCGCCAGCGGCACTGGCGCCTGGGAAGCAGCACTGACCAATACTTTATCGCCCGGCGATCGCGTGCTGATGTGCGAAACCGGCTGGTTCGCGCATCTTTGGCAGGAAATGGCATCCCGCCTTGGGATCGTGACGGATTTCGTCAAAACCGATTGGCGCCGCGGTGCCGATGTGGAAGCCATCGAAGCGCGCCTGCGTGAAGACAAGGGCCACGCCATCAAGGCGGTTTGCGTCGTGCATAATGAAACCAGCACAGGCGCCACTTCCCGCATCGCCGAAGTGCGCCGTGCCATGGATGCGGTGGGCCACCCTGCCCTGCTGCTGGTGGATACGATTTCCTCCCTCGGGTCCATGGATTACCGCCATGATGAATGGGGCGTGGATGTCACCGTATCGGGCTCTCAAAAGGGGCTGATGCTGCCGCCGGGGCTTTCCTTCAACGCCATCAGCGCCAAGGCGCTCAAGGCCAGTGAAACGGCGAAGCTGGCGCGCAGCTTCTGGGATTGGAAGCCGATGCTTGCTTCCAATGCGACAGGCTATTTCCCCTATACGCCCGCGACCAATCTTCTGTACGGGCTGGATACGGCGGTGGATATGCTGCTGGAAGAAGGCCTCGATAACGTCTTTGCTCGGCATGACCGCCACGCGGAAGCCACGCGCCGCTGCGTGCGCCATTGGGGCTTTGAGATCCAATGCGCCGATCCGCGCCATTATTCATCGGTGCTGACTGCCGTGCGCCTGCCCGAAGGCCATAGCGCCAATGCGCTGCGCGCCACCATTCTGGAACGCTTCAACATGAGCCTGGGGAATGGCCTTGGCCAATTGAATGATCGCGTCTTCCGCATCGGCCACCTCGGCGATTTCGGGGATTTGCAATTGACTGGCACGCTCAGCGGTGTGGAGATGGGGCTGCGCGCCGCCGGCATTCCGCATCAATCGGGCGGCGTGCAAGCGGCCATGGATTACTTGAGCGGGAATGCGTGAGGTGTTGCAGGCGTGATTCGTTTTGGCGGATCACGCCTTGGCTTGAAGGCGCCGCATGAGCGCTGATACACCCGACGTCCTGATCATCGGCGCCGGTGTGGCCGGCATTGCCGCCGCGCGGGCGCTGCGCAAGCGCGGCCTTTCCTGCCTGGTGCTGGAAGCGAAGAATCGCATCGGTGGCCGCGCCTTCACTGATGCGACAGGCTTTGACCACGGCGCATCCTGGCTGCATCAGGCCAATGACAATCCGCTGACCGCTTTCGCTGAAGCGCTTGGCTTTGAGATGGTGGATCATGACAAGCTCCGCCAGCGCTTACTTTTCACCGAAGGCCGTTTCGCCATGCCAGCCGAACGGCGCACCTTTGCCGCCGCCGAGGATCATTTCTGGCGCGTGATTGAAGCGGCGGCGGCGGATGGCGCGCCAGATCGCCCGGCTGCGGACGCCGCGCCATCCGGCGGGCGCTTTGATGCCTTGGTCGCGCATTGGGAAGGCGCCCAGATTTGCGCCGCCGAGCTTTCGCGCATGAGCCTGCATGATTTCGCCGCAACCGCGCTCGATGGCCCGAACCTGGTGCTGCGGCGCGGGCTTGGCACGCTGGTCGCAACCCTGGCCGAAGGTCTGCCGATTCGCCTGAATGCGCCGGTGACGCAGCTTGATTGGGCTGGCGAGCATGTTGAAGCGCGTGGCGCCTTCGGGCGCATCAATGCGCGCGCCGCCATCATCACGGTTTCAACCGGCGTGCTGGCGCAAGGCGGCATTGCCTTCACGCCCGACCTGCCCGCTGAAAAGCGTGAGGCGATCCATGGCCTGCCGCTTGGCTTGCTGAACAAGCTCGCTTTTCCCATCCCTTCTGAAGTGCTGCCGGAATTCGGCCCCTTCGCCAGCCTGCGCCGCGATATCGCCGGCGCGGGTGATCGGCCCATTTCCTGGATTGCGCGCCCCTATGGCGCGCCGGTGATGCTGGCCTTTATTGGCGGGTCCTTGGCCTGGGAATTATCCCGCGCCGGCCCCACCGCCGCCGAGGCCCATGCCCGCGCCGAATTCGCCCAGGTTTTCGGTGCCGAGGCCGCGCGGGCTTTGGGCCCGCCCATCATCACGGATTGGGGCAACGACCCGGCATTTTTCGGCAGCTATAGCCACGCCATCCCGGGCGCCCAGGCGGCGCGGCGTATTCTGGCGGAACCCTTCGCCGATGGCCGCTTGATGTTCGCCGGCGAAGCCTGCCATCCGCGCTTCGCCGCAACCGTCGCCGGCGCCTGGCTGAGTGGTGAAGCGGCGGCGCAATCTGTCTTATCGTGACGCGGAGCATCACATTCCACCAAGCCCCGAGGATTTCTTGGACAAGCCAGGGCGGGCAGGGGTATCAGGACGGCAGCTTCGTCCAATCAGGCACAACGCGAATTTTCAGGGAGAACACAATGTATCCAAACCTCGCGCGCCGCGGCTTTCTGGCGGCTGGCTTCGCTGCCGCTGGCGTCTTTGCCGCTGCCCGTCGCCCGGTACTGGCGCAAACCGCCGCCGGTCCCTTCACCCTGGCGCCATTGCCTTACGCGACCAATGCCAATGAAGCGGCGATTGATGCCATGACCATGGAAATCCATCATGGCCGGCACCACGCGGCCTTCATTGCCAATCTCAACAATATCGCGCGCGATTATCCCGCCTTGGCCAGCACGCCGATTGATGATGTGCTGATGCGGCTTTCGCAAGCGCCCGATGCCATTCGCACCGCGCTCCGCAACAGCGCTGGCGGCCATGCGAACCACGCAATGTTCTGGGAAATCATGGGCGGCCAGGGCGGCGAACCGGGCGGAGAGTTGAAGGCGGCGATTGACCGGGATCTTGGCGGCTTCGCCAAGATGCAAACGGATTTCAACGCGGCGGGGATGCGCGTTTTCGGCTCAGGCTGGGTGTTTGTGGTGGTGACACCGGCGGGCGGGCTTTCGATCGTTGTCAGGCCCAATCAGGATAATCCGCTGATGGATGGCCAGCGCGTGTTGATGGGCAATGATGTCTGGGAACATGCCTATTACCTGCGCTACCAGAATCGCCGGGCGGAATACCTCACGAATTGGTGGAAGGTGCTGAATTGGGAAAAAATAGCGGCGCGCTATGAAGCCGCGCGTAACGGCACCTTGCGGATTTGATGATCTTGCAGCGTCCGCCTCAGCAATTTGCAGGCGGGCGCGGCGCGGTCGCGAAGCGCAGCAAGCACGCCCCATAACGATCATTGAAGGGCGTGCTGCCCCCCGCGCCATGGCCTGTCATGCCCTCTGGCCGGTCAATCAACAGGAACGCTCCGAAGCGTTGGCGTTGCCGTTGCAGCGCCTCGGCGCGCTTGTCGGGTTCCGCCATGAAGGGATCATCGCGAAAATCCGCAATCGCAAGCCGCACGCGCCGCCTGTCAGCGGCTTCGGTCAATAACGCCTCCAACTCCGCGATCTGCGCATGGAGCCGGTTGTTTTCGTCACTCGGCCGGCCATGCGCAGCGGCGGCAATCGCAATCGCCACATCGGCAAGGCCAGCGCGGTTCAGCACCATCAGCGCATTCCAGCCCCCGCGCGATTGGCCGGCCACAATCACCTGCCGATAGCCACGCCCGCGCAATTCCGCCAAATCATCGCGCAACCAGGCCGCCGCGCGCCGCGCGCCATCGGCATTGGGTTCCCGGTCAAAGCGCCAGACATCAAAGCCTGCATTGTTGAAATGCCGCGTCCAGCTTTGCGGTTGCCGCCCGCGCAGATCGGTCAGCGCTTCCTTGCCATGCGCGAATACCAACACCCCGCGCGCCTGTTCCGGCCCCCACCAGATGAAGCGCTCATCCGGCAGCGTCGCGTGATGCGCGGAGGCAATCGCCACCCCCTCTGGCGGCGGGTTCGGCGCCCATTCCCGTCCTGGCTTGACGATCGAAAGGTCTCGCAGCGCGATGGAGCAGGCGCCCGGCCCCGCGCGCCTTTCGCAACTGACCAGCGCGGTCTGTTCGACAAAAGCCGCATCGCCGCCGCCCGCCTGCCAGCCAAAGGTACCATTAGGCCCAAAGGCCAGCACCCGCGGCGTATTGAGGTTCAGAAACCGCCGGACACTCGCCTGGCCTGCCTCCGGCAGCCCAAGGATCGTCGGCGCTTCCAGAATGGGCGCCGCCGGCGCCTGGGCATGGCTGATCGGGGCCGAGGCGAGCCCGACCAGCCCCGCAAGCGCCACGACAAGGCCCTTCCAGGCCGCCATGCGATACTCCCCGCTCATGCTCAGGCATCTTCCCCAGGCCAGGCCGCCGCCGCAAGCCCCGCTTGCCCTCACTGCGCGCGGGGGGCATATCGCCCCCCTGTCTTGCACTTCCCAAGGGAAAGAACATGCGCGTCAAAGATGTGAAGAAGGTCGTGCTCGCCTATTCCGGCGGGCTTGATACCAGCGTCATCCTGAAATGGCTGCAAACGACGTATAAGTGTGAGGTTATTACCTTCACCGCCGATCTCGGCCAGGGTGAGGAATTGGGCCCGGCGCGCGACAAGGCGCTGCTGCTTGGCATCAAGCCGGAAAACATTTTCATGGATGATCTGCGCGAAGAATTCATCCGCGATTTCGTCTTCCCCATGTTCCGCGCCAATGCACTTTATGAGGGCATGTATCTGCTGGGCACGTCCATCGCCCGCCCGCTGATCGCCAAGCGCCAGATTGAAATCGCCGAGGCGATGGGCGCTGATGCGGTGGCCCACGGCGCCACCGGCAAGGGCAATGACCAGGTGCGCTTTGAACTGAGTTATTACGCGCTGAAGCCGGATGTGAAGGTGATCGCCCCCTGGCGCGAATGGGACCTGACCAGCCGCACGCGCCTGATCCAATTCGCCGAGGAACACCAAATCCCGATCGCGAAGGACAAGCGCGGCGAAGCGCCCTTCAGCGTGGATGCCAATCTGTTGCATAGCAGCAGCGAAGGCAAAATCCTGGAAGAACCCTGGGATGCGCCGGATGAAATGGTCTGGCAGCGCACCATCAGCCCGATGGACGCGCCAGACCGCGTGACCGAAATCACCATCGAATTCGAACGCGGCGATGCTGTTGGCATCAATGGTGAACGCCTTTCCCCCGCGACGCTGCTGACCAGGCTGAACGCGCTTGGCAAGGAAAACGGCATTGGCCGCCTTGATCTGGTCGAAAACCGCTTTGTCGGCATGAAGTCCCGCGGCTGCTACGAAACGCCGGGCGGCACGATCCTTTATGTCGCGCATCGCGCCATGGAAAGCATCACGCTGGACCGCGAAGCGGCGCATCTGAAAGACAGCCTGATGCCGCGCTATGCTGAAATCATCTATAACGGCTTCTGGTTCGCGCCTGAGCGGCGCATGCTGCAAGCCATGATTGATGAAAGCCAGCGCAGCGTCACCGGCACGGTGCGGCTGAAGCTTTACAAGGGCAATACCATCGTCACCGGGCGGCAATCGCCCAATAGCCTCTATTCCATGAAGCATGTGACGTTTGAGGATGACCAGGGCGCCTATGACCAATTCGATGCGCAGGGCTTCATCAAGCTGAATGCGCTGCGTCTGCGCTTGGGTGCCATGGCTGGGCGCAAGGGCGGCGCGCTCTGAAACAAAAAAAGCCCAGGAGGCCAAAACCTCCTGGGCTTTTCTATTTGGGCGGCAGCGCCGCCCCAATAAGCTCAGCTATGCGCCAACATCGCGAGCAGCAGCAGCGCCACGATATTGGTGATCTTGATCATCGGGTTCACCGCCGGGCCCGCCGTATCCTTGTACGGGTCGCCAACGGTATCGCCCGTGACAGCGGCCTTATGGGCTTCAGAGCCCTTGCCGCCGTGATGGCCGTCTTCGATGTACTTCTTCGCATTATCCCAGGCACCACCACCGGTGGTCATGGAAACCGCAACGAAGAAGCCGGTCACGATCACACCCAGCAGCATCGCGCCCAAGGCTTCGAAGGCAGCCGCCTTGCCCGCAATGGCATTGATGCCGAAATACACCACCAGCGGAGACAAAACCGGCAGCATGGACGGGATGATCATTTCCTTGATCGCCGACTTGGTCAGCATATCCACCGCACGGCCGTAATCCGGCTTGTCGGTGCCCTGCATGATGCCCGGCTTTTCCTTGAACTGGCGGCGTACTTCTTCCACCACGCTCATCGCCGCACGGCCCACCGCTGTCATCGCCATGCCGCCGAAAAGATATGGCAGCAAGCCACCAAACAGCAGACCCACCACGACATAAGGGCTGGAGAGCGAGAAGGTCAGCGAACCAACACCCTGGAAATACGGATACTGCGCCGCATTCTGCACGAAGTAGTTCAGATCCTGCGTATAGGCCGCAAACAGCACCAGCGCCCCAAGACCGGCTGAACCAATGGCATAGCCCTTGGTCACCGCCTTGGTCGTATTGCCAACGGCATCCAGCGCATCGGTGGTCTGGCGGATTTCCTTGGGAAGCCCCGCCATTTCGGCAATGCCACCCGCATTATCCGTGACCGGGCCGAAGGCATCCAGCGCCACCACAAAACCGGCCAGCGCCAGCATGGTCGTCACCGCGATGGCAATGCCGTAAAGCCCCGCCAAACCATAGGTGATAAGCACACCCGCGATGATGATGATCGCCGGAATGGCCGTGCTTTCCATGGAAACCGCAAGCCCGCGGATCACATTGGTGCCATGGCCCGTGACCGAGCTTTCGGCAATTGCCTGCACCGGGCGGTAGCCCGTGCCGGTGTAATATTCCGTGATCCAGACAATCAACCCGGTCACGGCCAAGCCCACCACGCCACAGGCGAAAAGATCAAAGGCGCTGAAGCTGGTGCCCGCCGCCTTCATGGTGCCGAAGCCAAAGACCAAATAGGTCAGTGGCAGCAAGACAACCAATGAAAGCAAGCCAGTCACGATAAAGCCGCGATACATGGCGCCCATGATGGAATTATTCGCGGGCAGCTTCACGAAATAGGTGCCGATGATGGAAGTCACCACACATACCGCGCCAATCGCCAGCGGAAACACCATGCCGCGGACCATGTCGCCCGAATCAGTGAAGGCGATCGCCGCCAGCACCATGGTGGCCACCATGGTCACCGCATAGGTTTCAAACAAGTCAGCGGCCATGCCGGCGCAATCGCCAACATTATCGCCCACATTATCGGCGATGGTGGCGGGGTTGCGGGGGTCATCCTCAGGGATGCCGGCTTCCACCTTGCCCACCATGTCGCCGCCCACATCCGCACCCTTGGTGAAGATGCCGCCGCCCAGGCGCGCAAAAATCGAAATCAGCGAAGCGCCGAAGCCAAGCGCCACCAGCGCATCAATCACCGTGCGGCTATTGGGGGCGAAGCCGCCAATCACGCTCAGGATGAAGAAGTAAACCGCAACGCCAAGCAGCGCGAGGCCCGCGACCAGCATCCCGGTGATGGCGCCCGATTTGAAGGCGACATCCAGGCCAGCGGCCAGGGATTGGATGGAAGCCTGCGCGGTGCGCAAATTCGCGCGCACCGAAACATTCATGCCAATGAAGCCGGCCACGCCAGACAGGATGGCGCCAATCGCAAAGCCAATGGCAACGGCAAAGCCCAGCCGCCAGGCGACAAGCGCGAAAAGCACCACGCCCACAATGGCGATGGTGCCGTATTGCCGCTTCAGATAGGCCGAAGCGCCTTCCTGAATGGCGGTGGCAATTTCCTGCATCCGCGGCGTACCGGGATCGCGCGACAGCACATCCTTGGCCGTGATCACACCATAGGCGATGGAAAGCGCCCCAAGCGCGATCACCAGGATCAGCGATAAGGTCAACAAGGCTTAGACTCCCCCTTCGTGGCGCGGAATGGGCCGCCGCGCGCCGGCATGGGGGCCGGGCGGAGTCTCCCCCGCATCGGCCCAGATGGCCAAGCTCCTTAAAAGGGGAGTGGCATGGGCGCAACGGGGGGCAGGGCTTTCCAGCGGAAAACCCTGCTTTTTAAGCGCAACTCAGGCGGTTTTGGCCCGCTCAATCGCTTCCCGGATCAGGCGGCGCGCTTCCTCGGCACCGCCCCAGCCGATGAATTTCACCCATTTGCCGGGTTCCAGGTCTTTGTAGTGCTCAAAGAAATGCTGGATCTGCTCAATGGTGATGCGCGGCAAATCCGTGTGCTCATGCACATGGACATAGCGCTGGGTCAGCTTGGGTGAGGGCACGGCGATGATCTTTTCATCCCCCCCGCCATCATCTTCCATTTTCATCACGCCAACAGGGCGCACATTCAAAACGGCGCCAGGCACGATGGGGCGGGTATTGGCCACCAGCACGTCAATCGGGTCGCCATCTTCGGAAAGCGTATGCGGCACAAAGCCGTAATTCCCCGGATAGCGCATGGGTGTGTGCAGGAAGCGGTCCACGAATAGCGTGCCGGCGGCCTTGTCCATCTCGTACTTGATGGGTTCGCCGCCGATCGGGACTTCAACGATCACATTCACATCATTCGGCGGGTCCTTGCCGATGGGAATGGCATCTATGCGCATGCGGTCTCTCCAGGGGCGGCGGAGAGGCCACAATGGCAGCCCGCCCAAACCCGTTGCGGGCGGATATGCCCGCGCGTCGCTGGATTGCAAGGATTTTTCGCGACTTGCCAGCGCAGCCCGCTGCAAGCAGGCTTCCGGCATGAGCCCTTCGCCCAACCCAACCCGCGCCGCTTTCGCCGCCGCCGCCGCCCGCCGCGCCCCGGAAGTGGTGGCGCTGACGCAGCGCCTGACCGCCATTGCCTCCCCCAATCCGCCGGGCGATGTCCGCGCCGCCGCCCGCGAAGCCGCCGACATGCTGCGCGCTTTGGCGCCCGAGGCCGAGATTTCGCTGCATGAAACCGACCCGCAGGTGACCAATCTGGTCGCGCGCCTCAAGGGCACCGGGCCGGGCCGGCTGCTCGCCTATAATGGCCATCTCGATACCTACCCGGTGAATGAGGCTTTGCCCTGGACCGTGCCGCCCTTGGGCGGGCTGCTCCGTGATGGCCGGCTTTATGGCCGGGGTGTCGCCGATATGAAGGGCGGCATTGCAGCTTCCATGCTGGCCTTCGCCTTGCTTGCTGAATACCGCCATGCCTGGCGGGGCGAAGCCCTGCTGACGCTGGCCGGCGATGAGGAAAGCATGGGTCCGCTCGGCACCAAATGGCTGCTTGATCATGTGCCAGGGCTCAATCAGGCGGATGGCGTGATCATCGGCGATGCCGGCAGCCCCCGCGTGCTGCGCTTTGGCGAAAAGGGGTTTGTCTGGATCGAGATCGAGGCTGCGGGCCGAGCCTCCCACGGCGCCCATGTGCATTTGGGCGACAACGCCATTGACCGGCTGCGCGCCGCGCTTGATGCCGTTGCCGCGCTCCGTTCCATGGCGCCCGAGGCGCCTGCTTCCGTCACCGCCGCCATCGCCGCCGCGCGCGGCATTAGTGAAGCGCTGTCAGGTGCTGGGGAAGCCACGGTTCTGGGCAGTGTCACCGTCAATATCGGGCGCGTCGAAGGCGGCACCTCACCCAATCTGGTGCCGGCGGCGGCGCGGGCCGCTTGCGATATCCGCCTGCCGGTGGGGGTGCCGAGCGCCCGGCTGCTGGCTGCGCTGCATGCGGGGCTGGATGCGCTGCCCGGCATCACCTGGCGCGTGCTGCGCTGCTTTGAACCGAACCACACGGACCCTGCGGCCACGATTGTGCGTGATGTCCATAGGGCGGCAGAGGAAGTGCTGCACGACCCCGTTGCGGTGAATATGCGCGTTGGTGGTTCCGATGCGCGCTGGTTCCGCATGGCGGGGCTGCCCACCGTGGTTTATGGCCCCACACCGCATAACATGGGCGGCGCCGATGAATGGGTTTCGGTCGCTGAACTGGAAGCGATTGCCCAGGTGCATGCCCTGGCCGGTTTTGATTTTTTGAACGGGGAGAATCCCGCGCCATGACCATTCTGGCCGAAATCCTGGCTTTCAGCCTTTTCGCCTTTTGGCTGGTGTTTTTTGCCATTCAATGGACAGCGCAGGCGATTGGCGCCTGGCTTGGGCGTCGCCACACGGCGCGCGGCGCGGCCCCGGCGGAAGGGGTTGGCGTGGTGGTGGGCGGCATGCTTGGCCTGCTCGCCTTCGTGCTGGCGCTCACGCTTTCCTTCGCCACCGCGCGCTTTGAAGAACGCCGCCAGGGCACGCTGATGGAAGCCAATGCGCTTGGCACCGCCTGGCTCCGCGCCAAGGCCATCGGCCACCCGCGCGGTGAGGAATTGGCCCATCTTTTCGCAGAATACACCCAGCTGCGCGCTGATTTCATCACAGCTCCGGCAGATCGGGAAGCTGTGCGTGCCATCAATGCCAAGACAGCGGATCTGCAAAACCGCATCTGGGAACATGTGACGGTGATTGTGCGCGAAAGGCCCGATGCCATCTCATCTTCCCTGATGGCCGCCACCAATGAGGTGTTTGACCGTGCCACGGCGGAACGCTTCGCCTTCGGCCAAACCATGCCGCCGCAAATGGTCTGGCTGCTGTTGGGCATCGCTGTGCTGAGTATCGGCGCGCTTGGCTATCAATTGGGCATGCGCGGGCTATCGCTGCCGATCCTTTCGGTGCTGCTGATCGCCATGTGGACATCGGTGATCGTCGTGATCCTGGATCTGAGCGCGCCGCGCATTGGCAGCCTGCGGTCCAGCGCGGCGGCCTATTACTGGACGCTGGAGGGCTTCGGCCCCGGCGCCGCCCCCGCCCGACGATAGGGCTGGCGCCTCGCTCTTCGCATGTGCCCGTGATAGGGGCAGGCGATGATGCGCGCTGCCTCTGAAACCCCCATCGCCGTGCCTGTCCGGCGCCGCAGCCCGGCCTGGGCCTGGGGGTCTTTTTTGGTGGCGCTGGCCATGGCGACGCCGATTCTGGCAGTGCTGGTAACCGCCGCCGCGCCGGGGGGGGAGGTCTGGCGGCATATCCTGGCCACCACCCTGCCGGGGATGCTGGGAAATTCCGCGCTGCTGGCCCTGCTGGTGGCACTGATGGCGGGCAGCGCCGGGGCCATCACCGCCTGGTTGGTGGTGGCCTGCGAATTTCGCGGTCGGCGCCTGCTGGAAGTGGCGCTGCTGCTGCCCATCGCCATGCCGGCCTATCTGTGCGGCTATGTTTATACGTGGTTGTTGGATGTGGCTGGGCCAGTGCAGACCTCGCTGCGTGCCGCCACCGGGCTTTCCTTCGGGCAATATTGGTTCCCGGAAATCCGCAGCCTGCCCGGCGCGGCGCTGATGCTCGGCATGGTGTTGTACCCTTACGTTTACATGCTCTGCCGCGCTGCCTTTTTGCAGCAAAGTGTTTGCCTGATTGAGGCATCGCGCACGCTGGGCCACGGGCTGGCGCGCAGCTTCCTGCATGTGGCGCTGCCGCTCGCGCGCCCGGCCTTGGCTGCGGGGATTGCGCTGGTGCTGATGGAAACGCTGGCGGATTTCGGCACGGTGCAGCATTTCGCGGTGCGGAGCTTCACCACCGGCATTTATGAGGCCTGGTTCGGCATGGATAACCGCGCCGCCGCCTCGCAGCTTGCGGTGGCCCTGCTTGGCTGTGTTGGTCTGTTGCTGGCTTTGGAGCATTTTTCGCGCGGCGGGCGGCGCTTCCACCCGACCACCACACGACACCCCGCCCTGCGGCCGGTGCGGCTGACGGGGTGGCGGGAAGGCTTGGCGTTGCTGGCTTGCGGCCTGCCGCTGCTGATTGGCTTTGTCATTCCTGCCGGTGCGCTATTGTGGCTGCTGGTGCAGGCGGGCGATCCCCTCAGCCCGGCGCGCTATCTGCCCTTTGCGCGCAATTCGCTGGTGCTTTCAGGCGTGACCGCCGTGCTGGCAGTGCTGCTCGCTGCTGGCATGGCCTGGGCGGCGCGGCTTTATCCTTCGCCCGCGCGCAG
>JADCGG010000248.1 GCA_020249125.1 Roseomonas sp. | reverse complement strand
CCTCATCCACCAGGATGCTGTCAACCTCGTCCACGATGGCATAGGCGAAATCGCGCTGGGCCATATCTTCCAGCCGATACTTCATATTGTCGCGCAGATAATCGAAGCCGTATTCGTTGTTGGTGCCATAGGTGATGTCGCAGGCATAAGCCGTCTGGCGCTGTTCATCCGTCAGCCCATGCACAATCACGCCAACGGAAAGCCCCAGGAAGCGATAGATGCGCCCCATCCATTCAGCGTCGCGCTGAGCAAGGTAATCATTCACCGTCACCACATGCACGCCCTTGGCGGGCAGCGCATTCAGGTAAACCGGCAGGGTCGCCACCAGCGTCTTACCTTCGCCGGTTTTCATCTCCGCGATCTTGCCTTCATGCAGCACCATGCCGCCGATCATCTGCACATCGAAATGGCGCAGGCCCAGCACGCGGCGCGATGCTTCCCGCACAGTGGCGAAGGCTTCCGGCAGCAGCGCGTCCAGGGCCTCGCCCTTGGCCAGCCTTTCGCGGAACAGCGCGGTCTGCCCCGCCAGCGCCTCATCGGAAAGCGCCTGCATGCGGGGTTCCAGCGCATTGATCGCCGGCACGCGGGATTGATAGCGCTTCAGCGCGCGGTCGTTGGAGGTGCCGAAAATGGCGGCTGCAAGGCGGGCAAACATCTGGGGCGTCAGTCTCCGGCGGGCGGGCGCCCGGTCGCGGCGCCGCAGCGCCTGGAAGCATGTTTCGGATTGGCCGCAGAAATAGGCGCCCCCGGGGGGCGGGTCAACGCCGCGCCTTGTGGGGAAGGGGCGCTTCGGCCATGTTCCGGGCCGATCACCGAATTGGGACCAGCCCCTATGCGCCATTTGCGCGGCCTTGCCGCCACTTTCCCCCTTCGCGCCACCCTGGCGCTGCTGCTGGGGGTGACTTTTGCCCAGCCTGGCTTGGCCCAGCCCGCCGCGCCCCCCCCACCCGCCGACCCGATCGTGGCCAAGGTGGATGGGGAGGAGATTCGCTTTTCAGACCTTGCCAATGCCGCCCAGGAATTGCCAGAGGAATTGCGCGGCGCGCCGCCGCAAATGCTCTATCCCCTGCTGCTTGATCAAATGATCGCGGGGCGTGCCGTGGCCGCTGCCGCCCGCCGCGCGGGGCTGGACAAGGATGAAGCGGTGCGCGCCCGCCTCCGCCGCGCCGAAGAACAGGAATTGCAGCAGGCCTATCTGTCCCGCGAATTGGCCGGGCGTGTCACGGAAGAACGCATCCGCGCTGCCTATGATGCCGAAATCCGCGCCCGCCCGGCAGAAGAAGAAGTGCGCGCCCGTCACATCCTGGTGCCGACCGAATCGGAAGCGCGCGAAGCCTTGGCCGAAATCCGCGCCGGGGCTGATTTCAACGCTGTGGCGCAGCGCCGTTCCGCCGGTCCCGGCGCGCGGGAAGGCGGTGATCTTGGCTTCTTCAAGCGCGGCGACATGGTGCCGGAATTCGCCGAAGCGGCCTTTGCGCTTCAGGCGGGGCAGATGAGTGCCGCACCCGTGCGCAGCCCCTTTGGCTGGCATATCATTCGTGTGGATGAACGCCGCGCCTCAGCGCCGCCAAGCTTTGAAGAAGCGCGGGAAGCGCTGCGCCAGCGGCTGTTTGAAGGCGAAATCAATGCCCTGGTGGAACGCGCCCGCAGCACGGCGAAGATCGAGCGTTTCAATCTGGATGGCTCGACCCCGCGCGCCATAGATGCGGCGGAACCGCCCGCTGCCCCGGCGGGCCGCCCCGCCGCCCCTACCCGCCGCTAATTTCGGAGAAATCCCATGGCCGGACATGATATCCCCGCTTCCCCTCTCGCCCTGCCCCTGCCGGAAATGCCGGCGGTGCCGGGGGTGCGCGTGGCATCAGGCCGCGCGGCGATTCGCTACAAGGATCGCGATGATGTGACCGTGATGGCCTTCCCGTCGGGGACGACAGTGGCCGGGGTTTTCACCCGCAATCGCTGCCCCGGCGCGCCGGTGGATTGGTGCCGCGCGGCGCTCCCTGGCGGCAAGGCGCGTGGCCTGGTGGTGACGGCGGGCAATTCCAATGTGTTCACGGGCCGCGCCGGGCGCCAAACCTGTGAGGAAACCGCCAAGGCCGCTGCCGCGATTCTTGGGTGCAAGCCGAAGGAAGTGTTCCTGGCTTCCACCGGCGTGATTGGCGAAAAACTGCCGACGGAAAAACTGATCGCCGCCCTGCCGCGCATTTTTGACAGCGCGGCGGAACGCGATTGGCAGGGCGCGGCTAAAGCCATCATGACGACGGATACCTTCCCGAAAGGCGCCATCCGCAAGGCGCGCATCGGGGAAGCGGAAGTCACCATCGCCGGCATCGCCAAGGGCAGCGGCATGATCGCGCCGGATATGGCGACGATGCTTTCCTTCCTGGCCACCGATGCGAAAATCCCCGCTGGCGCCTTGCAGGCGCTGCTGAAGAAGGGCGTTGATCGTTCCTTCAATTGCGTGACGGTGGATTCCGATACCTCCACTTCCGACACCGTGATGGTGTTTGCCACAGGCACCGCCAAGCATCCGCGCGTGCCGGCGGAAGGTGGCGCGGTGTTGAAGGATTTCGCGCGCGCCTTGAATGAAGTGCTGATGGAATTGGCGCTGATGGTGGCGCGTGATGGTGAAGGCGCGCAGAAGCTGATCCAGATCAACGTGACGGGCGCCACCACGGCGCGTTCGGCGCATCGCATTGCCATGTCCATCGCCAATTCGCCCTTGGTCAAAACCGCGATTGCGGGGGAAGACGCAAATTGGGGCCGCATTGTCATGGCGGTTGGCAAGGCGGGGGAGCCCGCAGATCGCGACAAGCTTTCGGTCAATGTCGGCGGCGTTTGGATGGCGCGCCATGGCGGCGTGGTGGATGGCTATGATGAAGCGCCGGTGGTCGCGCATATGAAGGGGCGCGAAGTTGAAATCACCGTGGATATCGGCCTTGGCAAGGGCAAATCCACGGTTTGGACCTGCGATCTGACGCATGGCTATATTGACATCAATGGCAGCTACCGGAGCTGACGCGCCGCAGCGCTGCCATGGAAGATAGCTTTGCGCCACTAACGACAGAACGCTTGCGGCTTCGTCCCTTGCGCGCCGATGATGCAGCTGACTTGCATCGGTTGGTGAATGATTGGGAAGTGGCGAAAACCCTGGCCCGGGTGCCCTTCCCCTATCCGCGCGATTTGGCGGATGAATGGATTTCTTCGACCCGCGCGCAAATCTCCGCCGGCACCGCCTGGCATTTGGCGGTAACGCAGCAGCAGGATGGCGCGGAAGCCCTGCTTGGCTGTGTTGGCCTGACGCTCGATCCCAAAAACCCGCGAGAGGCTGAGCTTGGCTATTGGATCGGTCGGCGCCATTGGGGGCAGGGGTTGGGGCCGGAAGCGGCGGGGCGCCTCGCGCATTGGGCGCTGGCTAATCTTGATATTGATCGGCTGGTGGCATCGGCGCTCGTGGATAATGAACGCTCGGCGGCGGTGCTCCGGCGCATCGGCTTCAAGGAAAGCGGCGCAGGCAGCCAGGAATTCATCTCGCGCGGCGGGCTCATGCCGGTGCGGCTGTTCAGCGCCACACGCATGGATATCGCCGTGGAAGCAGTGGCGCCGGTGGAACCCGTGCCCGCTGCCGGCAAGCCCACACTTTTGGTGGCGGCGGTGGCGCTGATTGATGGCGAAGGCCGCGTGCTGCTGGCGCGCCGGCCGGAAGGCAAGCCACTCGCCGGCTTGTGGGAATTTCCCGGCGGCAAGGTGGCGCCAGGCGAAACCCCGGAAGAAGCGCTGATCCGCGAATTGCGCGAAGAATTGGGCATTGATGTCAGTGCCGCCTGCCTTGGCCCCTTCACCTTTGCGTCGCACACCTACGAAAAATTCCATCTGCTGATGCCGCTTTATTTGTGCCGGCGCTGGCAGGGGCAGGTGACGGCCATGGAAGGCCAGGCGCTCGCCTGGGTGCGGCCTGCGCGGCTTGGTGATTACGCCATGCCGCCCGCCGATATCCCCCTGGTTGCCATGCTGCGCGATTTCCTTTGAGCTTACGCCGCACGATAAGGAGACACCCATGCCGAACCCGACCGCCTGCCTGCTGATCATCGGCAATGAGGTGCTTTCCGGCCGCACCCGGGATGCCAATCTGCAATTCCTGGCGACACGCTTGGGCGAAATCGGCATTCCCATGAAGGAAGTGCGCGTGATCCCCGATGTGCCGGAAGTGATCATCAATACGGTCAATGAAGTGCGTGCGAAGTTCGACCACGTATTTACCACCGGCGGCATTGGCCCAACGCATGATGACATCACTAGCGAATGCGTCGCGCGCGCCTTTGGCGTGCCCTGGGAACCGCAGCCGGATGCGTGGCACGCGTTGGAATCCTATTACGCCAAGCAAAACCCGCCCGGAGATTTCAACGCGGCGCGGCAACGCATGGCCACCATGCCGCGCGGCGCGATTCTGATCGAGAATTCGGTGTCCATCGCGCCCGGCTATACCATCGGCAATGTGCATGTGATGGCGGGCGTGCCGCGCATCATGCAATCCATGTTCGAAGCACTCGCCCCGCGCCTGCAAGGCGGCCCGCCCATTCTGTCGCGCAGCGTGCATGCGCATGGCGTGGTGGAAGGCGCCATTGCTGACGGGCTTTCCGCCATTCAGCAGCGCCATGCGGATTTGGATATCGGTTCCTACCCCTATTACCGCCAGGGCGGTGGCGGCGGTGTAGCCGTGGTGGCGAAGGGCACGGATCTGGCCGCGATTGAAGCCGCAGTGCAGGAAGTTTTCGCGCTGATGCAGAAATGTGGCGGCACGCCAGTGATGGGGGAACCTGGATAGTCAGCCGGCCTCCGCCATCGTCCGCACCTCAGCGGCACTGACGCCCCTCTCCCGCAAGGCGCGCAGGCTTTCCGCGCCATCGCGTTTTGCAAGCCTTCGCCCCGCCGAATCCCGCATCAGAGGATGATGCGCATAACGCGGCGCGGGCCAGCCCATCAGCGCTTGCAGCAGCCGATGCAAATCAGTGGCCGGCTTCAGATCCTCTCCGCGCGTCACCAGCGTAACCCCTTGCAGCGCATCATCATGCGTGACGCAAAGGTGATAGGATGCCGGCACATCCTTTCGCCCCAGCACAACATCGCCGAAAACCTCTTGCCGGCACGTGTGCCAGCCTTCATTTTCCTCATGCGCCTGCAATGGCCCGGGCACGGCCTCACAAGCGCGCGCCATGTGCAGGCGCAGCGCATAGGGCTGCCCGGCGGCGATGCGGCGCGTGGCCTCAGCCCCTGGCAAATCACGGCAAAGCCCCGGGTAAAGCGGCCCATCCGGGCCTTGCGGCGCGGCACCCGCGGCGGCCACTTCGCGCGCAATATCGGCGCGGGTGCAAAAACAGGGATAGACCAGGCCGCGCGCCGCCAGCCCATCCAAAACCTTGCGATATTCAGCGAAATGCGCGGATTGCCGACGCGGCGTGCCATCCCAATCCACGCCCAACCAGCGCAAATCTTCCAGGAGCGCGGCTTCAAATTCCGGGCGGCAGCGGGTGGTATCTATATCCTCGATCCGGAGCAAGAACCGCCCGCCGGTAGCCCGCGCACGGCGCCAGGCAAATAGCGCAGCCCGCGCATGGCCCAGATGCAAATACCCCGTCGGGCTCGGCGCGAAGCGCGTGATTTCTGGCGTTGCATCCATGGCTTGCGCCGGGTAGCGGGCGAAGCGTATCGCAAGCAAGGGGAGAATCCCGGATGAAAGCCTTGGAAGGCCCGCAATATGGCCCCGCTTCGGGTGGCAAGCCCGATTCGCTCGTGCTGCTGCTGCATGGCGTGGGCGCCGATGGCTTTGACCTGATTGACCTTGCCCCGGTCTGGGCCGAGGCCTTGCCCAATGCGCTTTTCATCGCCCCCCATGCGCCCTTCCCTTTTCAGGGCGCGCCCTTTGGCCGGCAATGGTTCGACATCGCGGACCGGACTCCGGCTCGCATGGAAGCCGGGCTGCGCAACGCCGCAGCGATTCTTGGTGATTTCACCCGCGCGAAGCTGGCGGAACTTGGCCTTGATGGAGACCGGCTGGCGCTGATGGGCTTCAGCCAGGGGGCGATGGTCGCGCTTTTTGCGGGACTGCGCGGCGCGGTGCCGCCGCCGGCCTGCATCCTGGCCTATTCCGGTGCGCTTTTGGGGCCGGATAGCTTCGCCGCCGAAGTCACCGCCTGCCCGCCCGTGCTGCTGGTGCATGGCGAAGCGGATGAGGTGGTTCCCGCCATGGCCAGCCGCCAGGCCGCGCGGCTTTTGCTAAGCCAGGATGTCCCTTGCGAGCTGCTGCTGCGCCCCGATCTGGCGCATGGGCTGGATGATGCCGGGCTTGCCGCCGGCACGGCGTTGCTGGCACGCAGCCTTGGGCATGTTGCAGGCAGATGAAACCTGCCACGGATGGCTTGCGGCGCGGCGCGGCGCATGTCATGAATTCTCCAGTCGCGGCGTCACCACTACATCTGGGGGTTCCCGTCGATCAGTTCCCCCTTATGCTGTGGCGCCACGCTGGAAGGAGCGAGGCTTGCCAGATGGCGGTACCTTCGCGGGGGCGAATGCCTATCCCGCGCTTGTTCTGAACGCGGATTTCCGCCCGCTTTCCTATTTTCCGCTGTCCATCTGGTCCTGGCAGGATGCCATCAAGGCCGTGTTTCTGGACCGTGTTTCAGTGCTGAATGAATATGATGTGGAAGTGCATTCCCCATCGCTCGCGCTGCGCCTGCCCAGCGTGATTGCGCTGAAGGAATTCATCCCCGCCGCGCGCCGTCCCGCCTTTACGCGCTTCAATGTTTTCCTGCGTGATCACTTCGAATGCCAGTATTGCGGCGGCGGCTATCCCACGCCGGACCTTACCTTTGATCATGTGATCCCGCGTTCACGCGGCGGGCGCACGTCATGGGATAATGTGGTTACCGCTTGCGGGCCGTGCAATTTGCGGAAAGGCAATCGTCTGCCGCGCGAATGCGCCATGATCCCGCGCCAGGCGCCGCGCCAGCCGACAAGCTGGGAATTGCAGGAAAATGGCCGGTCCTTCCCGCCCAATTATTTGCATGAAAGCTGGCGGGATTATCTGTACTGGGACAGCGAATTGGAAAATTGATCCAATCTAACTTCTCGGAGAAGTTCTCAGTGCCTCATCAGTTGAGAGATTTGGTTGTCCAAAGCTCCACCAAATACAGTTCTGGAACCAGCACTCTGATGAACTGATTTGGTGGAGCATATCCAGATTCCTTAAAAATCGTGCACTGATAGAACGAATCCTGGCATCTGAGTCGAACCTATCTGTGAAAAAAGTCTTTCCTCCGTCACGACGGTCAGAAATTTCGCACGCAGCAGTTCGGTGGCTTCGTCTGACAGGGCGCACTGATCGGCTGGCAACTTAACGCGCAAGATATCTTCTATGACTTCCTCCCTGACCGCACACAAAACACGATGCCCATTCCACCTAGCGCGAATCAAATAAAGCCTGCTTGATGACGAGAAACCATCCGCGACCGATTCCGCCCCCCACCCAAATGTTAACATATCTACTTTCTCCATACCGCCGCAGCATGATGCGCGGCTAAGGCCACCAGTTAGTTGCTGTTTTGTTCTTTTTCAAGGTGGCTTTTTACGCACCCGCAACATCTTGTGGTTTTAGGCCTTCCGCCTTCTTTCGCTTTCCGTCTTCAACTGCCCACAGGCCGCCAGAATATCGCGCCCGCGCGGGCGGCGAATGGGGCTGGCATAGCCTGCCGCATTCAGAATATCGGCAAAGCGGTGAATCGCTTCCGATGTGCTGGTCTTGTAGGGGCTACCTGGCCAGGGGTTGAAGGGAATCAAATTCACCTTCGCTGGCATGCCGCTGATCAACCGCACCAATTCCCGCGCCTCTGCCTCAGAATCATTTACCCCGCGCAGCATGACATATTCAAACGTGATGCGCCGCGCATTGGAAGCGCCTGGATAGCGCCGGCACGCCGCCAGAAGCTCCGCAATCGGGTATTTGCGATTGAGCGGTACAATCTCATCCCGCAAATCATCCGTCACCGCATGCAGAGAAACCGCAAGCCCCACGCCCAATTCCGCGCCGCAGCGATCCATCATGGGCACAACACCGGATGTGGAAAGCGTGATGCGCCGGCGCGACAGGCCGATGCCTTCATGATCCATCACGATCTTCAGCGCCTTGGCGACATTCTCATAATTATAGAGCGGCTCGCCCATGCCCATGACCACGATATTGGAAAGATGCCGCGGCACGCCATCCTTGGGGCTTGGCCATTCGCCATAGGAATCGCGCGCGGCGATGAATTGGCCAACGATTTCCGCCGCCCCCAGATTGCGTACCAAAGCCTGCGTGCCGGTATGGCAAAAGCGACAGGACAGCGTGCAGCCAACTTGCGTTGAAATGCAGACGGCGCCGCGATCCTCATCGGCTGAGGGGATATAGACCGTTTCCACCTGCTGCTGGTCGCGGAAGCGAAACAACCATTTGCGCGTGCCATCCGCGCTATCCTGCTGCGTGGCCACTTCTGGGCGGCCCACCGCGAAGCGCTCTGCAAGCTTCATTTGCATGGGCTTGGCGATTGTATTCATGCGGGCGAAATCGGTTTCACCCTGATGATAGATCCAATGCCAAAGCTGTTTTGCGCGAAAGGGCTTTTCGCCAAGCGCGACCATTTCCGCGGCCAGTTCCTCGCGCGAAAGGCCAACAAGGTCGCGCCTGCCATCGGGCAGCGTCGCGGGTGGCGGGGCGAAGGCCGCAGCCTTGGCCAATATCCGCGCGCGTTCGGCTTCGTTCAGGTCAAGGACAGCGCTATTCATCGCCGTTCCGGGCATTCACGCGAAATCGCGTCATGAGCGGCGGAAAAGCCGGCCAGGCTGAATTGGTCATTCGCTGTGCCGCGCCCGCCGGCAGCCGGGCCGCGTGCCGTGGCGCGATTGCCGCCGCGCATGGCGGCCACCGCCGCCGCGCCATCACGCGCAAAGGCGGAATTGCCGCCGGTATAGAAGGGCAAATTGGTCTGGCCGATCGCAACCGTCACCTCGGCATTGCGCGGATAGGCATAGCCGGCAGTGATCGCGACCACGTCTCGCCCGCCCGGGCGATGCGTCACGGTCAGCACCACCCCCTGGCGGTTCGGTTCGGTCTTGCTGGCACGGGTGAAGGCATAGCAGATTTTCTGGCCGTTTTCCTGGTAGGTCGCCGCCGTCCAATCCCGGAAGGCGCCAAGCTGGCGCGGGCCGGGGGGTTGCGCAGGCGCAGCCGGGCGCTGTTGCGCCAGGGCGGGCAGGGCAAGCAGAGCGAAGCAAAGCGGCAAAAGGCGAATCAAGGTAACCATGAGGACGCCTAAATACGCAGCCGAACGGAGAGGGGCAACCTTGCGCCGCCCCTTTCCCCACACCCCTGGCGCCTGGATGTCCTTTGCCCTTTTCAGGCGGCGAGCAACATCGGAAGCTTCGGCCCGACGGCCAATACTTCCGATGTGGCGCTGCCCAGCACCAGGTTGCGCAGCGGTGAATGCCGCACCGCGCCCATCACCAGCATATCTGATTCCGTATCCGCGGCCGCCGCCAAAAGACGCTCCAGAACACCCCCGCTGCCACGCTGCAAGGCCATGAAGCGCGGCTTGCCGCCATGGCGGGCGAGCAGATGGGCAAACTCAATCCCGGATTGTCCCGGGCGGATTTCCTTGTCATCGCTTACGGTCGCGATAATGGTCTCATCTGCACCCCGTATCAGCGGAAGCGCGGCATGGATGGCCCGAACCGAAGCCGGGCTCGCATCCCAAGCCACCAGAATGCGTCGCGGCATGCCCGACAAGGGCCGCGCCTTAGGCACCAGCAGCACCGGCCGTCCAGAATCGAAAATTGCCGCCTGCTGCAGAATCTGCAGCCCGATGCCCGGGGCGCCTTCCTGGGCAAGCACTGCCAGATCGCTGACCCGCAAATGATCCGCAAAGGCTTCCCCATTGCCATAGGCGAAGCTGGTGCGCTTTTTGGTCTGATACGCAACACCGCGGCGCTGCGCCGCTGCGGCAAATGCATCGGCGACGCGGTCTTCAGCTTGCCGAGCCGCATCATCCGCCGGTGAGGGCGCAGTAAGCGCGCTATCAATCGGAAAAATCAAGGCTGTCAGATGGGCGGAAAAGGCTTCCGCCAGGGCAAGAGGTGTTGTGGCTACGGCTTCCGATTGCGCCGCCATGGCAGGGTCAAGGTGGGTCAGAATACTGGCAAAGCTCATTAAGATCTCTCCGGCTATCGCGCATCTTTCGGGTCACTTTCCCGCGATGGCGTTTGTTTGGTTTTGGCAGCAGGGAGCAAAACCCTACCGCCGGTTCATGTGGGTATCGCGGGCCGCGCAAACCAGCGTTGATATGCGTCAAGATAGAATATGGCTGCCGGAGAGGCGCCGTATTGTAACAAAGGGTGTCGCGGGCATTGCCGCCCGCTGCGCCGTCACATCAGTAAGGCCGTTCAGGCCGGCGGTGCCACCGAAAGCCCACGCACCTTATGTTCGGCAATGAAGCGCGCCACCAGGCCGGACGCCTTCGCCTTTTCGACAAAATCCGCAAGGAAAGCCGCAGCCGCCGTATTGCGCTTGGCGGTACCTATTGCCTGCTGCACGGCGGTGAACTGGCCGTCCAGAATCCGCGCGCCGGGCATTTTTTCAATATCCGAAAGCAGCTTCGGGCGAAGCCCCGCCAAAACCTCCAGCTTCTCGGCGGCGAATTGTTCAAACGCCGCATCCAGCGTGGCGGAGCGGATCAGCTTCGCCTGATGGATATTGCGTTCCAGCCAAAGATCATACGCCGCGCGCGCCGTCACCGCGATGCGATTACCGGGGCGATCCACCTCCTCCATTTTCGTGATGGGGGAACCGGGTGGCACCATGTAAGTCGCTTCAATTTCCACATAAGCAGCCGTGAAGGCGATTTTCTCCGCGCGCTGCGGCTCAGCGCCGATCAGGCCGATATCCCAGACGTTGTTATCCACCGCATCGGCCAAATCACCAGGGCGCGCGAAGGGCACGTATTGCACGGGCACACCCAGCGTATCGGCAATCGCACGCGCCATGCTGGGCGAAACGCCGGCGGGATCGCCATTTTCCGCGCGGCTCGTCACCAGCAGGAAATTCCCCATATTGATACCGGCGCGCAACACACCCGTTGGCGCCAATTCGGCCTTGATCTGATCCATCATGCTATCTTCCCTTTTCAATACTGCATTTCAGCCCCGCGCCGCGGTTGCCGCACCGGCGCGACGATTGATATGGCCACCACCCCCGCAATCGAGCACCGCACCCGTCATGAAGCGCGCCTCCTCGGAACAAAGGAACATCACACCCGCCGCGAAATCCGCCGGCGTACCAAGCGCACCGAGCAAGGACCGCGCGCGAATCGCCTCTGCATAGCCTGCCGGCATGGGATTGCCGGCGCTGCCCTCGGCGAAGCCAGGCCGCGCGCTATTCACCCGCACGCCCGAGGGGCCGAGTTCCAGCGCAAAAGCCCGCGTCAGATATTCCAGCGCGCATTTGGAAGCACCATAAGGCACGCCATTGCCGCGATGCACTTCCGCTGCCGCTGAAGTAACATTGACAATGGAACCCCGCCCCGCCGCGGACATGGCGCGACCAATGCCCTGCATAAGGCGAAAAGGCGCGCGGGTATTCACGCTGATGATCTTGTCCCATTCCGCGCCGGTCACATCCATCAGCGGAATGAAGGGATAGATGCCGGCATTGTTGATCAGTACCTGCGGCGCGCCCTTGCCGGTTGCGGCGGCGATCAACCCATCCAGCGCGGCATCATCAGTTAAATCCGCAGGATGCAATACGGCTCGACCCGGCGGTAGCGCATTGGCGAGCGCAGCTAGCGCGGCGGCATCGCCATCGCTGAGCAGCAGATGCGCGCCTTCCCGCGCAAAAGCCTCCGCCAGCCCGCGCCCATAAACCCCGGCAGCGCCGGTGATCACAACCTGTTGTCCTGCAAAACGCATGGCGCCTGCCCCCCTGTCACGCGGCAGGATGCGCCCTTGCGGGCGGATCGCCAAGCCGCTGCCCTTGCCGTGGGCGGCCAAGCGGTGCCAGCATCCGACACCAGAGACAAAGCCGGGGGAAGCATAACACCGTTGCGCGTGCAGCCGCGCGCCAGGCGCTTCCCCGCATGCAGAAGGGGTATACCATGCTGACTGTCACGGATAATGATTCGGTGCTGGGCGCCACCATCACCGGCGTGGATTTGTCCAAGCCGCTTTCGGATAAGGATTTCGCCGGCATCCTGCGCGCGCTCGGCGCAAGGGGCGTGCTACGCTTTCCGGGGCAATTGCTGGAACCGCCGGCGCTGCGCGATTTCTCGCTGCGCTTTGGCAGTATTCAAACCTCGCTGACCGGTAAATTCCAGGATGCCAATGTGCCGGAAGTGGGCATTCTTTCCAACATTGTTGAAAACGGGCAGCCCATTGGCCTCGCCGATGCGGGGCAGGATTGGCACACGGATATGTCCTATCGCGACACGATGGGCTTTGTGAATGTGCTGAACGCGCATCAGGTGCCGCATCGGGATGGCAAGCCGCTGGGCAATACGGTGTTTGCCAATATGCATTTGGCCTATGAAACGCTTGATCCGACGCTGAAGGAAAAGCTGGCCAACGCGACGGCGACGCATGATTTCAACAAATTCTGGGACAATATGTGCAAGCGCCCTGGGAGTACCCGCCCGCCGCTGACACCCGAACAACGCGCCAAGCGCCCGCCTTCCGTGCATCCGGTTTTCATGACGCATCCGATCACGGGGCGGAAGGTGCTGTATTGCAACCCCGGCTATGCCATCCGCATCAATGAACTTTCGGAAGCCGAAAGCGATGCTGTCTTGGAAAAGCTGTTCGCGCATCAGTTGGAAGCGCGCTTCCTGCATACCCATGTCTGGACCGTGGGTGATGTGCTGATTTGGGATAACCTCGGCACGCTGCACAACGCCTTGCCGGATTACGGGCCGAATGAACATCGGCTAATGAAGCGCTGCCAGGTCATGGCGGATCGCGTGTTCCAATCCGATTTCATCCAGCGCGCGCTGGCAGCCTAAGGGGGCCTAATCATGCGCTGGATTCGCTTCACCGCCGAAGACCGCACCCGCTATGGGATTCTGGAAGGGGACCGCATTCTGGAAGTCTCCGGCAGCCCTTTTGAGGGCTATGAAAAAACCAGCCGCAAGCATGATCTTGCCGCGGTGAAGATCGAGGTGCCGGTGATGCCGCGCACCTTCTACTGCGCCGGGCTGAATTATGTGGAACATGTGAAGGAAGGTGCGGCCAAGCGCGGCGAAGTACCGAATATCCCGACCAAGCCCGATATGGGCTACCGCGCCAGCAATGCGCTGATTGCGCATGGGGAGACCGTGATCATCCCCACCGATGCGACCGAAAAGATTCACTATGAAGGCGAAGTCGTCGCCGTGATCGGCAAGAAGGCCAAAAACCTGTCAGAGGCCGAGGCGCTAAGCTGCGTCATGGGTTGGACCATTGGCAATGATGTGAGTGAACGCACCTGGCAGAAAAGCGACCGCACCTTCTGGCGTTCCAAGAATACCGATACCTTCAAGCCCATGGGCCCCTGGATCGAAACCGATTTCGATATGGAAGCCGCGCGGACCAATGTGCGGCTGAATGGCGAACTCACCACGACCTTCGAAACCGGCCATATGCTGTTTTCAACCGCGGTCTTCATCGCGGCCATGACACGCTATCTGACACTTTATCCCGGTGATGTGATCTGGATGGGCACGGATGGTGTTTCGCCCGATGTGAAATGCGGCGATGTCGTGGATATTGAAATCACCGGCATTGGCCATTTGACCAATCCCTTTTTGCGCGCCAGCGCCTGAACGGGGGCAGCGCCATGGATGTCGCCGCTGATAAGGTTCGCGCACAAATTGAAGCCATTCTGCTGTCCTGGGGGATGGAGCCAGATCTGGCTGCCACCACCACGGAAGCCATGACGGAAACCGATCTGTTCGGTGTGGATAGTCACGGCATTTCCATGCTGATGACCTATGAAAAGCGCCTGCAGGAAGGCAAGTTGAAAATCAATGCGCGGCCCAAAATCGAACGCCGCACCGCCTGCACCGCGCTGATTGATGCCGGTGCGGGGCTCGGCCATCCGGTGTCCGCCTATGGCATGAATCTGGCCGTGGATATGGCGAAGGAGGCCGGCATTGGCGTGGTGGGCGTCCGTAATTCGCATCACTTTGGCGCGGCTGGTGTTTATGCGCGCATCGCGGCACGGCGCGGCGCGATTGGTCTGGTCACCAGCGCCACACGCGGCGTGACCATGGTGCCAACACGCGGCGCGAAGCCGGTGCTGGGCACCAACCCCATCGCCTTCGCGGCACCTGCGGGGCGTAACCTGCCCTTCGTCTTGGATATGGCAACCACCACAACAGCGGCAGGCAAGGTGAAGGTCTATGATTTGAATGAACGCGCCATGCCAGCCGGTTGGGTCGTGGATGGCGCGGGCAATCCCATCACGGATGCCAAGCGCGGCATGAAGATTTTGCATGAGGAACCATTGGGCGGATTGTCACCGCTGGGTGGATCGCCGGAAATGGCCAGCCATAAGGGCTATGGCCTTGCGATGATGGTGCATATTTTGGGTGGCACGCTGGTTGGGTCTTCCTTCTCCCCCATTCGCAATCGCACGCAAAAGCCAAACGACCCCGATGACATCGGCCATTTCTTCATGGCGATTGATCCCGGCGCCTTCCGCGCGCCAGGTGAATTCGAAGCCGATCTGGATGCGGTGATTGATGAATTGCACGCGACCCCAGCGGCGGATCCCGCCAAGCCCGTTCTTGTCGCGGGTGATCCGGAAGATGCCGAACGCCAGCGTCGCCTGAAACTCGGTATTCCCGTGCCGCCTGCTTTGGACAAGCATATTCGTGCCATCTGCGCCCGCTCTGGCGCGGCCTATCTTTTAAGCTGAAGGAAGTGCCGTCATGAAGCGCCTGCTGCTTGCTGCCCTTGTCGCTTCTTTCCCTGCCTACGGGCAGAATCTACGCATGGGGGTGGGTGCGCAGATCACCTCGGCTGATCCGCATTTCCACAATATCTCGCCCAATAACGCCTATGCATCCATGGTATTCGATAATTTATTGGAGACAGATTCCAAGGCGCGGCTGACTTCCTCCCTGGCGGAAAGCTGGAAACCGGTGGGGGAGGATGCCTGGGAATTCACGCTCCGCCGCGGCGTGCGCTTTCATAACGGTTCTGATTTCACCGCCGAGGATGTGGCCTTCACGCTGGAACGCATTCCGCTGGTGGTGAATAGCCCAGGGTCTTTCCGCACCTATACCCAATCCATTACTGGCGTTGAGATTATTGATTCCCGCACGCTGCGCTTCCGCACCAAGGGTCCGGCGCCGTTATTGCCGACCGATCTGGCGCAAGTGCCAATGCTTGACCGCGAAACACATCAAGGTGCGACGACCGAAGATTTCAATGCTGGCCGTGCCGCGATTGGCACCGGACCCTATCGCATGATGGCCTATCGGTCTGGGGATCGCGTTGAATTGCAACGCTTTGATGGGCATTGGCGCGGTCGCCCCGCCTGGCAGAGCGTGGATTACCGCATGATCACGAATGATGCGGGCCGCACGGCAGCGCTGCTGGCGGGTGATATAGATATCATTGATCAGGTGCCGACCTCGGATATCGAACGGCTCAGGCGTGATCAGCGCATCACAATGAGCGAAATAGACAGCATGCGCTTCATCTATTTCGCGCTGGATCACATGCGTGATGGGCCAACGCCCTTCATCACGGATCATGATGGCAAGCCATTCGCGCGTAATCCGCTGCGGGATGCGCGCGTGCGCCAGGCGCTTTCGCTTGCCATTGATCGCCCCGCGATCGTGGCACGCGTGATGGAAGGGGCTGCGAGTACGACGCGCCAGGTGATGCCGGAAGGTGCTTTTGGCTATGTGCCGGAACTCGCGGTGTCACGCGCTGATCCCGACCAGGCCAGGAAATTACTGGCGGAGGCAGGCTATCCGAATGGCTTCCGCCTGACGCTGCATGGGCCGAATGACCGCTATCCGAATGATGCGCGCATCGCGCAGGCGGTCGGGCAAATGTGGACGCGGATTGGCATTCGCACTCAGGTGGATGTGGCGCCTTATGCCAGCTTTATCGCGCGCGCCTCACGCCAGGAATTTTCGGTGTTTCTGGTTTCCTGGGGCAGCTCAACGGGTGAGCCCATGGCGGGGCTGCGTTCCATTGCCGCGACTTATGATCGCGCGCGTGGCACCGGTTCGGTCAATCGCGGGCGTTATTCCAATCCGGAATTTGATACGCTGCTGGCATCAGCCGCACGGGAATTGGACCCGGCAAAACGCGAAGCCCTGCTGCGTCAGGCAACGCGCGTGGTGGTGGAAGATGCCGGCATCATCTCCACCCATTTGCAGAAGAACATCTGGGCGATGCGGCGTGGCTTCGCCCATGACGCGCGCGTGGATGAAAGAACCCGCGCGCAAGATGTAACCCCGGCGCGGTGAAAGCCTTGTCAGAGAGGCCGGCGCGCCTTCAACGCGGTAGCCAAGGTACCATCATCCAACACGTCAAGCGCACCACCGATTGGCACACCCTGCGCAAGGCGCGTGATGGCCACACCACTCGGCTTCAGGCGATCCGTCACGTAATGCGCGGTGGTCGCCCCTTCCACCGTTGCGGGCAAGGCCAGAATTACTTCAGCAATGCCATCCTGTTCCATCCGCGCAAGCAACGGCTGAATGGCCAAATCTTCCGGCCCGGTGCCAGAAAGCGCGGAAAGCATCCCGCCCAGCACATGATACAACCCATGATGCGCATGGGCGCGTTCCAGGGCCCAAAGATCCGCAACCCCTTCCACCACGCAAACCAGTTTCTTGTCCCGATGTGGGTCACGGCAAATGGCGCAGGGCGAGATGGTGTCCAGATTGCCGCAAACTTCACAGGGCTGCACCGCGCTGGCGGCATCACGCAGCGCGGCGGCCAGCGGCAGCATCTGGCCTTGCGGGTCCATCAGCATTTTCAGCACGGCACGCCGCGCACTGCGCCGGCCAAGGCCAGGAAGGCGCGACAGCAGCGCAATCAAATGCTCGATCGGGTCATTATGCAGCATCAGGCTGCAAGCAAGCTCAGAAGGGCAGCTTCATGCCGGGCGGCAGGTTCATGCCGGCGGTCGCTTTTTGCATTTCAGCCGCCATGGTGGATTCCACTTTTTGCTTGGCATCGGCATGGGCGGCGACCAGCAAATCTTCCAGCACTTCGCGTTCGTCCGCATTCATCAGCGAAGGATCAATCGTCACGCGGCGCAAATCACCCTTGCCGGTCAGGCGCACCACCACCATGCCGCCGCCGGATTGGCCTTCCACTTCGGTGGCTTCCAGCTTGGCCTGCATTTCCTGCATGCGCGATTGCATCTGCTGCGCCTGCTTCAACATATTGCCCAGGTTCTTCATGGTGTCCTTCGCCTAAAAATCATTGGGAGGGGTTTCGTCATCGCCGTAAGCGGGTTCGGCATCGGGTGGCGCGAAATCCCGCGCATCATCATCGGCCATGGCCGCGCCGCGCGAAAGCCCATAGGCATCCGCCGCGCCATCATGCACCGCTTCAATTGTGGCCCCTGGAAAGGCTGCAAGGATAGCCTGCACCAAGGGATGCGCGCGCGCGGTGGCAAGCCTATCAGCCTCGGCTTCCTTGCCTTGCGCGGCAAGCGTCGGTGCGCCGGCTTCCTGGCTGATGATCACGGTCCAGCGCTGGCCGGTAGCCTCAGACAAAAGCGCGGTCAATTGCGCAGCCAGATCGCGCGGTGCATCCGGTTCCGGGTTGATTTCAAGCCGCCCCGGCGTAATGCGCACCGGATGCACGCTATGGCGTAGCTGCGCATGCAATAGCGGTTTCACACCGGAAGCCAGCGCCACAATTTCCTGCCAAGTGCAGGGCTGCACCAGAGCGGTCACGGGCTGGCTTGGCGCCGCTTCGGCCCGCACTGGCGCGCCACCGGCCACCGCGCGCAAGCCTCCGCCGCCACCACCTGGTGCCGGGCGAGGGGCGGAACCTATTTCCCCAGCTTCGGTCAGGCGCTTCACCAAATCACCCGGCGTTGGCATATCCGCCACATGGGCAATGCGGATCAGCACCATTTCCGCGGCTGCGCGACGATCAGCGCCTTCAAGCTGCAATTCGCCAATGCCCTTCAGCAACATCTGCCAGGTGCGGCCCAGCACCGGCACGGAAAGCCTTTGCGCCAAAGCTGCACCGCGCACACGTTCAGCTTCCGGCAGAGACCCATCCTGGCGCAAGGCGGGCGCCGCGCGGAAACGCGTCAGCAAATGGCAAAGCTCTGCCAAATCCTGCAAAATCACCAGGGGATCGGCGCCCAATTCATGCGCGCGATCCATGATGCCGAGGGCTGCGGCAATATCCCCGCCCATCAGCGCTTCCATCACATCAATGATCATGGCGCGGTCCGCCAGGCCCAGCATGTCGCGCACCGCATCGGCGCGCACTTCGGCAGCACCTGATTGACCAATCGCCTGATCCAGCAAGGAAAGCCCATCACGCACGGAACCATCGGCAGCGCGCGCAATCATGGCCAGGGCATCGGCTTCCGCCGTCACCGCTTCCTTGTCGCAAATCCGCGTGAAATGTTGCGCCAAGCTATCTTGTGGCACACGGCGCAGCGCAAAGGTTTGGCAGCGGCTGCGGATGGTGATCGGCACCTTGCGCAATTCCGTTGTCGCCAGAATGAAAGTCACACCTGAAGGCGGTTCTTCCAGCGTCTTCAGAAAAGCGTTGAAGGCCGCACCCGACAGCATATGGCATTCATCAAGAATAAAAACCTTCTGCCGGCCTTGGCTCGCACGGAAGCGCAGCGCTTCGCGCAATTCCCGCACATCATCCACGCTATTGTTGGAAGCAGCGTCCAGTTCCACCACATCCGGATGGCGGTCTGCCAGAATCGCCTTGCATTCCGGGCAAACGCCGCAAGGGTCCGCCGTGGGGCCGCCCTTGCCATCCACGCCAATGCAATTCAGCGCGCGGGCAATGATGCGCGCGGTCGTGGTTTTGCCCACACCGCGCACACCGGTCAGCAGAAAGGCATGATGCACGCGCCCTTGCGCGAAAGCATGGCGCAGTGTGCGCACCAGCACATCCTGCCCAATCAGATCGTCAAAGCTCGTCGGGCGATATTTGCGCGCCAGCACCCGGTAGCCCGGCTGATCGGCGGGCTTCGCCACTGCTGCCGGTGCCGGTGCCGGGTCCCCAAATAGCCCCGGCCCTTCCGGCGCCGGTGGTTCGGGCAAGCCTTCTTCTTCTGGCGGTTCGGCGCCAGGCGAAGCAATCGGGGAGCCGAACATATCGGAAGCCATGGCGCGGCGCGGTCTCTCAGAACTAAGGTGGAAGGCCGACAAGCGACCCGGGCAAGAACCCGTTACGGCTGCTTCCTTCCGGACCTGACCGGGTTGGCGAGGAGCCCGTCCGCCGCCGACCTTCCGAAAGCACCATATCATGTCCCGGCGCCCCAATGCCAATGGGGGGGCTTGGTTGCCCAGCGCCGGGGCCCGTGGCAGTTTCCCTCCATGCTTTCCATCCCCGCCAGCCGACCCAATGCCTATACGGGCAGCCCGCTAGACCGAGCATCCCATCGCCGAGAGGATTCCGCCTTCATTGAAGTGGCCCTTGCCGATCCCAATACGGTTTTCGCCCCAGTCTGGCGCGCCCGTAACTTGATGCGCGGCGTGGCGGAAGGCGCCCCCCAGGCCGTTCTGCTGACCGGTGAGGCCGCCGGCGCGCTCCGCATGGCGGGCGGGCCCTGGGCCTGGTTGGGCGAATGGGAAGGCAGGCAGGTCTTTGCCGTGGATTGCTCCACTGCGGATGACCCGATTCCCCTGCTGCCGCCGGAAATGGGCAGCTTTGCTGACCTCCGCCAAGTTGCCGGCCTGCTGCCTCCCGGTGAGGCAAGCGTTTTGGCCCATGCGCGCGGCCTGATGCATTGGCGCACCAAACACAGGTTTTGCGGGGTATGCGGCGGCGTGTGTGAACCGCGCAGCGCCGGCCATGCCATGACCTGCACAGTCTGCAATGCGCAGCATTTCCCGCGCACGGACCCGGCCGTGATCATGCTGGTGGTGCGCGGCGATTCCTGCCTGCTGGGCCATTCGCAGCGCTTCCCGAATACCACCATGTATTCGACGCTCGCCGGCTTTGTGGAACCGGGCGAAAGCCTGGAAGAAGCCGTGCGGCGCGAGGTTCAGGAAGAAACCAATGTGCGGGTTGGCGCGGTGCGCTATCATTCATCCCAGCCCTGGCCATTTCCGTCTTCCATCATGCTGGGCTTCCATGCCGAGGGCTTGAGCGATGACATCACCATTGATCCTGAAGAATTGCGCGATGCGCGCTGGTTCAGCCGCGATGATTTACGCAATCACCAGCAGCTTGGCTTTTCACTGCCGCGCGTTGATTCCATCGCGCGTCGGCTGATCGAAGATTGGTTGGCATCATGAAGACAGCGGCAGCATTTCTGGTGGCCTTGGCGGTGATGGGCTGCGCCGGGCAATCTCGGGAAGATATCTTCCCAGCCGACACAAGCGCCGATGCTGCGGCGTGTCGGGAAGAAGCACGGCGCGACCCGGCGCTTAGGGATTTGCGGCATAGTATTTTCATTGGGTTTCAGGCGCAGGAAGAAGCGCTCCGCAATGAAATCGTCACGACGCAGCGTCGCACCTATTTTGACTGCATGGCATTGCGCGGCCATACGCGGCAGGGCGGGGTGGAGCGGGTTCGTCGCTAGGGGAGAAATTCATTCTGACCGCCCCCAAAAAGTAGACTTGCTCGGGGACCCCATAACGACAGGTAGGGCGGGCTAGTGCATGGTAATGTCAGAGATCTTGGTTGACGAATGGTGAGCTACGTCCGGAGGTGTGAACTTTGCAAAGCCTCAAGAAATAGAAGAATTTTACCTTAGTTGATCCGATGTTAACCGCCACAGCCCTGGCGTACATGGGAGCACCCATGACTCGTGCCCGCGAGGGTTTCTCCAGTCATTGCGTCACGTGAGGCTCAATTACTGATCTAAGTTCTTCAATACGAAATGCTTTCACGCAATAACCCAAGTGTATGCTCATGTTTGTTTGCGCGATATGGGAGCCCGTAGGCACGGGAGCAGGGACTATTTTTCCATTGGCGGTTATGATTGGTCCAGAGTGCAGCACACCAATCAAATGAAATATGACCCCTCCAAAAAAATTGGTATTACCCTTTTCATCGGTAAACATGTTCTCAAAATAAGCAAAGACTGGGGATCCCGAGGAGCCACCAAAGGCCGCGATATCCACTACGAAGTTCGTCGCGCCTAAATAGTCAGCCTTATAGTGTGTTGCTAGCGTTCCTCGTCGAACAACAGGTAAGTTATTGACTTCATCCATAATTCCATTGGGAAATCCGACCATTAGGACGCTTGTCGCCGCGTGTAGAACGGTCTGCTGGTTATCGGGAATGAACAAGCTGCGACTTAAGCACGGGGCGTGCGGCTTTTTCCCGCACCCTTCAAGCGAATCAAGCAAAGGATTCAGCGGGATCGCTGCAAGATCGACCAATGGGTCTGAATGCTCGAAAATCGGTAGCTGTCCTGCTTCGATGCGTACCTTCAAAGGGGGACCGAAAATCCGGACCCCTTGGCCGTCCGCAGATGCGAAATCAATTTCTATCCAGGTCTTTCCACAGAGAACGTGCCTGTTTGAGACAATAAGAGGTACGTCCACCACTCCAATTTTCAAAACATAAAAAAAGCCTGTACCACTATGAAAAGTGGCCAAATTATTTGGATCTCCGGCACGAATGCGGACTACAGTGTAGGGCAAAGCCTCAAGACCGGAATTTGGATTGTTCTCTGCCACTACACTTCTCTCTTCAAAGTGGATTTTACTCTAAAAGAACGTTCTTTTAGGAGTGAAGCCGTCTCTTTGAGAAGCATTTTGAAATTCCCGCAACTGCGGATTATCAAAATCCGGCCGGCGGGCGCGGGCCAGGGCAGCGCGCAGCGCATGCGCCAATTCGGCCTTTTCCGGCGCGGTCAAGTGCCGGCCAATTTCCAAAACGCGGCTTCGGCTTTTGATCAGCAGCTTGCCGCCGCGCGGTGCCGCCTCATCCCATTCCACCTTGGCCCAATAGGCATCAATCTCCTGCCGCACCACGCGCCCGCGATGATCCACATGGCGGATGGAAAGCCCGGCATCGGTCAGCAGCACCATTTCACTGAGCCGCCGAGATGCCCGCGCATGCCACACTAGCAGCGCCAGCACCGCGCCCACTTCAAGGCCGATAAAGGGCAACACCGGCCAGGCGCCAAGCGCGAAGAAGATAGCCGCCAGAATCGCCGCCGCCAGAATCAACAACCCCGCCAACACACGAAAGCCCCGCACCGTAAAGCTCTGCGGCGGGGTGGAGATCGCTTCGAACAGAACGGTTTCCCTGGGGGGTGTCATCGGCGCTCAACTTAGGTCAAAATGGCGCTAGAACGCCATGCCCAAAGCGAAACCCGATCACGGTTCTGCCCGCGCGCCCCGCCGCGCCCGCCTGATGGCGCGCGACCAGGCCGAGGCCTTCCTGCGCGCCCTGGCCCAAGGCAACCCCGCACCGGAGACGGAGCTTTTCTACTCGGACCATTTCTCCCTGCTGGTGGCAGTGGTGCTTTCGGCGCAAACCACGGATGCGGCGGTGAATAAATGCACGCCCGCGCTGTTTGCCGCCGCCCCCACCCCCGCTGCCATGGCCGCGCTGGGGGCGGAAGGCATCGGCCCCTTCATCCGCCGCATCGGGCTATGGCAGGCCAAGGCGCGCAATGTGGCGGCGCTGGCGGCGCAGCTGGTGGAACGCCATGGCGGGCAGGTGCCGAATGACCGCGCCGCGCTGGAAGCCCTGCCCGGCGTCGGGCGAAAGACCGCCAATGTCGTGCTGAATGTGGCCTTTGGGCAGAATACCATGGCGGTGGATACGCATATCTTTCGCCTCGGCAACCGCACCGGCCTGGCGCCAGGCAAGACCACGCGCGCGGTGGAAGAAGGGCTGATGAAGCGCTGCCCGCCCGAATTGCTGCGCGATGCGCATCACTGGCTGATCCTGCATGGGCGCTACATCTGCAAGGCGCGGGCGCCGGAATGCTGGCGCTGCCCGGCGCGGGGCATGTGCAATTACCGGGATAAGGTGCTCGCTCCACCGGGCTAAATTGGATAGCACCCTATCTATTTGCATCCTAGGCAATCCGGGATTAGCCTTCCTTCCATGCCCGATGGGTCAGACATTTCCCAAGCGCGCTGGCGGCTTGGTGTTGCCATTGCCCAGATTGCGCGGCGTTGGCGCGTGCGGCTGGATCAGCGCATCCTGCCCTTTGGCCTCACGGAATCGCGTTGGTTGGTGCTGCTGAGCCTCGCCCGGCGCGGCGATGGCGTGACGCAGAAGGATTTGGCTGGGCGATTGGTGGTGGAAGGCCCCACCATGGTCCGCACGCTGGATTGGCTGGAAGCGCAGGGTTTTGTGGAACGCCGCGCCGCGCCCGGTGATCGCCGCGCCAAGACCATCCATCTGACCAAAGCCGCGCGCCCTGTGCTGCAAAATATTGAAGCTGAAGCCGCCGCCGTGCGCGCCGAAATCCTGGAAGGCATCCCGGAGGAAGATTTGGCCATGTGCCTTTCCGTGTTGGATCGCGTGGCGCAGGGCCTGGCGCGTACTGAAGGCGGTGCGTGATGGATATCGGTCCCGCCAAAACATCTCCGGTGACTACGCGCCCCAATACGGCGCTGAAGCGGTTGCGCCTGGCTGCCGCAATCACTGCCGGGTTGGCGCTGCTGGCTGGCGCGGGGCAGTGGATCTATCGGCATTTCACGCATGTGATTGTGGATGATGCGCGCATCGCCGCGGATATGATCGCGCTTGCCAGCCGCGTGCCGGGTTGGGTGATGGAATTGCCCGTAATTGCCGGCGATGAACCACGCCAAGGCGCCTTGCTGATCCGCATTGATAGCCGTGATTCAGCTCTGACCTTGCAAGAATTGGATGCGCGTTTGGCAAGCCTTGCCACGCGCCGCGCAGAACTTGATGCGCGCATCACCATGGTGGACCGCCTGACCAGCAGCCAGGAAGATGCCACCCGCGCCAAGCTGGAAGCCGCCCGCGCTGCGCTACCCGCCGCAGAGGCAGATCGCGTTTTCGCCGCCAGCGAATATGAACGCGCGAATATGCTGATCGGCACCGGCAGCGCCACGCGCCAGCGGCATGATCAAACCCGCGCGCTTTTGGAATCCGCGACGCAACGCGTTTTGGCAGTCGCCGCTGATATCCGCACCGCCGAAGCGCAGTTGGCCAATGCCGGCGCGGCGCGGGAAGAAATGGGCGTGTTGCGCCATCAGCGCGCGGCCCTGGAACCGCTGGAACGCGAAATCTCCGCCCAGCGCCAGCGCATCGCGATTGACATTGAAGACCGCACCATCCGCATGCCCTTTGATGGCGTGGTGGATAGGGTTTTTGTGGACCCCGGCGAATATGTCACGCCTGGCCAGCGCGTGATGCTGGTGCATGATCCGCGCCGCGTGCGCGTGGAAGCCAATGTGAAGGAAACCGAAATCCGCTATTTCCGCCCTGGGCGTGAAGTGCGCGTGACGGTGGATGCCTATCCGGGCCGCGTCTTCACCGGGCGCGTGGAACGCGTGGGCGCCGCCGCCACCAGCGAATTTGCGCTGCTGCCCAGCCCGAACCCTTCAGGCAATTTCACCAAAATCACGCAGCGCCTGCCGGTGCGTATCGCGCTTGAAAATCCGCCGGCCAATGGCGCGCTCCGTCCGGGCATGATGGTGGTGGTGGAAACCCCCGCCCGTGAGTGAAGCAACCGCCGGCGCGCCCATACCGCCCCGCGCTTCCTGGGCGGGGCCGGAAATGGCGGTGCTGGCGGCGCGGTTTGGCGATTCCTATCGCTGGATGGTGACGATCCCGGCGATGATCGGCACGATTGCGACGATCCTTTCCTCCACCATTGCCAATGTCGCCTTGCCAGAGATCATGGGCGCCTATGGCATGGGGCAGGATCACGCGCAGCTTGTGGCCACCGCGTTTCTGGCTTCCGTCACCGGCACCATGTTGTTGAATGGCTGGCTGGTGGATCGCTTTGGATTTCGGCTGACCTATTCGGCGGCGATGCTTATTTTCATTTTTGGGTCGCTGCTATCGGGCTTCGCACCGGAAGAAGGCACGCTGATACTGGGCCGCGTGCTGCAAGGTGCCGCGGCCGGCATGGTGCAACCCTTGGGCATGCAAATCATTTTCATGGTCTATCCGCCGGAAAAACGCGGCTCTGCCATGGGGCTTTACGCGGTGGGCGTGGTGTTGGCGCCGGCGCTTGGCCCGGCTTTCGGTGGGTTGATGGTGGATGGTTTTGGCTGGCGGTCGGTATTTTTCCTCGCCATCCCCTTTGCCGTCATCGGCCTGATCCTGGGCTTGATTGTGATGCCTGGCCCCGCGCGGGAAGGCACCAAGCGGCGCTTCGATGCGCCTGGTTTTGTGCTGCTGATCACGGCACTTTTCGCGCTGCTGACGGGGCTTTCCAGCGGCCAGCGTGAGGGTTGGCAATCCGACGCGGTGGTGACGGAACTTTCCATCGCCGCCGCCGCTGCCATTGCTTTTGTCTGGTGGGAATGGCGCAGCCCCAATGCCATGCTCAATCCGCGACTTTTCACCGTGCGCGGCTTTGCCTGTTCTTCCCTGGTGGCGCTGGTTTATGGCGCGACGCTGTTTGGTTCGGTCTATCTGCTGCCGCTTTTCGTGCAGACGGTGCAGGGCTATTCCGCGACGCGCGCTGGCTTGTTGCTGATGCCGGCGGGGCTTGCGCTGCTGCTGGTGTTTCCCATCGCTGGGCGCATCGCGGATAAGACAGAGCCCTGGCTGCCGATTGGCATTGGCCTGATGCTTTTCGCCTATTCCACCTGGCTGATGGTGGATGTCGGCACCGATACACCGTTTTGGACCTTGGCTATTTGGATTCTGATTGGCCGCATTGGCTTTGGCATTGCCATGCCCAGCATGAATGCCGGCGCGTTGAGGTCTCTGCCGCCGCAATGGGTGGGGCAGGGTTCGGGCGCCATCAATTTCGCGCGGCAATTCGGCGGCGCGATGGGTGTCAATCTGCTGTCCATCTATCTGGAACGCCACACGCAGCTTTACGCCCAGGCGCTGACGGCAACCCAGGAAGGGCGCGGCAATACCGCCGATTGGCTGCGCGATGCCGAAAGGCTTTTGGCGCAGGAAGGTTTTGCCGATGGCATTCGCCAAGCCTTGGCGCAGGATTATCTGGGCCGCGTGGTGCTGACCCAGGCCAATATGCTGGCCTTCCGCGATACCTTCACCGTGCTGGTGGTGATTTGCGTCCTCGCGCTTGGTGTGGTGGCGGTGATGCGGGGTTCAAAACGTCCCGGCTGATCTTGTCGCTTCGGCGCGGGCGTTCCATCCTGCCGCCAATCTCTGGAGAGGAACACACATGGAAGCGCCCGTACTTGTTGAAATCACCGATGATATCGCGCTGGTCACGCTGAACCGGCCCGAATCGCGCAATCCGCTTGATCCTGAAACCCAGGATGGCTTGATCGCCACCTTCATGAAGCTGGATGCCGAAGCCAAGGCGCGCGTTGCGATCCTGACCGGCGCGGGCAGCGCCTTTTGCGCCGGCGGCAATGTGCGCCGCATGGGCGAAGCCGCGAGTGGTTCAACGGAACGCACGCCGGCCCAGGCGCGCGGCTATTATCGCCACGGCATTCAGCGCCTGCCGCGCATGTTCGAACAATTGGAAATCCCCGTGATTGCCGCGGTGAATGGCCCGGCCATGGGCGCGGGGTGTGACCTTGCCTGCATGTGTGATTTGCGCATTGCCGGCCAATCCGCGCGCTTCGCGGAAAGCTTCGTGAAGCTTGGCATCATCCCGGGCGATGGCGGCGCCTGGCTGCTGCCGCGGGTGGTGGGTTTTGCCAAGGCGGCTGAGATGTCACTGACGGGTGATGCGCTGTCAGCCGATCAGGCGCTGGCTTATGGGCTGGTGTCTCAAGTGGTGCCGGATACGGAATTGCTGGAAGCGGCCCGCGCGCTGGCGCGGCGCATCGCTGCCAATCCTCCGCAAGCCGTGCGCATGGCGCGGCGCCTGCTGCGGGAAGCCTGGAACAACCGGCTTGATTCCGTGCTTGAGATGTCTTCCGCCATGCAGGCCGTGGCGCATACCACGGATGATCATAAGGAAGCGCTGGCGGCGATGCGCGAAAAGCGCAAGCCAACTTACAAGGGCGCCTGATCCTTGTTCGCACCCGGATTGCTGGCCGGGCGGCGCGCGCTGATCACCGGTGGCGGCACCGGGCTCGGGCGCGCCATCGCGCGGCGCTATCTGCAATTGGGCGCGCGCGTCGCGATTTGCGGGCGTCGCCTGGAAGTTTTGCAGGAAACGGCGGCGGCCTTGCGCGCGGGAATCCCGGGCGCAGAGATTGCCGTTCATGTCTGTGATATTCGTGACCCTGCGGCGGTGGAGGCCATGCTGGATGCCGCCTTTGCCGAAGGCACACCAGATATTCTGGTGAATAATGCGGCGGCGAATTTCCTGGCGCAGACGCACAAGCTTTCCGCCCGCGCCCTGGATGCGGTGCTGGCCACCACGCTGCATGGCGCGGCCTATTGCACCATGGGTATTGGGCGGCGCTGGATTGAGGCAGGGCAACCCGGTGTGGTGCTGAGTATCCTCACACTTTCCGCCTTGCAGGGCGCCGCCTTCACCGTGCCATCCGCCATGGCCAAGGCCGGCGTTTTGGCCATGACACAAAGCCTGGCGGTGGAATGGGGCCGGCATGGCATCAGGCTTGTGGCCATCGCACCCGGCACCTTCCCAACCGAAGCGGCGGTGGCGCGGCTGCGCCCCGGCGGTTTGGATCAAGGTGATGTGCCGTTGAACCGCGCTGGCAGGCATGAGGAATTGACCGATCTTGCCGCCTATCTGGTTTCCGAAAACGCTGGCTACATCACAGGTGAATGCGTGGTGATTGATGGCGGGCGGCGCTATCTGGGCGGTGCGCGGGCCGGCGTGCGGGACATGTTGGCCTGGGATGATGCTGCCTGGGAAAAGCAACGCGAAAAGACACCGAAGAAATGACCGAAGCCTTCAGCGAAATTCTCTATAGCGTGGCGGATCGAGTTGCCACCATCACGCTCAATCGGCCAGAACGCATGAATGCCTGGTCAACCGTGATGGAAGCCGAAACCCGCGCGGCCTTCGCGCTGGCGGTCGCGAACGAAGATGTGCGCGCCATTGTGCTGACCGCCACCGGCAAGGGATTTTGCGTCGGCGCCGATGTTTCCACCATTGCGACGCGCGGCGCGGAACGCCCAATCTATGCGGGGGTGACGCCCCCGCCCGGTGAGGCGCCTCCGCGTGAGGATTTCGCGCGGCGCTATTCCTATATGCTCAATATCGGCAAGCCGGTAATCGCGGGCATCAATGGCGCGGTGGCGGGGGTGGGTTTCTGCCTGACGCTGTTTTGCGATGTGCGTTTCATGGCGGCGGGGGCCAAGCTTTCCACCGCTTTTGCACGTCGAGGTTTGGTGGCGGAACATGGCAGCGCCTGGATGCTGCCGCGCCTGATCGGGCCGATGAATGCCGCTGATCTTTTGCTTTCAGGCCGCAGCATTACCGCGGAAGAAGCCGCCGGCATGGGGCTGGTGCGCGTGCTGCCCGCTGATGGTTTGCACGCTGCCGTGCAGGCCTATGCGGCGGATTTGGCGAATAATTGCTCGCCACGTTCCATGCGTGTGATCAAGCGGCAAGTGACGCTGGCACCTTTCCAAACCCTATCGGAAGCGGTGGAAATGGCCGAGGTGGAACAGGACGCCACGCGCGGCACCGAAGACCGCCGCGAAGGCGTCGCAGCCTTCCTGGAAAAGCGCAAACCGAATTTCACGGGGCGCTAATCAGCAGCCTATTCGTCTTTTCCAGCGCCACCACCAGCGCCTGAAACTCCCGCGCGAAAACCTCCCGCGCCGTGCCATGCTGCGCCAGATCATCGGCGATATCGCCAATGCTGCGCTTGCCATCAATGCGCGCGAGAATTGCCCCCGCAAGCCTGGGCAGCGGCACCGGCACGGTCAGGCCATCAAAGGTAACGCGCAACACGCCATCACGCGGCAGGCTCGCCGCCAGCTTCGCGCCATCCAATTCGCGCAGGCAAGGCACGGCGGCGGGATCATCCCATGGCGCTGTGATCACCGGCACATCCGCGCGCACACAATAGGCGATATGCACGCCCATATTGCCGGTGATGGCTTCGGCAAGTGCGGCGCGTTGCAGCATATCCATGGCTTCAATGCGCGGGCGCAACTTGGGATCGGACAAATAGGAAAGCGGGTCGTAGCGCAAAGGCTCCACCAGGCACACGATGCGCAAGCCAGCGGCGGCAATCAGCGCATTGAATGCCGGCACGGTGAAAGCGACATCGCGCGGATTGAGCAGCAAATCATAAAGCCCGGCATCGCCGCCTTTTTCGTGATCCGTGATCCAGGGGTTGCGCTTCAGCCACGCCGTTTCCGGCATTTGCCGCCACAGCCGCTTGGCCACTTCTACCCGTGCTGCCGGCGCTTCATCGGGCGGCGCCAGCAGGCGCAGCGCATCCTGCGCCATATAAACCCCGGTGCGGCCATGCGGGGCATAGACCATCAGCCCCAAGCCACCGCCCGGCGCCAGGACGGAAACCAGCGCCTTCAGCCCTTCCAGCGGATCGGGCAGATGATGCAGCACGCCACAGCAATCAATGTAATCGAAAGGCCCAAGGCCACTGCCCGGCAATTCCAGCAAGGACCCTTCCTGGAATATCACATTGCCCAACTTACGCGCCGCCACCCGCGCTTCCGCCACGCGCCGCGCTGCCGTTGAACGATCCAGCCAGGTCACATCGCCCGCGCGCCAGGCCTGCGCCATTTGCTGCGCCAGCATCACGGTGGCATCGCCGCTGCCGCCCCCGCCGACCAGGGCGCGCAAGGGCTGGGAAGCGGGGCGGCGGGCGCCGAAAATCCAATGATCCACTTCGCGCAAATGGCTCGGGCTGCCGATGATCAGGCGCTTGGCCTCATCCCGAGGATCCCGTTCCGGATAGGGATAGGCATCATATTGCGCGGCAAGCGCGGCATCGGCAGCGTCCTTCATGGCACCTATCTAGCAAGCCCAGGGAAAGCCGGAAGCCTCATTACGCTTCATGCGCCAGCAATTCCTCGAGCAATTCCACCGTGCGCGCAGGCTGTTCCTGCTGCACCCAATGCCCGGCACCCGGCACCAGATGCGCCGCCGCCATGCGCGTGCAGGCAATGCCCTGCATACGCTCAAACGCGCCAGGCGCCTGGAATACACCCCAATCCGCCGTACCCGCGATAAAGACCGAAGGCACATCAATGCTGCGCCCGGCAAATAGCGCCAAATCCGCATTCACTTCCGGCGCGAAGCGTGTGCGATACCAATTCAGCCCACCCTGAAATCCGGTGCGGCCATATTCTTCGGCATAGACGGCCATTTCCGCTTCCGTCATCCAGGCGCAGCGCGCAACCTCAGCGGCGCTTGGCATTTCATGTGCGACGGTTTCCGGCATCGTCTCGGCGCGGTCCATCACGTAATAGGTGGGCAGCTTCGCCATTTCCTCGGCGGACCAATCGCGCAGCTTGTGCGGTTTGTTCGCGGCCCAATCAGCGCTTTTGTGGTGGTAATAGGCGCGCATGAAAGCGTGCAGCCCCTGCGCCGCGCCCATCATATCGGCATTGGCAGGGCGCGTCGCGTAATAGGCGTGGTAATGCTTGCGCGGGCGCGGCAGCGCCGCCAAAGCCTCATCCAGCCCTGGCATGGCGGAAGAACCGCCGGCATTCTGCCCAGGCTTCGGCCAATCCGGCCCGCCGGCGAAAGGCGCGCTCATCAGTGCCACGCGGCGGAACACATCGGGGCGCGTCAGCGCGCACCAGGCGGCTACCGGAGATCCAAAATCATGCCCGATCACCGCCGCCACGTCGCGGTATCCCAGCGCCGCCACCACGCCCAGCGCATCGCGCACCAGATTGGTCAGGCGGAACGGCACCAGCGACGCGTCATAATCCGTCTCGGCCCCCGTGGTGCGGCCATAACCGCGCTGATCCGGCGCCACCACATGATAGCCCAGCGCCGCCAAGGGCAGCATCACATGCCTCCAGGAATAGGCGAGTTCCGGAAAGCCATGCAGCAGCAAAAGACAGGGCCTGCCTGGCGTTTCATGCCCCGCTTCCAGCAGATGCACCCGCAGCCCATTGATGCCTTCAATGAAGCGGGATCGAATGCCGTGCGGCAGGGTTGGTGTGACAAGCGGTTGCATGGTGGTGTTTCCTTCCTTCCCCCCATCCCGCCCGAACCGCGCCCAGCAATCAAGCCCCGCATTGACGCGCGACGCGGCTGGCAGGACTTTGGCCCCATGCAGGATGGTATCCCCTGGTCGTCCGACCTTCTGACCCTGGCGCGGCGTTTCGGCCCGCGCATTGCGATTACCGATGGCAGCGCCACGCTGACCTATGGCACGTTATCCGCCCGCGCCCATGGTCTGGCGCGGCGCCTGATGGCGGAAGGTTTTGAACCGGGCCAGCCGGTGGCGACCTTCGTCCCCAATGGCTGCGATGCGCCCTGGGTGAGCTATGGCCTCACCATGGCGGGTGTGGCGGAAACCCCCTGCAATACGGGTTCGACCGATGCGGAATTGGGCTGGTTCGCACAGCTGACGGGCTTCAAGCGCATCATCGCCCCGCAAGCATCCTGCGCGCGGCTGGCGGCGCTGGGCTTCACGCCCCTGCCGCTGGAAGACATCGCGCCGGATGACAGCTTCGCCCCCCTGCCGCCCGTGCCTTCCGATGCCTGGGGGCGGATCATTTTCACCTCTGGCACCACGGGCAAGCCCAAGGCGATTCTGCACAGCCATGGCGGGCGGTACCTCGCGAATATCCTGCAACGCGCCGTTTTGCCCTTCACGCCCGAACCCGGTGAGCGTGTGTTGCTCATGACGCCCTTCACCCATGGCGCGGCTTTGATCACCTATGCTTGGCTGGATCACGGCGGCGAAGTGGTGTTGCAGGATGGCGTGCGCGCTGACCGCATCGCGCCAGTGCTGGCCGCGCCGCTTGCGGCGATTTTCGCCCCGCCGACGGTTTTGGCGAAACTCCTCTCGCTTTTTCCTGGTGAGGCCGTGCCGGGGCTAAAGGTGATTTTCTGCGGCACGCAGACGCTCACGCGCGATCTTTACGCCCGCGCTGCGGCGCAATTCGGCGCCGTGGTGCGCGTAACCTATGGCATGAGTGAATGCTTCAACCCCATCACCGTGCTGGAAGGCCCCGATGTCGCGGCGGCCATGGCGGAAGATGAGGATGGGCTGGGCGCCAACCTCGGCTGGCCGGCCACGGGCGTTGAAATCGCCATCCGGGATGAGGCCGGCGCCCCCCTGCCCGCCGGCGATTCCGGCGATATCTGGCTGCGCGCCCGGCACATGAATATCGGCATGATCGGCCCGGATGGCTTTGTACCGCGCCGCGCCGGCGCCTGGCACCGCACCGGGGATTTGGGCGCGCTTGATGCGCGTGGCCGGCTGCGGCTGGCAGGACGCGCTTCGGATGTGATGAAAACCGGTGGCTACCGCGTCCACCCCGCCGAGATCGAAACCACACTGGAACCCGCCGCCCAAGGCCGCGCGCTTTGCGTCCTTGGCCTGGCTTCGGATTACTGGGGAGAAGTCATCATCGCCGTGGCCGAGGGCCTGCCACAGGGCTGGGAGAAAGCGGCGCTGCCGCTGGCCGAGGACCTTGCCAAGCATAAGCGCCCGCGCGCCTGGCTGGTGCTGCCTGAATTGCCACGCAACGCGCAGGGCAAGGTGGTGCGCGCCCGCGTGCGGGACGCCGTGCTGGCGCGCT
>JADCGG010000247.1 GCA_020249125.1 Roseomonas sp. | reverse complement strand
GCGTACGTGGGCGATCAGGCGACCATTCCGGATCATCCCAGGCGAGCATCTTGCCGGGATTGAGCAGACCCAGCGGATCGGCTTCCTTCTTGAAGGCCAATTGCCGCGCATCCACGCGCTTCATGCCGCCTTCTTCCAGCGAAAATGCATGCGGGTTGAAGACCGGGCAGCCATTGGCTTCATGAATGCGAATGATCTCGGCCAAGCGATCTTCGTTGGTATAGCGTACCAATTGCAGGCCAAAGCAGGTGACATGCCCACCGAAGCGCACGAATTCTAGATGCATCGGCACTTCATCACCGAATAGCGCTTCCATTTTCTCCACCAGAGCCATATGGCCGGGCGGCGGGAACAGCGTTTGCAGATAGGTGATGCCGCGATCAAGCTTCAAAGCCTGCAAGGTCGTGTGGTTCCAGGAATGTTCGTATAGCGGCACTGCCGCTTCTTCCGTCGGGCAGCGATAGATTTCCGCTTCCGTCGCGCCATGCTTGATCTTCAGCGCTTCAAAGGCTTCCAGGAAGGGCGCGGCGATCATCAGCATGGTGATACTTTTGCCCGCCGGAATACGCCCTTCGAAATAGCGGAAATATTGCTGCGGCACCGGTGAAGCGACCACGGTGGCGAGCTTCTTCACAATCCCATCAGCGAGCGTGACGGCTTCCGCAAACCGCGCGGCTTCCATGAAGCTTGGGAAGGCCATCATCACATCCACCCAATCATGGGCGGGGGCGAGCGGCATTTCGACTTCGGTGATGATGCCATTCGTGCCATAGGCGTGATTGGCTTTTTCAATCTCTCCGCCGCGCAATTCCAGAATGCGTGGCGGTTCTTCCATGGTGATCACACGCAAGCCAAGCACATTGCCGGGTTCACGGAAGGAACCCCACATGCAGGAACCCGCACCGGCTGAACCGCCAGCCACAAAGCCGCCAATGGTTGCGGTGCGCTTGGTGGAAGGATGAAAGCGCAATTCGCCACCCACTTGCTGGCGGGTTTGTTCATCCAGCGCGATCAACTTCGCGCCGGCCTGCGCGCGCATCACGCCGGGCTTCGCCCAAAGCAGCTTATCCAAAGCGGAGACATCCAACACCACGCCGCCCTGCAGCGGCATGGCTTGGCCATAATTGCCGGTACCAGCCCCACGCGGCGTGACCGGAATGCGCCGCGCATGACAGGCCGAAAGGATGCGCACCACATCAGCCTCATTCTGCGCTTCAACCACCACATCCGCGCTCACGCCATTCAATTGGCGCTTCAGCACAGGGCTATACCAGAAGAAATCACGGCTACGCTGGCGTACCAGCGCGGCATCCGTCACCCAGCGCATATCGGGCAGGGCGGCCATCAGGCCAGCAATATCATGCTTCATGCGGCATCACTTTCAGGCTCATCAAAGCTTTTCATCTTGCCGGGATTGAAAAGGCCCAGCGGATCAACACGCCGCTTGAAGCCGAGCTGATCCCCCGGCACGCGGCGATAACCAGAGCCTTCTTCAATCGTCATGACATGCGGATTGGCAATGCCCGCGCCAGCGGCTTCAAACCCCGCCATGATTTCCGCAAGCCGCGCATCATCCTTCCAGCGAATGACCGGCAGCGCAGACATGGTGGTGCGCCCCCCGAAGCGCACGCATTCCGTGTGCATCCAAACCTCATCCGGGAAGGCAGCACGCACCTTTTCAACGGATTCAAGCGTGCCTTCAAAAGGAAAGCGGCATTGCAGATAAGTCACGCCACGATCGCGCTTCAACACCTGCAACGTGGTGTGGTTCCAGCAATATTCATAGAAGGGTGTCGCTTCCGGGTCGCGTTCCGCGGCGACCGTATCCTGATCGGCCACAATCCGCCCACCATGTTCGCGCGCCATGTCGCGCAAGGCGACTAGGCCCGAGGGTGCAACCATCACCAAAGCCAGCGCGTGATCGGCGGGCACCACATCAGCAATGCCGCGAAAGAAGGGCGGCAGGCGCGCATCAAACACACCGCACATTTTCTTGGGGATTCCATCAGCGAAGGCAAGCGCCAGGGCAAAGCGCCCCGCAGCCGCGAAATCCGAAAAAACGACCGCGATATCGCGCCAATCCTGTGCGGGCGTCAGCGGCAGGCGCACGCGCGTAATCACGCCCGTGGTGCCATAGGTGCGATTGACCGGGTTCGCCTCATCGCCTTCCAGATCAAGCAGGGCGGGCGGGTCTTGCAGTGTCGCCACACGCACGCCGAGCAGATTGCCGCGTTCGCGCATGGTGCCATGGCTGATGCCGCCTACCCCGGCGCCACCGCCCGCGACAAAGCCCGCAATGGTCGCGGTGCGTTTGGTGCTGGGCCAAAGCCGCAGCTCCCACCCGCGTTCGCGCGCCCAAAGGTCCAGGTCAATCATGCGCGCGCCGGCTTCAGCTTCCAGCACGCCATCCTTCAGCGCGATGGGTGCAGTCATGGCCGTGGTATCCAACACCACGCCGCCTTGCAGCGGCACGCATTGACCGTAATTGCCTGTCGCACCTCCGCGCACTGTCACGGGAACGGAATGCCGACGCGCGGCATTCAGGATGCGCATCACTTCGTCTTCTGAATGCGGGCGCGTCCACAAATCAGCGCGTTTGCCATCCAATTGCCGCTTCAGAATCGGGCTATACCAATAGAAGTCACGGCTTTTCTGGCGCAGCAAGGCGGCATCATCGGATTGTTCAATGCCGCCCAATTCGGTGGTGAAGGCAGCGATATCAGGCATCGGGATTGGGCTCCTGATCCAACCAGGTGGAGATATCCATCGCCGCGACCTGCTGCCAAAGCATGGCCATGCGTTGCGCGGCGTGGTCCAGCAAAGCCTCGCCAATTTCCGCCGTCGCGGCAGCGGCATTACCAACGGCGCCTGCACCGCCCAAATCCTGCGCCTGCCAAGCCGGCGGCGCGCCGGCATCGGGGGCCATGCTTGGCGTATCGTTGGAAACACCCTGCCAGCGGCTCACGAAATTGCGCGCCTTATCCATGCGCACCAGGTCGGGGCGAAGCGCCAGCATCACCGCGGTTTCATCGCGCCCGGCATGAATGCCAAAGCGTGCTTCCAGCGGGTCTCGCAACGCCTCTGGCTTGCCCATGCGCGCCCACATGGCATTCACCACGAAAAGCCCATGCTGAATGCGCAACCGACGCGCCGCGATATCAAGCGCCGAGACATTGCCGCCATGGCTGTTCAGAAACACCAGGCGCTTCACGCCCGCACGCGCGACCGACGCGCCGATATCACAGACCAGAGCAAGCAATGTTTCCGCGCTGGTGGTGATGGTGCCAGGGAAGCGCAAATGCTCAACCGAAAGCGCCACTGCTTGGGTGGGCAGCACCAGCGCCGGCAGATCATCGGGAATGACTTTCAGCGTGCGCGCGACAATGCCTTGATTGATCGCGGTATCCACCGCCACTGGCAGATGCGGCCCATGCTGTTCAATGGCACCCACGGGCAAAACCGCGACGGTATTGGCGGGAAGGGCACGAAAATCCGGCCAGGTGAGGTCCTGCCAATAACGGCTGGGAAGGGGCATTGGGGGGCTCCGCCTTTGCTTGCTGCTGCAAGGCTGGTATCGCGGACCCCCATCAGAGTCCAGGGTGCCCGAACCGTTTCAAGTTCGGCCCAAAATCTCCTGATTATGCTGCCCGATGCGCGGCGCCGGGCGGCGCGAAACAGGTCGGCGACGATTGAAGGAAATCGGCAAACCAACCACACTCGGGCCGCCTTCCGGCAGGCTTTGCATCATGTTCATGGCAGCGAATTGCGGGCTTGCCGCAAGCTCTCCAATATCATTCACCGGGCCGCTTGGCACACCAGCAGCTTCCAGCGCGGCCAGCCAATGATCGCGTGGCTGCAAGCGCAGCGCAGCCGCAATCAGGGGCAAAAGCGCGGCCTTGTTGCGCACGCGCGCGGGGCCGGTCGCGAAGCGCACATCGCTCGCCCATTCCGCATGGCCCAAAACCTTTGCGCAGCGCGCCCAAAGCCGATCATTGCCGGCAGCGAGGCAAAGCGGCCGATCAGCCGTATCAAACACCTGATAAGGCACAATCACCGCGCCACCGGTGCCATGGCGCTTCGGGATTTCGCCGCTGGCGACATGATTATTCACATGGCCTTCCACCCAATGCACAGCGGTTTCAAACAGTGATGTATCCACAAGACAGCCCTTGCCGGTGCGATCGCGCTGGCGCAGCGCGGCGAGGGCGCCAATCACGCAGAACATGCCCGTCGCCTTGTCATTGATGGAAGCACCACAAAAAGTCGGCGGGTCTTCCGGCCGGCCCGTGACAGACATCATTGCGCCATAGGCTTGCAGCAAAGGATCAAAACCAGGTTTTAAGCGCATCGGCCCTTCATGGCCAAAGGCCCAGATCGAGCAATACACCAGCCGAGGCTGGCGCTTCAGCATGGCTTCCGGTCCGATACCGATTTCGTCCACCACGCCGGGGCGCAGATTCTGGATCAACACATCGGCGGATTCCACCAGCCTGTGCAAAGCTTCGATATCCTCGGGCTTCTTCAGGTCAAGCGTGATGGAACGCTTGTTGCGGTTCTGCCCGTGAAAATAGAGCGAGGTTTCACCATCCGGCCCGAAGGGAGGCCCCCAGGCGCGCGCATCATCTCCGCCATCGGGCTTTTCCACCTTGATCACATCTGCGCCCATATCGGCCATGATCACGCCAGCCAGCGGACCGGCCAAAGCCTGCCCCACTTCAATTACGCGCATACCGTGCAGCGGCAATTCCATTGTCGTCTCCTGCAAAATTTACAGCATCGGTTCCAGCGGCGGACGGCCACGAATGAAATCCGATGCCTTTTCCGCGATCATCATGGTGGTGGCGTAGGTATTGGCCGAGGTCATATTGGGCATGACTGAGGCATCCACCACGCGCAGGCCTTCCAGCCCATGCACGCGAAGCCTGTCATCCACCACCGCCGTCGGGTCCGTATTCGGCCCCATGCGTGCGGTGCCGATCAAGTGATAAGTCGTTGACCCATTGCGCCGCGCGAAATCCAGCAATTCATCGTCAGAATCCACATGCGGGCCGGGAAGGGTTTCCTCCGCCAGGAAGGGCTTGAGCTCCGGCGTATTCAGCAAACGCCGGATCAGGCGAATGCCGCCCAGATGCACGCGCCGATCCATCGGGTCTGACAAGTAATTGGGTTGGATTTCGGGATCATCAAACACATCAGCGGTCTTCGCGCGCACCCAGCCGATGCTTTCCGGCCTATGCTGCCACGCGCCGGCGGTGACACCCGGGTAATCATCCAGCACATACACCTTGCCTTCCGCATAAGACCCTGGCGTAAAGACGCATTGAAGATCGGGCTGATCCAGCCCTTCAAAGGATTTCCAGAAAACATAGACATGCGATGGCACGGTCGCCAGGATCGAAGGCCGCCCCATGGCCCAACGCGCCACTTGCCCAACCAGATTCACGCCACGCGCCAATTCATTGAGCGTGGTGACACCTGGCTTGGCGCGCATGACCACGCGGGTTGCGTAATGGTCGCGGAAATTCTCGCCCACGCCGCGCAATTCATGCAGTACGGGCACGCCAAGCTTTTGCAAAAGCCAGCCGGGACCAATGCCGGAAACCTGCAATAACCGCGCGGTATTTGCGGTGCCGGCGGAGATGATCACCTCACGCCGCGCCCGCACTTCACGCGGCACGCCGCCGCGCTGGTTCAGATAGCGCACGCCAACTGCGCGCTTGCCTTCCAGTATAATCCCGCAGGCGCGCGCATTGGTGCGCACATCAAGCGTCTTGCGTGCCATGGCAGGATGCAGAAAGCCACGCGCGGCTGAAACGCGTCGGCCACGATGAATGGCGCGCTGGAAATAGCCAACACCGGCCTGATTGCCGTTATTGTAATCAGGATTGCGCGGAATGCCGGCGGCCACACAACCAGATATGAAGGCTTCCGATACCGGATTGAACCAATCCATATCCGTCACGGGAACGCCGCCATCGCGGCCCCTGCGTTCTTCGCCAAAGCCAAGGCGTTTTTCGCTGCGTTTGTAATAGGGCAGGCAATCCGCATAGCCCCAGCCGCGATTGCCGCGCTGCGCCCAGCTATCCTGATCGCCTGGCTGGCCGCGATTATAGATCATGCCATTAATGGAAGAACCGCCGCCCAGCGTGCGCCCCTGCACGGTTTTCACGCGCCGCCCGGCGGTATTCTCTGTGGGTTCCGTGCTGAATTGCCAGGTGATGTCGGGGTTCACCAAAGCCTTGATGAAACCAGCCGGGATGTGAATGAAGGGGTTGGTATCGGGTGGCCCTGCTTCCAGCACGCAAACCGTGGTTTCCGGATCCTCCGTCAGCCGCGCCGCGAGGATTGAGCCCGCCGCCCCGGCGCCTACAATGACATAATCGAAGGTATCGGCTTCCGCTGCGGCCATACCTGCCTCCCTCTGCTTTTCGGGCGAAGCCTAGCAAGCTTTTGGGGCGATGCCAGCCCAAGACAGGCGGGCAATTTTGGCCCATGATGTGCGCCAAGTTTTGGGGAGAAGCGCAGCATGACCAAGCCAGCAGATTTCAGCGCCCCGCCGCGTCGCGCCGGTTGGATTGAAAGGCCGGATGCGCGCATCCGCTATGAAGTCACCGGCGAAGGCCCGGCCATTGTCTTCGCGCATGGGCTCGGCGGGAATTTGATGTCCTGGTGGCAGCAGGTCGCACATTTCGCGCCGCGCTACACATGTGTTGCCTTTTCCCATCGCGGTTTTTTCCCTTCCACAGCGCCGGTGGAAGGGCCTGATCCCGCAGCCTATGCCGGTGATTTGGCGGCGCTGGTGGATGAACTTGGCCTTGGCGATATTCGCATCATTTGCCAATCCATGGGCGGCTGGACTGGGGTTGAATATGCGCTGCTGCGCCCAGGGCGCGTGAAGGCGCTGGTGCTGGGGGCGACGACGGGTTCGCTCGACCCGCACCAGATGCGGGAACCGGAACGGTCACGCCTGAAGACCTGGCAGCAGGATAGTGGGGCGGCGCGGCAGGATGGGCTGAAGCGCAACATCAATCCGGCAGCGGGGGCGCGCATGGCGGCGGAACAGCCTGCGCTGTATCATCTTTACAACCACGTCTATGGCCTGACGGAGGGTTTCGATCGCGAAGCGGTGCGTGCGCGTCTGCAAGCCGGGCGCAACCGCGCGCCGGAATCCTTCGCCGCCGCGCAATGCCCTTTGCTGTTCATTCCAAGCGAGGAAGACATTGTGCTGCCGCCCTTCGCCGCGCGTGCCATGGCCAGTGCTATTTCCGGCGCGCGTTACGCCCTGCTGCATAAGGCCGGCCATTCCGGACATTTCGAACGCGCGGCGGCCTTCAACGCCTTGGTGGATGCCTTCTTTGAGGAGATCGGCGCATGAACGCCATGACATTAAGCATTTGCGTGGATGATTACCCGCATACCTTGGCGCTGCATCGCGGAGAGACCGCAAGTGCAACGCTTAACCTTGCGATGCAGGTGGTGAAGCCCATCAGCAAGGCTTTCGCCCCCATGGTGCGGGAAGGGCGTTTTGACATCAGCGAAATGGCGATTGCGACATTTCTGATGGCCAAAGCGGCGGGCCGCGATTTGGTGCTGCTGCCGTTGGTGGTGGCGGAACGCTTTCAGGAAACCGCGATGTTCTGCCGCACCGGGAAGGGCATTGAAAGCCCCGCTGATCTCGCGGGCAAGCGCGTGGGTGTGCGTGCCTATAGCCAAACCACCGGCATGTGGATCAGGGGTGTTTTGCAGGAAAGCTTCGGGCTGCGGGCGGATGCCATGCAATGGGTAACCTTTGAAGACGCGCATGAACCAAGCTTCCGCGACCCCGCTTGGGTGCGGCGTGCAGCGGGCAGCGAAACGCTGAATGGCATGTTTGAAAGTGGCGCCTTGGATGCCGCCATTATGGGCTTTGAATTGCCCGCGGGCGATGATGTGCGCACGGTTTTTCCAGACCCCGCCGCAGCAGGTGCGGCGTTTCAGGCGCGTTATGGCTTCAAACCAGTGAACCATCTTGTGGTGATGAAGGGCGCCCATGCGCGCGATGCTGCGCTGGTGGCCGAAGTGCTGCGGCAATTCAACGCTGCCGGCACCGCACCGCGCAACCGCGCCGCGCTGAACCCAGCACTTCAGCTTGCATCACGCTGGTGCGCCGATCAGGGTTTGATGGCGCGCCCGCTCAGCCTTCATGAAATCTGGGCGGGCTTACCTGAAGCGGTAGCGTAAAAGGCTAAGCCGCCTTGGCGCCCCGTACCAGGCGCCCGGGTAGCGCGCCGGTTGCCTCACCTTCGCGATAAACCGGCGTGCCGGCAACGATGGTTGCGACATAGCCATCAGCCTTTTGGATCAGGCGCTTGCCGCCGGCGGGCAGATCGTAATGCATTTTCGGCATCTCAAGCCCCAGTCGGCTGAAATCAATCACATTGATATCGGCCTTCTTGCCTGGCGCCAGCACGCCGCGATCCTTGAGGCCGAGCGCATGCGCATTGTCGCGCGAAATGCGCTTCACCACGAATTCCAAAGGCAAACGCGGACCGCGCGCGCGGTCCCGCGCCCAATGCACCAGCATATGCGTCATGCAGGAAGCATCGCAGATATAGCCGACATGCGCGCCGCCATCGCCAAGCCCCATCAGCGTATGCGGATGCGTCACCATATTGCGAATCGCGGTCAGGTCGCCATCGGCGTAATTCAGGATGGGGCGGTTCAGAATGGCGCGGCCATCCTGTTGCATCATCAAATCATAGCACAGCGCGGCGGGTTCCATGCCGCGCGCCGTCGCCATCGCCGCCACTGATTT
>JADCGG010000246.1 GCA_020249125.1 Roseomonas sp. | reverse complement strand
CCTTCCGCGCCACGCAGGAAAAAGCCGCCGAGGCACGGGAAGCGCGCCGCGCCGCTGGTGAAAAACTCGGCGATGCCATCGTCATTCCCGCCAATCCGCGCAATGCCGCCGCTGGTTCCGTGCGCCAGCTTGATGCGCGCGTGACCGCGGGGCGGCCCTTGAAGCTTTTGGCCTACGCGATGGGCAGCAGTAGCGAAACGCCGGCGGAAACACATTTCGCTTTCCTGGATGAATTACGCCGCTGGGGGTTTGCGGTGAACCCGCTATCTCGGCGCTTGGAAAGCGAAGAATCCGCCGAAAGCTTTCAAGCCGAAATCGGCGCAGGCCGCGCGGGCTTGGCTTATGATATTGATGGCGTGGTCTATAAGCTTGACAGAATTGATTGGCAGCGCCGGCTTGGCTTTGTAGGTCGTGCGCCGCGCTGGGCCGTCGCGTGGAAATTCCCTGCCGAACAGGCCGTGACGAAGCTGCTGGATATCGAAATCCAAGTTGGCCGCACCGGCGCGCTGACACCGCGCGCGGTAATGGAGCCCGTCAATGTCGGCGGCGTGGTGGTGCGCCATGCGACGCTGCATAATGAGGATGAAATCGCGCGCAAGGATGTGCGGATTGGCGATACTGTCACGCTGCAACGCGCCGGCGATGTCATTCCGCAAATCCTTGGCGTTGTCTTGGAAAAGCGCCTAGCGGATTCGAAGCCTTACGCCTTCCCGCTGAACTGCCCCGCTTGCGGCAGCCATGCCATTCGCGATGGCGAAGACGTCGTGCGCCGCTGCACGGGCGGCCTGACCTGCCCCGCGCAAACCACCGAACGCTTGCGGCATTTTGTCTCTCGCCGCGCCATGGATATTGAAGGCCTCGGCGAAGAAAATATCCAAACCCTGTTCGATGCGGGCTTGATCAAAAGCCCCGCCGATATTTTTCGCCTGCACCAGAAGCGTGAAACCCTCGCAGGCTTCGAAGGCTGGGGTGACCGCAAGATCACCAAGCTATTGGAAGCGATTGATGCGCGGCGCAGCGTGGCACTTGAACGCTTCATCTTCGCCCTCGGCATTCGCCGCATTGGCGAACAAAACGCCAAGCTGCTGGCGCGGCATTATCACAGCCTGGAAGCCTGGCGCGCGGGGATGATCGCGGCGCATATTATCGGTTCCGAAGCGCGGGAGGGATTGGGCTCCATCCAGGGCATTGGTCCCGCGATTGCTGAAGAACTGATCGAATTTTTCGCCGAACCGCGCAACCTTGCGGCGCTGGATGACCTGGCAGCCGAGGTCACGCCGGAACCCGTGACGGAAAGCGATGCGGGCGATAGCCCCTTCGCCGGCAAGACCATGGTCTTCACCGGCACGCTTGAACAAATGACGCGTGATGAGGCGGAAGCCCTGGCTGAAAGGCTTGGCGCGAAGGTGACGAAATCGGTCTCGAGAAAAACCGATTTCGTTGTTGTGGGTGCCGATGCAGGATCAAAAGCGAGCAGGGCGGCAGAGCTTGGCGTGAGGACGCTCTCTGAAGCCGAATGGATTGAACTAGCCAACAGCTGATTCGTGTTAGATCGGCGCGCAGGCCGCGCGCAACCAAGCGGCGGTTGCGGCATCCAGCATCGGCGCCACCTCTGCCACCACCCGCGCATGATACGCGTTCACCCAATCGCGTTCCGCCACGGTCAGCAATGCGGGATCAATCAAGGCGAGGTCAAAAGGCGCGAGGGTCAGGGTTTCAAACGCCAAAAAGGGTTTCGCCGCGCCGGTGATTTCCGCCTTTTGCACCAGCAGCAGGTTTTCCAGCCGAATGCCAAATTCGCCCGTGGCGTAATAGCCCGGCTCATTCGACAGGATCATGCCTTCCGCCAAAGGCACAACACGCGCGGCGCGACTGAAAGCGGCGGGCCCTTCATGCACGGAAAGATAAGACCCAACGCCATGCCCCGTGCCGTGATCATAATCCAACCCCGCATCCCATAACGGGCGCCGCGCCAGCGCATCCAAATGCGGCCCGGCGACACCCGCAGGAAAGCGCAAGGTCGCCAGCGCAATATGCCCCTGCAACACGCGCGTGACGCATTCCCGCAAGCGTTGCGGCGCGGCGCCCGGCCCGGTCCATAGCGTGCGCGTGATATCCGTGGTGCCATCCAGATATTGCCCGCCCGAATCAATCAAATAGCATTCATTCGGATGAATGGCGCGATGGCTTTCTTCCGTCGCGCGGTAATGCACAATGGCGCCGTTTTCACCGGCGCCGCTAATGGCGGGGAAGCTTTCTGCCTGAAACAGCGGCACATCGCGGCGCAGCGCCAGCAATTGCGCGGCAGCCGAGATTTCATTCAATCCCCCCTTCGGCGCTTCTTCTGCGAACCAGCGCAGAAACCGCGCCATCGCCACCGCATCGCGCCGATGCGCGGCCCGCGCGCCTTCCTGTTCCACCGCATTCTTGCAGGCGCGCGGCATGCGGCAGGGGTCTTCTCCAGCGCGGATTTCCGCCCCGGCTTCGCGCAGCCAATCGGTGAACCAGGAAGGCGTTGCTTCCCGGTCAATCCGCACGCGCTTGCCCTTGAGGGCAGCGAGCGCCGCCGGCATGGCATCACGCGGCGCAATCGCCACCGCATTGCCCAAATAGGCGCGCGTGTCGTGGTCCAGCTTCGCCGGTTCCATGAACAAGGAAACCGCGCCATCCGCGAACAGCAGCGCGAAGCCAAGCGCCAAGGGCGTATGCGCCAAATCGCCGCCGCGAATGTTCAACAGCCAGGCGATGGAATGCGCATCGGCCAGCACCACCGCATCCTCATGCGCCGCGCGCAATTCGGCCGCCGCTTCCGCGCGTTTTTCGCCCGAGGGCTTGCCGGCATAGGAAAGCGGATGCGCCCGCGCCGGCGCTTCCGGCGCGCGGGGGCGGTCCGCCCAAATTGCGTCAATCGGGTTGGTGGGCAGGGCGCGGAAGGTGATGCCCGGGCGCTGCAAACGTTCAAGCATCGGTTCGCTATGCAGCCAGGGGTCATAGCCAATCACCAGACCCTCGGCATGGGCGGCCAGCCATTCGGCGGGGGGTTCTTCCGTGATGTGGCGCGGTTCCCAATGCGCGACATCAATCTGATTGCGAATTTGCAGCGTATAGCGGCCATCGGAAAACACCGCCGCCTGCCTGGGCAGCACAATCGCGAGCCCCGCGCTGCCGGTGAAGCCGGTCAGCCAGGCCAGCCTTTCAGCCGAACGCGGCACATATTCCCCCAAATGCTCATCGGCGCGAGGGATCAGGAAGCCCTGCACCCCCATGCGTGCGAGTTCGGCGCGTAAGGCGCCCAAGCGTTCAGCCCGGTTCATGACCAATGCCTGACCAAGTATTTCTGATTTGTTGCATGACTTCCTGTGGAATCATGCGTATGACGCATGGCTCTTCTGTTGTCTTCGCGCATCACCTGTGTCCCAGAAGCCTCTATATCATCGCCTATCGGACAGCATTGCTGCCCTAACGGCCAGTGCCGCCGCAAAGGAAAGTTAAACATGAACACGCATTTCGCCAATCTCGAAACCAGCCTCTCGGCCCGCGCCGCGACGATTGAGGCTATCCATCGGGAAGCCGCCGCCGCCCGCGCCAATGCGCGCGCCCGCGCCTTCCGCCATGTCTTTACCATGATCGGCGCCGGCATCGGCGCGGTGATCTCAGCCATCGCCACCTGGCCCACCAAGCGCGACACGTATAGGGCGCTTGACCAGCTTTCGGATAGGCAATTGGCCGATATCGGCTTGGCGCGCGGTGAAATCAGCCGCGTCTTTGAACCGGGCTTCGCCCTGCAGGCCGCCAATGACGGCGCGCTGCCGGGCAACCGGGCTGCCTGAGCATTTTCAAGCCAAGCGGAAACGCTTGGCGAGTCGGAAAATGCGATCAAACAAGTTGTTAGGGGCGCTTTGCTGTTTTTGATGGCTGCGAAGCGCCCCTAACCCCCGAATAACCTGCGCAGCCAGGATTTCAGGCCGCCCCCCTCGGGCGGCCTTTTTTTTGGCTGATGCGTCACATGCGGCCGCCGCGCCGGGGGGGCGAGGGCCGAGGCAATGCTATGCCGGCCCGCATCTTCCGCCGCGATCAACCGCGCTTCCAGGGCCGTCACCTGCGCCACCGCCTCGGGCGGCTCTGTCCCGTTAAGCGCCATGACTGCGGCTTCAGCATCGGCAAAATCCCCCGCGCGGCGCAAAGCATCAATCACGCGCACGGATTGTTCGGCATCAAGTGCCGGGCCACTGCGCCACAGCGCCACCGCTTCGCGGCGCCATTGCCGCGCCAGATCGTCGCGGCCCAGATCATCCGCCACCCAGGCAGCGTGCAAGGTTGCTTCCGCCGCCGCATGCAGCGCGCCAGTTTCTTCCAGCACATGCGCCCAGGCGAGAAAGCGTCGCGCCAGTACCGGGTGCGATGTATCGGCGATCAACGCGCGATAGGGCGCGGCGGCCACCGCCTCAGCCCCGGCGGGATGCGCTTCACTGATATCGGGCGCGGCATAGCCGCAATGCGGGCAGGCTTGCAGCCAGCGCGCCATGGTGGAACGCACCGGCTCACCCGGCCGCAAATCAAGGTCCGGCGCCTGTTCCGGCACCGGCGGGCGAAACGGCGCCTGCCGGCTTTCATGACCGCAAACGCCGCAGCGCTTTTCTCGCCCTGCGGATGTCGGCACGGAGGCCATTACGCGGTGCGATCAGCCCCGCCCGATTGCAGCGCCGCCTGCGCCGCCGCCAAGCGCGCCACCGGCACGCGATAAGGCGAACAGGAAACGTAATCCAACCCAACGCTTTCACAGAAATGGATGGAGGATGGATCGCCCCCATGCTCACCGCAGATGCCAAGCTTGATATCTGGCTTCACGCTGCGGCCTTTTTCAGCGGCAATACGCACCAGCGCGCCCACGCCATCCGGGTCAATGGACACAAACGGGTCCTTCGGGAAAATCCCTTTTTCGATGTAAAGCGGCAGGAACTTGCCGGCATCATCGCGCGAAAGCCCGAAGGTGGTTTGCGTCAGGTCATTCGTGCCGAAGGAAAAGAAATCCGCGACACTGGCAATGGCATCGGCGGTGAGTGCCGCGCGCGGCAATTCGATCATGGTGCCGACGCTATAGACCACGTGATAGCCGCCTTCAGCGAAGACTTCCTGCGCCACGCGATCCACCATGGCGCGGGTGATTTCCAATTCGCGCTTGGTTGCCACCAGCGGAATCATGATCTCCGGCACCGGGGCCTTGTGAGTCTTGCGGCCAATTTCCGCCGCCGCTTCAAAAATGGCGCGCGCCTGCATTTCATAGATTTCCGGGAAGGAAATCCCCAAGCGACAGCCGCGATGCCCCAACATCGGGTTCGCTTCCGACAATTCCTGCATACGCCGCTGCATCGCCTCAACTTCGGTGCCGAGGGACGCCGCCACTTCCGCGATTTCATATTCGCTATGCGGCAGGAATTCATGCAAGGGCGGATCAAGCAAGCGGATCGTGACCGGCAGCCCGGCCATGATTTCAAACAGGTCAAGGAAATCCTTGCGCTGGAAGGGCAGCAGGCGCGCAAGTGCAGCGCGGCGGCCTTCTTCCGTTTCCGCCATGATCATCTGGCGCACCGCGCCGATGCGTTCCGGATCAAAGAACATGTGCTCCGTCCGGCAAAGCCCAATGCCTTCGGCGCCGAAGCGCCGGGCGGTTTCCGCATCTAAAGGCGTTTCCGCATTGGCGCGCACGCGCAAGCGCCGCACCTGATCGGCCCAGCCCATCAGCGTGGCGAAATCGCCCGAAAGCTGCGGTTCCACCATGGCGACCGAGCCGATGAAAACCTCACCGGTCGCGCCATCCAGCGTAATGACCTGGCCCGCTTCAATGCGCACGCCACCGGCGCTGAGGTATTGGTTGTTGTAATCCACGGTAATGCCGCCGCAGCCCGCAACACAGGGCCGGCCCATGCCGCGCGCCACCACCGCCGCGTGGCTTGTCATGCCGCCGCGCGTGGTCAGCACGCCACGCGCCGCATGCATGCCGTGAATATCTTCCGGCGAGGTTTCAATCCGCACCAGAATGACGCTTTCGCCCTTTTGCGCGCGCGCTTCCGCTTCATCGGCGCTGAACACCACAATGCCGCAGGCAGCCCCCGGAGAAGCCGGCAAGCCCTTGGCCAGCAGCTTGCGCGGCGCCTTGGGGTCAAGGGTCGGGTGCAGCAATTGATCCAGCGCGGCGGGGTTCACGCGCCGCACTGCTTCCGTGTGATCAATCAGCCCTTCGCGCGCCATATCAACGGCAATCTTCAAGGACGCGGCGGCGGTGCGCTTGCCGTTGCGTGTTTGCAACATATAAAGCTTGTTGCTCTGCACCGTGAATTCAATGTCCTGCATGTCACGGTAATGGCGTTCCAGCGTGGCGCGCACCTGCACCAATTCGGCATAGGCCGCCGGCATGGCATCTTCCATGCTGCGTTCGCTGGGTTTGGAGCGTTCCTTCGCCATGGGCTGCGGCGTGCGAATACCGGCCACCACATCCTCACCCTGCGCATTGATCAGATATTCGCCGTAGAAGATATTCTCGCCGGTGGAAGGGTCACGCGTGAAGCAGACGCCGGTTGCGCAATCTTCGCCCATATTGCCGAAGACCATGGCTTGCACATTCACCGCCGTGCCCCATTCCGCCGGAATGTCATGCAGGCGCCGATAGGTCACCGCGCGCTGGTTCATCCAACTGCCGAACACGGCGCCAATCGCGCCCCACAACTGGGTTTCGGGGTCTTGCGGGAAGGGCTTGCCGGTCACTTCCGCGACCATTTCCTTATAGCCATCCACCACGCGATGCCATTCGGAAGCGGTGAGTTCGGTATCCTCATTCTTTCCGGTGTCGAGCTTCACATGCTCGATGATTTCTTCAAAGCGATGATGGTCAACATCTAGCACGACAGACCCATACATCTGGATGAAGCGCCGATAGGAATCCCAGGCAAAACGCGCATCGCCGGAAGCCGTGACCAAGCCTTCAACCGTTTGATCATTCAGACCGAGGTTCAGCACCGTATCCATCATGCCCGGCATGGAAACCCGCGCGCCGGAGCGGACGGATACCAACAGCGGGCGATGATGATCCCCGAAGCGATTGCCCACGGCTTCTTCCACGCGCGCCAGCGCCGCACGCACCTGCGTGGCCAGATCGTTCGGGTATTTCTGCCCGCCTTCGTAATAGGCGGTACAGACTTCCGTGGTGATGGTGAAGCCCGGCGGCACAGGCAAACCAATCGAGGCCATTTCGGCCAGGTTGGCGCCCTTCCCGCCCAGAAGATTCCGCATATCGGCACGGCCTTCATTATGGCCGGCGCCGAATCTGTAGACCCATTGTGTCATGGGGGGGGTTCCTCAGGCTTCAATCTTGGAGAAATCCGCCACGGCATCCATGGCGGCACGAAGTCGGGCGAGCAATCGCAGACGATTGCGGCGAAGTTCCGGCGCCGGATCGTTGACGATCACTTTTTCGAAAAAAGCATCCACCGGGGCGCGGAGCCCGGCCATGGCTTCCATGGCGCGCTCAAAATCCTCGGCTTCGATATCCAGGCGGATGCGGGTGCCGGCTTCTTCCAGCGCGGCGGCAAGGGCGGCTTCTTCCGGCAATTTCAGCAAATGGGCTTCATAGCCGGTGTCGAAGGCGTGGCCGTCGCGCTTTTCCTCAATGCGGAGGATGTTGATCGCGCGGCGATGCGCGGCCAGCAGATTGGCGCCGGCTTCTGATTCGACAAAGCCACGCACCGCATCGGCGCGGGCTAGCAGGCGATTGAGGTCATCATCCGGCGCGGCGCCGAAGACCGCGGCCACCACATCATGGCGCGCGCCTTCGCTGCGGAGCTGCACGCGCAGACGTTCGGCGAGGAAATCGAGCAAGCCGGCCGCAAAGGCTACGACCATCGGGGGGTGCGCGGCGCCACTTGGCGCTTGCCAGCCGGTCGCGCGTTTCGCCTCCGCAATTTCCAAGCCGAAATCCGGTGACGCCGTGGCGTTGGTCGCTTGCGGATAGAGAAAGAACGCCTCGCCCGTCAGATCAGCCAGCGTCAGGCGCAGCCCGTTTTCACGAATGATGCGAATGATACCAAGTGCTGCACGGCGCAGAGCGAAGGGATCGCCGCTGCCGGTTGGTTTTTCGCCCACGGCGAAGAAACCGACCAATTGGTCAATCTTATCAGCCAGCGCCACGGCTATAGCCACGCCCTCCGTCGGCACAGCATCCCCCGCGCCGGCGGTGCGGTAATGCGCAGCGATGGCTTCCGCCACGCGGGCATCCTCACCCTGACCCAGCGCGTAATAGCGCCCCATCACGCCTTGCAATTCGGGAAATTCACCAACCATGCCGGAAGCAAGATCCGCCTTGGCCAACCGCGCCGCGCGCTGCGCCAGTGTTGCATCGGCGTTGAGTTTCTCCGCAATCAGGCCAGCAAGGTTTTCCAAACGCTGCACACGCTGGCCTTGTGTGCCAAGCCTG
>JADCGG010000245.1 GCA_020249125.1 Roseomonas sp. | reverse complement strand
GGGCTGGCACGTCCTGCTTTGGGATGGCGGAGATGATGATCGGCGGGCTTGGCTGGCCCGGCGCGATCGGGGCGGAATGCTTCATGCGGTTCCCTTTCTTTTGGGGTTCGCATAACGGCGCTGGGGGGCCTGGAAGTGTAGGCGAATGTCTCTGGTATAGGCCGGGGCAGGCGCTTCGGGCGGGGCGGCGCGGCTCTGCAGCCGCAGCAGCCCGCGGGCGAGGATGTCGCAGACTTCGCGCAGGTGCGGCGGGAGGTGGGGATTCGCATGTGCGAATCATCAGCGCATGACTGCTCAAAAGGAAGCGCGATTTTGGTGGCAAGTGGATGGCTGGCGACACAGAACGGATCAGAACGAAAATAGTTCACAGGACATGTGCCGCCCTCGCGGCCAAGTACATCAGTTAGCCTGCGTTCATTCCGCAGGCGCTGGCGGCGCGGCTCTCCTGCGGGAGAGGCCCGCGAGGATGGATCCCGTGATTCCTTTCGGCATGTAGATGATGAACAATACCAGCAGAATGCCGTAAATGGTGCCGTCCAGGCCATGGATATCATGCCCCAAGGAAACACGCAGCGTCTCTGCCAGCAGCAGCGTGAAGACAGCGCCGATGGTGGGACCGAATTGCGTGAACAATCCACCCGCGATCACCGCAAAGACAATCTGCAGGGATATGCCAATGCCGGAGACGGTCTCGGGATTGATATACATTTGATACTGGGCATAAAGCGCGCCGCCCAATGTTGTCATCGCAGCGCTCAGCATCAGGATCACCAATTTTGCGCGGGTAACATTGATGCCAACCGAAGCGGCCGCATCCTCATCTTCGGATGATGCCTCCAACGCGTAGCGCAGCATTGAACGATCAACAATCCGCCATAATGCGAGCCCCGCCAGCCATACCAGCAGCGCAACGTAAAAAAAGGTCGCGCGATCATTGAATTGCAGCGCAAACAATGAAGTGCCTTGCGGCACGCCCGTAACCGTCATGCCAAGTGAACCGCCGGTATGATCGCGCAATCCCACAATGGTCAGCCGCACTACCTCACCCAAGGCAAGCGTTACGAGCGCAAAATAATGCCCGACAATACGGAAGCGAAAACAAGGGTAGCCCACCAGCAGTGCCATGGCCATGGACACCAGCATGGCGATGGGGATGCCAAGCCAGGGTGAAAGTCCCATGCCGTTCCACAGCATGGTTGTGACATATGCGCCAACCCCCAGGAAGGCACCATGGCCGAGCGAGACCATGCCAAAGCGCCCCATGATGGACCAGGAAGTATAGACAAAACCCCAGATCAACACAGTAATCAACAGATGCAGATGGTAATTGCCGAGGCCAAGCAGGGGGATTGCCGCCAGCGCCGCTATGCCGATCCCACCCAGGACACGATTATCCATGCGCCTTGCCCCTAGCGACTAAACAGGCCCTTGGGCCTGATGAACATCATGGCGATGAAGAAGCAAAAGGCGATGACATATCCCCATTCGATCTGGAACAGATAGCCACCAACTGAAATGAATTGGGCGAAGATGAAGGCGGCGATGAAGCCCCCCAGCATATTGCCGAGCCCGCCCATGACGCAGACCATGAAAGTGATTGGCCCGAAGCTGAGCCCGATGGCCGGGTGCACATCATATTGCAGCACCAGAAGGCTTGCAGCCATGCCCGCCATGCCACCGCCAATCGCCGAGGTGATGAGGTAAATGCGCCGCGGATCCACCCCCATCAGCGGCATGATCTCCCGATCCTGGGAAATGGCGCGGATGGCCGTGCCCAAATAGGTGCGCGTCAGGAACAGCCACAATAGGAATACGCCGACCAGCGCAGTGATGAAGGCCAGGATGCGCGCGAAGCTGAAGAACATGTCGCCGAATTCCACCAGCGGCATGCGAATGCCAAGGTTGCGAAACTCGATCCCGAAGGCAAGAGTCGCTGCGGCCTGAAGGAAAAACAGCACACCGCCCGTGACCAGAAGCTGATTGATCGGCGCGGTACCGAGCACCGGTTCAATCACGAACCGATGCAGCAATACACCAAGCAGTGCGACCGCCAGCACCGCAGCAATCACCGCACCCGGCAGCGGGACGCCATAAAAGATATAGAGCCAGTAGATGGCATACATGCCGATCATGACCAGTTCCGCGTAGCAAATCCAGACCACGTCTATGACGCCGAAGATCAGATTGAGCCCGAGTGCCAGCAGCGCCAGCACGCCGCCCAGCAGCAGGCCATTGATGATGGATTCAAGCAGAAAGCTGTCAAACATGTCTTGCCCCTAAATCCCCAGATAGGCGCGCCTGATCTCCGGCGAGGCAAGCAAATCGGCTGCATTCCCGGATTGTTTGATGGTGCCGACTTCAAGCAGATAGGCGCGATCCACTACCTGAAGCACTTGCTGGATGTTTTGTTCTACGATCAATACGGTATAACCTTCGGCACGGATGCGCCGCACCAGATCAAACACCTGTTGTACAATGACCGGGGCAAGCCCCGCAGAGGGTTCATCCATCAGCAGAAGCTTGGGGCCGCTCATCAGCGCACGGCCAATGGCGCACATCTGCTGTTCGCCGCCCGACATGGTGCCGGCCAGTTGATCGCGCCTTTCCTTCATGCGCGGGAAGAGTTCATAGACGAAATCTAGCCTTTCGGCGAAGCGACGCCGGGCTGCCGGATGAAAAGCCCCCATGCGCAGGTTCTCCTCCACCGTCAGCCGCGGAAAAAGCCGCCGATGTTCCGGCACATGCGCAATCCCCATTTCGACCACGCGATGCGCAGCGACTTGGCGCAGATCCTGCCCCTGCATCATCACCTGTCCGGATTCAGGGCTGATGATTTTGGAAATCACCCGCAACAGCGTGGTCTTGCCGGCGCCATTCGGGCCAATTACGCCCACTGCCTCACCGGCACGAACTTCAATGCTCACCCCAAACAGCGCGCGAAAGCTGCCATAGCCGGCAGAGATGTTGCGCACCTCCAGCATAAGGTTCTCGCTCAAGGCTCGGCCCCATCAAACATGATCTTTTCAGTGCCAAGATAGATTTCAATGACGCGGGGATCGCGCGCAACTTCTCGCGGCAATCCTTCGAATATCTTCTCGCCGTGATCAAGGACGATGGCGCGGTCAACAACGCGCATCAGCACGCCCATGATGTGCTCCACCCAGATGATGGTGATGTTTTTCTCCCGACGGATATGATTCAGCATATCGGCTGCCTGGTTCATCTCTGCCTCATCCAGACCGCCAAGGCTTTCATCGGCCAGCAGCAGCCGGGGCTGTGTGGCGATGGCGCGCGCGAGTTCCAGCTTCTTGAGCCCGGCGGCACCGAGTGAGGCGACCTCCGCCTGAGGATCAATGGACAGGCCGACCAAGGTCAGTGCTTCCTCAGCCTGATCAAGGGCCTTCGCACGGCCAACGCGACCGCCCTGGCCAAAGAACGCCGCTGTCACAACATTGTCCAGGATAGTGAGTTGGCGGAAAGGGCGTGGTATCTGAAAGGTGCGCCCAATGCCGCCATGGCAGATTTCAATCGGCGCCAAACCGCCGATGTCTCGACCCTCAAAATTGATTGAGCCTTCGGTCGGTTTTAGCAGGCCGGCGATCATATTGAATGTCGTGCTCTTGCCGGAGCCATTGGGCCCGATCAACCCAAGAATCTCGCCCTGCTCGAGCGAAAAACTGACGCCATTCACCGCAACGAAGCCACCAAACCGTTTCGTAAGCCCTTGAACCTGCAGCATGAGGGACTGCTGTCAGCGGATCGCGTAGGCATGGCCTGCAGGCAGAGGAATGACCGGATCAGCAGTCTTGATACTGGCGGGCCAGACGATCTTGGTCTGAGCATCCACATATTGCATCACCACCGGCGTTGAACGGGCGTTCTGCCCGGCCATGGCATGGCCTGGCGGGTTGAAGCGCACACCATAGCCCTGAATGGTGCCACCATCCGGGATATCGGTGGCCATGGCCGCCTGCCGCAGCGCATCCGGCGTGAAGCCGCCATGGTTGCGAATGGCGCGCGGCAACACATCGGTGAGCAGGATCCAGGTCTGATTGAAGCCCATGGAAGTATGCGGCGGCACTTCCTGCACATTGGTCTCAGCACGGTAACGGCGCACCATTTCAGCCGTGACATCGCCAAGGCCCGGCCCCAGGGTTGTCGGGTTCAGCAATTGCGCGGCCACCGGGTCCACATTGAAGATGTAATTGGCATCCTGCCGGAAGGTCTGTTGCAGGCGATCAATCTGCCCATAGCCAGCGCCATGGCCGATCAGTGCGCGCCAACGCAAGCCAAGTTCGCGCGATTGGCGGAGAAAGAGCGTAATGTCCGGATTATACCCCGTGTGCAGGATCACATCCGGCCTTTCGCGCCGCAGTTTTGTCACCAGCGAAGAAAGATCAGGCGCGGTTGCGGCATAGCCTTCCTTCAACACGATACGCAGGCCCAGTTCTCGCGCCTTTGATTCATTACCGGCAGCGACTCCTGCACCATATGGACCATCTTCATAGATGATCGCCACGCGCACATCATTCACCGGGCGGCCAAGCCTTGATTGCGCAACATCGGCGATGAATTGGCAGGAAGCCTCGCCGAATTGATCGCTATGCACCTGGGCGCGGAAGACATATTCAAGATTGCGATCCTTGAAGACAGAGGATGCAACACAGACATTGGCCCACATGAAGCGACGCTGCTGATTGACGCGCTGCGCCATGGGCACGCAATGCGCGCTAGAAAAGACACCCATAATGATGTCAACGCGTTCCTGTTCCAGCAGCCGCGTCATTTCGTTGATGGCGACTTCCGTGCGCGATTGCGCATCCGCATAAATCGCGTTCAGGCGATGGCCTTCCACCCCGCCACGCTCATTGATCATTTCAATGGCATGTTTGGTGCCGATGGCCGACGCCAAGGAACCGCCGCCGGCAAAGGGGCCAGTGTAATCATAGATCACGCCGAGCCGAATTTCCCGTTGCTGCCCAAAGGCCGCGGTTGGCGCCAGGGAAAGCGCGCTTGCTGCGCCCAGTAACCCACGACGGCTGAGATGTTGTTCCATGTTTCATTCCCCTTTGCATGTTCTTGTGCCTGCATGGGCTACAGCGTTTATTGCATTCAGGGTAGCGACGGGTTGGGGGCGCCTGTCAATAAGATTCGGTTCTGCGCTTGAACGCGCATCGTCATCGCCCGGCGCCTGGTGCGCATCCGCCTGGACGCGCGCAGCGACCAGCCCTGGCGCCGTGAGGGCTTTCGCCACCCCGATCTGATGATCTGGGTGCGCGCCAATCGCGCACGGCTTGTGGCGGCTTGCCTGACCCTCTGCCAAGCCTGGGTGAGCGCCGGCAGGCCACCCGCCGCTAGAAGCCTGGGCAGCTTTGAGACATGGAGCCAGACCTTGGGCGGCATCCTGCACGTCGCCGGCATACCCGGCTTTCTGGAAAACCTGGATGAGGTGATCGAGGCATCGGAT
>JADCGG010000244.1 GCA_020249125.1 Roseomonas sp. | reverse complement strand
TTGCCGCTGGAAGCGCTATGGCGCTGGGGTTTGCGCGAGGAGGAATCGCAAACCCAGACCGGAAGCTGGTCCACTGAAAAAAATGGGCCGTTTGATACGCGCCCGCTCAATGCGTTATTGACGCGCATCACCACTGGCGCTTTTGGTTCGGTGGAAAGCCTGCGCGGTTCAATCCGTGCCCCCGATGGTTGGCTTACGCTCGATTTTTCGCATGGCACCATGCATATGCGGCGCGAGGCAGTGCCGGAGACGACGCGGACGGGCATCATCATCACCGGGCGGCTACTGGATATGCGCGGCATACAGGCCGAATTTGAAAATTATGCGCTGAGGCATGGCGCATGAAGCAGATCACCCAAGGCATGGCGAGGGGCCTTGTTTCGGCAAATACGGCCGAAAGCGACCTTCGCGCAATCGCAAGACCTGGAACATCATTCTGGGCAAGGAGAGTGTGACATGAATTACGAAGAATTTTTCCAGGGTCAGCTTGATAGCCTTCGCCGTGAAGGCCGGTACCGGGTCTTCGCTGATCTCGAACGGCGCCGCGGGCAGTTTCCGCGCGCCACCCGGCACGACAAGGGCGTGCGCGGTGAGGTGACTGTTTGGTGTTCAAATGATTATCTCGGCATGGGTCAGCACCCTGATGTGCTGAGCGCCATGCATGAAGCGCTGGATCGTTGCGGGGCCGGTGCGGGCGGCACGCGCAATATCTCGGGCACCAATCATGAACATGTGTTGTTGGAAAAAGACCTTGCAGCGCTGCATGGCCGCGAAGCCGCGCTGCTTTTCAATTCCGGCTATATGTCGAATTGGGCATCGCTTTCGACGCTGGGGTCCAAGCTGCCGGGGTGTATCATTGTCTCCGATGAGATGAACCATGCTTCCATGATTGAAGGTATGCGCCACAGCAAGGCCAAGCGCGTACTGTTCAAGCATAATGATGTTGCGGATTTGCGGCGTGCCCTGGCCGAACTGCCAAAATCAGCGCCGAAATTGGTGGCGTTCGAAAGCGTCTATTCCATGGATGGCGATATCGCGCCGATCAGCGATATCTGCGACGTTGCAGATGAGCACGGCGCCATGACCTATTGTGATGAGGTTCATGCGGTCGGCCTTTATGGCGCAAATGGCGGCGGTATCACGCAACGTGATGGTGTCGCGGGCCGCGTGACGGTGATAGAAGGCACACTGGCCAAGGCATTCGGTGTCATTGGTGGCTATATTGCTGGCAGCACGGCCATGTGTGATTTCGTGCGTTCCTTTGCATCTGGCTTCATTTTCTCAACAGCCTTGCCGCCAGCCATTGCTGCCGGCGCACGCGCGGCCATTCGTCATTTGCGGCAGAGCAATGATGAACGCGAAAGGTTGCATGAACGCGCCGCCACCTTGCGGCGGCGCTTGGACGCGATTGGTGTGCCGCATCTGGATAACCTCAGCCATATCGTGCCGGTGATGGTGGGTGATCCGACGCTCTGCAAGAAACTCAGCGATACGCTGTTGGATGAGCACGGGATTTACGTTCAGCCGATCAATTATCCAACCGTGCCGCGCGGGACGGAACGGCTACGCATCACGCCATCGCCCGTGCATTCGGATGCCGATATGGATCATCTGGTCCAATCGCTGGAACAGGTTTGGTCGCAATTCCGCTTGCGGCGGGCCGCGTAATGGATGGCGCCCTCAGCAGCTTCCGGCCGGCCAATCGGGCTGGCCCGGAAGGGCAGGTTTCGCGTCGCCAAGCGCCACGCGCGCCATCCTCAACTACAGGCCGCTTAGCCCCGCCTGTCGTGCGCAATGCCTATCCCTTCAGCGCAATCGTCGGGCAGGAGGAAATGAAGCGCGCGCTGATGATCGCTGCCGTTGATCCAAGCATTGGCGGCGTATTGGTATTCGGGGATCGCGGCACGGGAAAATCCACCGCCGTGCGTTCATTGGCAGCGCTATTGCCTGAAATGGCGGTGGTGGCTGGCTGCCCCTTTGCCTGTGATCCCGCCGCGCTCCAGACAAGCTGTTCCCACTGCGCCAATCTGACTAAGGGACGCAAGCCGGAAAAGCGAATGGTGCCTGTGCCAGTTGTGGATTTGCCACTTGGCACAACGGAAGACCGCCTGGCTGGCGCGCTTGATATTGAAAGGGCACTGGCGCAGGGCGTGAAGGCCTTCGAACCAGGGCTGCTCGCCGCCGCGCATCGTGGCTTTCTCTATATTGATGAGGTCAATCTGCTTGAAGATCACTTGGTTGATCTTCTGCTTGATGTCGCCGCATCCGGTGAGAATGTGGTGGAGCGTGAGGGCATCAGCCTGCGCCATCCTGCGCGCTTCGTATTGATTGGCAGCGGCAATCCGGAAGAAGGCGAATTGCGCCCGCAATTGCTTGATCGTTTCGGGCTTTCGGTGGAGGTCAGCACGCCGACAGACCTTGCCAGCCGGGTTGAGGTTGTGTGTCGGCGCGATGCCTATGACCGAGACGCCAGTGGTTTCATCAAGCACTGGTCCAAGGAAGAAGCACAAACGCGAGAGGCGATCCTGGCAGGCAGAAGGCGTCTGTCTTCCGTGACTCTGCCGCTGGGCACGATTGAACAGGCGGCGACACTGTGCATGGCGCTCGGCACCGATGGTTTGCGTGGGGAGCTCACACTCGTCAGAGCGGCCCGTGCATTGGCTGCGCTGGAAGGCGAACGCGAAGTCGGCAAGGAACATCTGCGCCGTATTGCGCCTTCTGCCTTGCGTCACCGGCTGCGTCGCAATCCATTGGACGAAGCGGTAGCGACCGCGCGGGTGGAAAAGGCGCTTGAAGACGTCTTCGGCTCATGACGAAGGCGCCGCAGGTAGCAGATACCAAACATCAGGAAGACACCGCGACTGCGATGGCCTTCCAGGTGGTGGCGCTGCTTGCGGTTGACCCATATGGGTTGGGCGGCGCGGTCTTGCGTGGGCCGGCTGATCCGCTTCGCGATGAATGGCTGGAAGCGCTCCGTAAAATGATGCCGCAGGGCGCGCCCTGGCGGCGTGTGCCTATTGGCATAGCGGATAGCCGCCTACTGGGTGGTCTTGATCTCACCGCAAGTCTCAGCAGCGGGCGCCCTATCGCGCAACGGGGGTTGCTTGCCGAAAGCGATGGCGGCGTTGTCACGCTGCCCATGGCGGAACGCGTAGAAGGCCAGACCATCGCGCGCATCGCGGCAGTGATGGATCAAGGCGCGCTCAAGGTAGCGCGGGAAGGGGTTGCCTTCACCGAGGCGGCACGCTTCGCCGTAATTGCCTTGGATGAAGGTGCGTCAGAAGAAGAACAGGTGGCAGAAGCGCTGTCTGATCGGCTTGCCTTCCATGTCAGCATTCCGTCGCATGGGTTGAAGCGGATAACATCGGCCATCCCGCAGTGGGATGATATTCAGGCCGCGCGGCAGCTAGCCGCGCATGTCAGCATTCCGCCGGATTTGCCGCAGGCCTTTTGCGCGGCGGCCTTGGCGCTTGGTATTCTTTCCCTGCGGGCGCCGGTTTTCGCGCTGCGCTGTGCCCGTGCGGCAGCGGCCTTGGCTGGGCGCACAGAAGTTGCTGCGGAAGATGCTGCGCTTGCTGCGCAATTGGTATTGGCGCCGCGCGCGCGCCAAATGCCAGAGGCACCAGCGGAAGAACAGCCGCCGGTGCCTGATCCGCAGCAACAAGAAAACCCAATGTCGGACAAGGATCAAAGCCAAGACCAGCCTTCATTGGAAGATCTTGTTCTCGCAGCGGTGCAAGCGAATCTCCCGCCTCGTTTGCTCGCGGGGCTTGGCGTGGCAGCGCGGCAAATGGCGCGGCAGGCGGCGCAATCAGGCAAATCCGGCATGATGCGCCGTTCCGCGCAGCGCGGCAGGCCGATTGGCACGCGCCCAGCCGCGTGGCGCGCAGGGCTGCGTTTGGCCTTGGTGGAAACGCTGCGTGTCGCCGCACCCTGGCAGGAATATCGCCGACGCGAAAAGCCGCATCATGCGGCGCTGGTGCATATCCGGCGCGAAGATGTGCGCATCCGGCGCTACAAGCAGAATAGCGAAACGACAACCATCTTTCTGGTGGATGCTTCAGGGTCAGCGGCTTTGCATCGTCTGGCGGAAGCAAAGGGCGCGGTGGAACTGCTGCTCTCGGATTGTTATGTGCGGCGTGATCGTGTGGCGGTGATTGCCTTTCGTGGCCGAGGTGCCGAGGTATTGCTTGAACCGACACATTCTTTGGTACGGGCGAAAAGAAGCCTCGCGGCCTTGCCGGGCGGTGGTGGTACGCCGCTATCTGCCGGTATCGCCGCCGGATATGCCATGGCAGAGGCCAGCCGCAAGCGTGGGCAAACGCCGGTCATTGTCGCCCTCACGGATGGCCGCGCCAATGTTGCGCGTGATGGCATGGGCGGGCGCGCCATGGCGGAAGCGGAAGCGCTTGATGTGGCGCGGCTGTTCAAGATTTCCGGCATTTCCTCCCTGCTGATTGATACTGCGCCACGGCCGCAGCCTTTTTCACGGGACCTCGCCTCCGCCATGGGGGCGCGCTATGTGCCGCTGCCTTTCGCGGATGCCGCGCGCATGTCGGCGGCGGTGCGTGATGCCGCGCGTGCGCCGGCGGTTGGGCCTTGATGTCATGGCTGCAGCCGTAGACTCGCCGATTTGGGAAAGAGATGGTCGGGATTGGCCCAATCGTGATTCGAGCCAATTTTTCGAAGCGGGTGGGCTGACATGGCATGTGCAGCGCATGGGGCAGGGGCCTTGTTTGTTGTTGCTGCATGGCACGGCGGCATCAACGCATAGCTGGCGCGACCTTGCGCCGATCCTTGCGCCGCATTTCACCTTGATTGCACCCGATCTGCCTGGGCAGGGATTTACGACCAGCCTGCCGCAGGCGCGTGTTTCGTTGGCGGGTTTTTCAGAAGCGCTCCATGTCTTGTTGAAGCAGCTTCATGTTTCGCCCGATCTGGTTCTTGGTCATTCAGCGGGTGCGGCGATTGCGCTGCGCATGGCGTTGGATGGCAAGATCGCGCCGCGCGCCATATTCAGCCTGAATGGCGCGCTGTTGCCACTTGGTGATGAGCATGCGGCGTTTTTTACGCGCGCGGCGCGCGTCATGGTGGGGTTGCCTTTTGTCTCCAAGCTATGTGCCTGGCGGGCTTCCAAGCAGGAAGTGGCGGCCAAGCTTTTGCGCGATACGGGGTCTGATATCGGCCCGCGCGGCGTGGAATTGTATACGCGGTTGTTCAGCTATCCAGGCCATATTCGCGCGGCGCTGATGATGATGGCGCAATGGGAATTGCGCCCCTTGCTGCGCGATCTGCCGCGCCTTGCGCCAGTACTTTTCCTGATGGTGGGTAGCCGCGATGCCGCCGTGCCGCCGATGCAAGCGCGGCGCGTCCAGGCCATTCTGCCCGCCGCGCGCATCATTACGCTCGAAGGGCTTGGCCATTTGGCGCATGAGGAAGCGCCGCAGCGGGTTGCCGATGCGCTGCTTAAGGAATGGTCCTGCCTGACGCATCACGTCACTGGGGCGGCGGCATGAGCTTCGATAGCGTGCTGCCCCCTTCCTATGCCAAGCGCATCGAACTCAATGATGAGGTGCATGCGCGCCCGCCGGAGATTCTTTTCACTCCCTGCCGCGTCTCCCAAATAGCGTTGCTGCCGACGGCGGATGAGGCGCGCGATGCGCCCTGGGCGGCGCTTTGCGCCCTGGCGCAGCGCTTTTCCATCCCGTCGCCAGCGCCAGGTGCCAATCATTACAGCGCGGATTTCGGGCCGTTTCGCCTGAAATGGGAAAGGCATGGCGAATTCAGCCGCTTCATGGTGGTGGTTGCGGGGGCGGAACCTGAGCCATTTTCCGCGGCAGCGATCCACGCCCTGCCTGCGGATTGGCTGAAGGGCTTGCCTGGCCAAGTGATTGCAGCCGCGCATGTCACGCTGCTTGATTCCAAGGATGTGCCCCTTGCCATCAGCGAAATCTCGCGGCGGTATTTTCGTGATCACATGCTGGTGGGCGGTCCGCTTGCCGGCGGTCAGGCGCATGCCTTCACCGATTTCCGCATCCAGGAGGATGGGTTTAGCCGTTTCCTGATCTATGATGGCGGCATGTCGCCCTATCAGGCGGGCAGGCTTTCGCAGCGCCTGCTGGAGATGGAAACCTATCGCATCATGGCGCTGCTGGCGCTGCCTGCTGCGCAAGAAGTCGCACCGCAGATCGGCACGCAGGAACGCGAATTGGCTGAAATCAGTGCGGCGCTCGTGGAAGCGCAGGAAGCGGATGAACCGCTGTTGCTGCAACGCCTGACACGCATGGCCGCCGAAGCGGAAAGCCGCGAATCGCGCCACCGTTTTCGCTTTTCCGCCGCGGCCGCCTATTACGAATTGGTGCGCAACCGGATTCATGAATTGCGGGAAATGCGCATGGAAGGCATGCAAACCTTCGGCGAATTCACCGAACGCCGCTTGGCGCCGGCCATGAACACCTGCAAGGCCGTGGCCACACGGCAGGAAATGCTGTCTCAACGCGTGGCGCGCGCCACACAGCTTCTTTCGACTCGGGTTGATATCACGCGTGAGAGGCAGAACCAGGCTTTGCTCGCTTCCATGGAACGGCGCGCGCGTCAGCAGCTTCGGCTGCAACAGGCGGTGGAAGGGTTTTCGGTTGCGGCCATCACCTATTACGTGGTCGGGCTCGTGGCCTATCTGGCCAAGGGTTTGGTCACCACTGGCGCCAATTTCCGCGAAGAAATCGTGACCGGCATCGCCATTCCGATCGTCGCTTTGACGGTGGCGCTTGGGGTGCGGCGCTTCCGCCGCCGGACAACTGAACATGACTGAAACACGCAAAATACAGGGGTGCGCATGTCTGGATTAAACGGCATTTCCGCCGAGGATCTTGCCGCCTGCACCAGGCTGCTGGCCGGTGGTTCGAAAAGCTTTCGCGCCGCGTCCTTTCTTTTGCCACGCCGCATCGCGACCCCCGCCGCCGCGCTTTACGCTTTTTGCCGCGTTGCGGATGACGCGATTGACATGAGCGATGATCCGGCGGCCTCGCTTGCACTGCTGCATCAACGCCTTGACGGCGCCTATGCCGCGCGGCCCTGGGATCATGTGGCGGATCGCGCTTTCGCAGCTGTGGTGGCGCAATATGGCGTGCCGCGCGCCTTGCCGGCGGCGCTTTTGGAAGGCTTCGCCTGGGATGCGGAAGGCCGTTTCTATGAGGATATAGCCGCGCTGGAAGCCTATGCCGCGCGCGTTGCCGCCACGGTTGGCGCGATGATGACCTTGTTGATGGGCGTGCGTTCGCCGGAAGCGATTGCGCGCGCGTGCGATCTTGGCCTTGCCATGCAGCTGACCAATATCGCCCGTGATGTCGGCGAAGATGCCAAGGCGGGCCGCGTTTATCTGCCGCTTTCCTGGCTGCGCGAAGAAGGGCTTTCGGCGGAAGCGCTGATCGCGAATCCGGTCTTCTCCCCCGCGCTTGGCCGCGTGGTGGCGCGGCTTTTGGGTGCGGCGGAAGCGCATTACCGCCGCGCGTGGCCAGGCATTGCGCTACTACCCTGGGATTGCCGGCCAGGCATTGGCGCCGCGCGCTTGGTCTATGCCGAAATCGGGCGAGAAGTGGAACGCCAAGGGCTTGATTCGGTGTCTCGCCGCGCCGTGGTTTCCGGGCGACGCAAGGCGTTTCTGCTGGCGCGCGCTGCGGGTGCCTTGGCGGCACAACAGAACGGCGCGGATGAAGCGCCATCCCCTGCCACGCGCTTTCTGGTGGATGCGGTGCGCTCTGCACCCGCGCTGGAAGGCCCGCCGCTGGGCGCCGGCTATGGCGAAAGGCTGGTTTGGGCCTTGGAATTGATGGACCGGATGGACCGCGAAAGCCGTTTTGCCGCGCGGGCGTGAAAAGCCTTGACATGAGTGTCAAGAAAACACGACAATAAAAATGATCTAACAAAACATACACAGGGCTGCCGCGATCCACTCGCGCCACCCCTCGGGAGGTCCCGCATGGACGCCTTGGCCCGTATTGAGAGCAGCCTCGCAGACGCGGTGCTCTCCGCCGAGGCGAGCGGCGCGCCGCCCCGCCTTGCCGCCGCGATGCGGCACGCGGTTTTCCCGAAAGGGGCGCGCATTCGCCCGCGCCTGACGCTTGCGGTCGCTGCTGCCTGTGGCGATGACCAGCCAAGGCTTGCCAGCGCCGCCGCCGCCGCCATTGAGCTGCTGCATTGCGCCAGCCTGGTGCATGATGACCTACCCTGCTTCGACGATGCCGATACGCGGCGCGGTCGGCCTTCCGTGCATCGCGCCTATGGTGAGCCGCTGGCCGTGCTGGCGGGGGATGGGCTGATTGTGCTGGCCTTCCAGACCGTGGCGCGCGCTGGCTGCGCTGCGCCTGAACGCCTTGGCCCGGTGATCAATGCCATTGGCGATGGTGTGGGCGTGCCCTTTGGCATTGTTGCTGGCCAGGCCTGGGAATGTGAACCGCGCGCCGATCTTTCCGAATATCAGCGCCAGAAAACCGGGGCGCTTTTTGCCGCTGCCTCGGTCGCCGGCGCTGCTGCGGCAGGTGTGGCTGATGCCGAAGCCTGGCGCCTGCTGGGGGATCGGCTGGGTGAGGCTTTCCAGGTCGCCGATGATTTGCGCGATGCCGTGGAAGATGAGGCCAGCATCGGCAAGCCTGTCGGCCGCGACAAGGCCTTGGGCCGCCCATCCGCCGTGCTGCAATTGGGCCTGGGTGGCGCGGTCGCTCGGCTGAAAACCCTGGCCAATGGTGCGGTGGAGGCGATTCCCGCCTGCCCTGGTCGCACCCTTTTGCGCGCCGCCATGCTGGATGAGGTGGGGCGGCTTTTGCCGCGCAAGCTGGCCACGGCCTGAGCCATGGCGAGGGCCATGCCGCTGCCCCCGCAAAGGGCTGATCGGGAACCAACTCCTTCCTGGGCTGATCGCTTCACCGCTTGGCGCGAATCGCTGACCGCCCGCCCAAGTTTTCGCGCCTGGGCCGCACGTTTTCCGCTGACCCGCCCTTTGGCGCGGCGTCGTGCGCGGGAATTATTCGATCTCTGCGCCGGCTTTGTTTATTCGCAGGTGCTGGCTGCCTGTGTGCGACTGAAGCTTTTTGAAATTCTGCATGAATGCCCGATGAGCGAAGCGGCGCTGGCCGCGCGCTGCGGCCTGACGGCAGAGGCCATGAACCGGCTATTGGTCGCTGCCGAATCGCTCCGGCTCCTGCGCCGGCGCGCGGATGGCGACTGGACGCTCGGTGAATTGGGCGCGGCCATGATCGGCAATCCCGGCATCGCCGCCATGGTGGAACACCATGCCATGCTCTACGCCGATCTGGCGGATCCGGTGGCGCTTCTGCGGCGCGAAAGGGGCGGCACGGCGCTGGCGCAATACTGGGCCTATGCCGGCGCGGCGCAGCCGGATGCCCTGCCGGGCGAAAAAGTGGCCGATTACACTGCGCTGATGGCGGCCAGCCAACCCATGGTGGCGCAGGAGGTTTTGGCCGCTTACCGCTTTGGCGCGCATCGGCGCCTGATGGATGTGGGCGGCGGCAGCGGCGCCTTTCTGGCCGCGGTCGGCAAGGCCAATCCCGGCCTCGATCTGTTGTTGTTCGATCTGCCGGCGGTGGCCGAACAGGGGCGGCAACGCTTTGCCCGCGAAGGGCTGGCGGATCGCGCCATGGCGATGGGCGGGGATTTTTCCACGGATTCGCTGCCGCTCGGCGCCGATATCATCAGCCTGGTGCGGGTGCTGCATGACCATGATGATGATGTGGTCACGGCTCTGCTTGGGCGGGTACGCGCGGCGCTGCCCAAGGGCGGGCGGGTGCTGATTGCCGAACCCATGGCCGGCACCTCCGGCGCCGAGCCCATGGGGGGCGCCTATTTCGGCTTTTACCTGCTCGCCATGGGCCGCGGCCGCCCGCGCCGCCCGGATGAGCTGGCCGCGATGCTGACCGCTGCTGGCTTCACCGCGCCCCGGCTGCTGCCGACCGACACCCCTTTGCTGACCCGAGTGATGCAAGCCGAGGCAAATTGACGCGTTTAATGTCAATTTAACTTGACAGCTACTGTGGTCACATTAGAGTTACAAAACCCGATTGGGAGATCCCGGAGTGGAAACACTCGCCATCCTGCTGAGCGCCCCCGAAAAGCTTTCGCTCTCGCGCCTGCAACTGACGCCACCAGGCGCAGAGGATGTAGTCGTGGACATTGATTGGAGCGGGATCAGTACAGGAACGGAACGGCTTCTCTGGTCCGGGCGCATGCCATCCTTTCCGGGAATGGGTTATCCGCTGGTGCCGGGATACGAATCGGTTGGGCGCGTGGTGCAGGCCGGCGTTGCCGCAGGCCGGCAGCCAGGTGAGGCGGTTTTCGTCCCCGGCGCGCGCTGCTTCGGCGATATTCGCGGGCTTTTCGGTGGCGCTGCTGCGCGGCTTGTGGTGGCCGGTGCGCGCGTGACGCCAGTTGATCCCGCGCTTGGCGCAGATGCCGTGCTTTTGGCGTTGGCGGCAACCGCGCATCACGCCATGGTGCTACCAAACGCGGCCATTCCCGAATTGATCATCGGCCATGGCGTGCTGGGGCGCCTGATGGCGCGCATTATCATCGCCGCCGGCTATCCCGCGCCGATGGTGTGGGAAAGCAATCCCGCGCGGCGCGATGGCGCCAATGGCTATTTGGTTGTTGATCCGGCGGAAGATACGCGGCGCGATTACCGCGCCATTTGCGATGTGAGCGGCGATGCTGCCTTGCTGGATACCTTGATTGCGCGTCTTGCCCCGGGTGGCGTGGTGACGCTGGCTGGTTTTTACAGTGCGCCGCTTTCCTTCACCTTCCCGCCCGCCTTCATGCGTGAAGCACGCATCGCCATCGCCGCCGAATGGAAGCAGCCCGATCTGGATGCGGTGAATGCGCTGATCGCAACGCGCCGCCTTTCCCTTTCTGGCTTGATTACGCATCGCGCTGCGGCGGATGCGGCGCCTGAAGCCTATCGCCAGGCTTTTGAAGATCCTGCCTGCCTCAAAATGGTTCTGGACTGGAGAAACAAGCAATGAATGCCGTACCGGGGAAGCCAAGTGGACCATCCATGAATGCGATGCATAACGCGCTCCGCGCCGAAGCATCCACGCCGCCTGATGGGGTATTGACCTCACCAGCCGCGAAGAAAACCCAGATCATCGCGATCTATGGCAAGGGCGGTATCGGCAAATCCTTCACGCTCGCGAATCTCAGCTACATGATGGCGCAGCAAGGCAAGCGCGTTTTGCTGATTGGTTGCGACCCGAAAAGCGATACGACATCGCTACTGTTCGGCGGGCGTTCCTGCCCGACCATCATTGAAACATCTTCGAAGAAGAAAGCCGCCGGTGAGGCCGTTGCCATCGGCGATGTCTGCTTCAAGCGCGACGGTGTTTTCGCCATGGAATTGGGTGGCCCGGAAGTGGGGCGTGGCTGCGGTGGGCGCGGCATTATCCATGGCTTTGAGTTGCTGGAAAAGCTTGGCTTCCATCAATGGGATTTTGACTACGTTCTGCTCGACTTCCTGGGCGATGTGGTCTGCGGCGGCTTTGGTCTGCCGATTGCCCGCGACATGTGTCAGAAGGTGATTGTCGTCGGGTCGAATGATCTGCAATCGCTTTATGTCGCCAATAATGTGTGTTCGGCGGTGGAATATTTCCGCAAGCTTGGCGGCAATGTCGGCGTGGCCGGCATGGTGATTAACAAGGATGATGGCACCGGCGAAGCCCATGCCTTCGCGGCTGAAGCCGGCATTCCCGTGCTGGCCGCCATTCCGGCAGATGAGGATATCCGGCGCAAATCCGCGAATTATGAGATCATCGGCAAGCCTGGCGGGCGTTGGGCTTCGGTGTTTGAACAGCTCGCGCTGCAAGTTGCTGAGGCACCGCCGCTGCGCCCAACACCGTTGAGCCAGGAAAATCTGCTTGGCCTGTTCAAGGGCGAAGCCGTGGGCCGTGGTGTGGTGCTGAACCCGGCCACGATGGAAGACATGTGCGCGGCGGAAGTGCTGAACAAGCCATCCCTTGAAGTGGTGTATGAGGGCGTCTGAGGGCATGGACACTCTCCCCCCTCCTTCGCCGCCTGCTGCCGCTGAAGGCGCAGCCTGCCATGGCGGGCGGGAAACGCTGGATGCCGCAGCGCGTGCTGCGGGCAAATCCGAAGTGATGGACAAGCTCGCCGCCGATTACCCGCGCGGGCCGCATGACCAGCCGCAATCCATGTGCCCGGCTTTTGGGTCGCTCCGCGTTGGTTTGCGCATGCGCCGCGTGGCGACGATTCTCTCCGGCAGCGCCTGCTGTGTTTATGGGCTGACTTTCACGAGCCATTTCTACGGCGCGCGCCGCACGGTGGGTTACGTGCCGTTCAATTCGGAAACCCTCGTCACCGGCAAGCTTTTTGAAGATATTCGCGACGCAGTCTATGATCTGGCGAAGCCAGAAGATTATGACGCGGTCATTGTCACCAATCTCTGCGTGCCCACAGCTTCTGGCGTGCCGCTGGATTTGCTGCCGAAGCAAATCAATGGCGTGCGCGTGATTGGCATTGATGTGCCGGGCTTTGGTGTGCCGACCCATGCAGAAGCCAAGGATGTGCTGGCGGGCGCAATGCTGCGCTACGCACGCAATGAGGCTGAGGCCGGTCCGGTAGCAAGGCCCCGCGATTACGCACTGGATCAACGCAGCATCGCGGTGATTGGCGAGTTGTTCCCCGCCGATCCGCCGGGCATTGGTGCATTGATCCAGCCCATGGGCCTGACACTGGCGCCACAAACCCCGGCGCGCGAATGGCGTGATCTTTACGCTGCGTTGGATAGCGTGGCGGTGGCTGCCGTGCATCCCTTCTACACGGCGAGCATTCGTGAATTCCGCGCTGCTGGCCGCCCTGTAGTGGGTTCCGCACCGGTAGGCGTGGAAGGCACCGATGCCTGGCTTTCGGCGATTGGTGCTGCGGCGGGCGTGAAGCCTTCCGATATCGAGGCCGCCAAGGCGCGCGCATTGCCCGCCATTCGTGGTGCGCTTGCCGGTAATCCGGTGAAGGCACGCATCACGGTTTCCGGCTATGAGGGTTCGGAATTGCTGGTGGCGCGCTTGCTGATCGAAGCCGGCGCCGAAGTGCCTTATGTTGGCACCGCCGCACCGCGCACGGAATGGAGTGCGGCGGATCGCGAATGGTTGGAAGCGCGTGGCTGCCATGTGCAGTATCGTGCCAGCCTGGAACAAGACATTGCCGCGATGAAGGATGCGCGGCCCGATCTTGCGCTTGGCACCACGCCTTTGGTGCAGAAGGCGAAGGAAATGGGTA
>JADCGG010000243.1 GCA_020249125.1 Roseomonas sp. | reverse complement strand
GACTGCCGGGGGTCCTTGAGCGCAGAAAAATGATCGAGGAGCGATACAGAAGACATGGGGGAACCTCAAAGAATCGAGGTCATCCATGAATCACCGCACAATGCTTTTGGGAATCCCTGCCAAGTTCAAGCGATTGCCCTGCGGCGCAGGGCGGGTCCAGTTGCAAGCGGCGCGCGGGCGCGCAATCTCTGCGTTGCATGAAACGCGCTTTGATCATCCTGGCCCTGGCAGCCGCCGCGCCGCTTTTGGCCCAAGCCAGCGAAACCTGGCCGGGTCTGGCGCCATGTGAGCTCTGCCTTTGGCAGCGCTGGCCCTATTGGGTGGCGGCGGGGCTGGCGGGGCTGGCGCTGGTTCTGCCCCGCCTTACGGCGCCCCTGCTGGCCTTGGCCGGTCTGGCCGCGCTGGCCTCTGGCGTTCTCGGCGGGTTTCATCTGGGCGTGGAGCAAGGCTTCTGGCCATCCCCCCTGGCGGGCTGCAAGGCGGCCACCGCCGGCGGGCTGATGAGCATTGAGGATATGATGAAAAGCCTGGCCGCCACCCCCAATAAGCCCTGCGACGCGGCGGCTTTTCTGATCCCGGGCCTTCCCCTTTCAATGGCGGCAATGAATATGGTGTATGGTCTGGGACTGGGGGCGCTTGCCTTTCGCTTCGCCCGACAAGGAGCCCGCGCATGAACCGCAAAACCGCCGAATACCGCCTGCCCGGAGACCCCACGGCGCGCGAGGTTGTGGAGCGCACCATCCGCGTGGACCATGCCGGCGAATATGGCGCCAAGCGGATTTATGAAGGCCAATTGGCCGTGTTGGGCCGCACCAAATACGGCCCGCTGATTGAACACATGAAGGCGCAGGAACAGGTCCATCTGGACACATTCTCGCGCCTGATCGGGGAACGCCGCGTGCGCCCCACCGCCCTGCTGCCCTTCTGGCATGTGGCGGGCTTCGCGCTTGGCGCCGCCACTGCCTTGCTTGGCCATCGCGGCGCCATGGCCTGCACCGTTGCGGTCGAAGAAGCGATTGATGAACATTACCGCGCCCAGGAAGACACGCTTGGCGATGATGAGGGCGAACTCCGCGCCGATATCGCCCGCTTCCGTGCCGAGGAATTGGAACATCGCGACACGGGGCTTGAACATGAGGCGGAACAGGCGCCGGCCTATCGGCTGCTGAGCGCCGCGATCAAGACCGGCTGCAAAATCGCCATCAAAATCAGTGAGCGCGTGTAATGCGCCGCGCCGCGCTGGCCCTGCTGCTGGCCCCCTTCGCTTTCGGCTGCGCCCAACAAGCGCTGCCGCCTGAAGCGCAGCCGGTTTCAAACCCGCCCGTGCCGGACGTGACGATAACCCAGCTTTACCCGAATGACCTGCCCGGGCCGCCGGGGCCGGGGGGTGTTGAACTGCCGCCGGGCACGCCTTCCGCGCAAACCCAGGCGGTGGCGGCGCGGCTGCCTTTGCGCGTCGGCCCCTGGGTGCGCGCTGTCGGCCCACCCGATGAAGGCGCCATCGCGCGTAATGGCCTGCCTCAGATATTCGTGCGCTATACGCTACCTGGCCAGGGAAGCTGGGCGACGGTGGCGGTGAATGATCACGGCATGGAGGTGCCAGATGGCTTTGCCTCGGCCGCGGTGGCCGCCGGCTTTGAAGCGAGCAAAGCGACCGTGCGCACCAGCGCGCCAGGGGGTGTCGCGCGCATGCGGTTGGTGTGGATTCCAGATGCTCCGACGCAACGCTGCGTAACTGGCCGGGTGGTGCTGCAGGGTCAGGGAAGGCTGCATGTGGCTTGTTCCACCGGCGTCGCTGGGCAGGAATTGCGCGTGCGCGCCACCGCTGCCTTTCGTGAAGGTGATTCCGGGCGGCTTTTTGAATTGGAAGGCGAAGTGGCGCGGCTGATTGCCGAAGTGACCCGCGCCGCCGCAGGGCTTCAGCCAAATCCCGGTTTGCGGTCCGATGGGCGGGTGTTTATTCCGCGCTTCGGTACTGAAGCAGCGTTGTAAGCGGCGTATTCAAGCGCCGCGCTGCATCAGCGCCGCCACATCGCGGTCCCGCGCATCTTCGCTAATGCCCAGGCCTTCGACCACGCCATGCCGGTCCTGTTCCGGGCGGTTCTGGCTGAGCTTGCGCTTGCCGATCAGCGTTTCGATTTCCATCCGCAGCCCGACAATGCCCTTGAGCTGAGAGGCAATGAAATCCCCCGGCGCATCATCCACCGCCCAGGGCGTGGCGCGCGGTGCTTCGTGGTGATTGGTCAGCCGATCCACCAGCGCATGCAGGCGCCTGGCGTCTTCAAACACCTCGACCGCGCCGATGGCGTGCACTGCGACATAATTCCAGGTTGGTACAACCTTCCCGTGTTCCTGTTTGGAGGCATAGAAGGATGGCGAAACATAAGCCTCTGGCCCCATGAAAATCGCGCGCGCGCGGCCAGCAGTGGCAAGCGCGCGCCAATGCGGGTTGGCCTTGGCGAGGTGCCCATACAATGTGCCATGCGGGCCTTCATCGGCGACGAATTGCAGCGGCAAATGGGTTGCTTCCGGCAGGCCATCCGCCCCCGCACTGACCAGAATAGCCAGCCGGGCCTCACGCAAAATGGCGTGCAGGATTTCGGGGCGTTCTTCGCGGAACAAGGGTGGGTTGTACATGCGGGGTCTTCTCCTGGCGTGGTTTGCTGATAGCTTGATCCGCGAATGGGGGAAAGCCGCATGTCCGAAGAAATGATCCGCATGAGTGCCACCGAAGCGGCGGCCAGGTTGAAGACGCGCGAGATTTCGCCGCTTGACCTGATTGACGCCGCCGAGGCGCGTATTGCCGCGGTGGATGGCGATGTGAATGCGCTGCCAACCCTTTGCCTTGACCGTGCGCGCGACCATGCCCGTGCTTTGATGGCGGGCAAGCGCCGCGAAGCGGAAGGGGAAGCCGGCTGGCTCGGTGGTATCCCTGTTGCCATCAAGGATTTGGCGGAAGTGGCCGGCGTGCGCACCACCTATGGCAGCCCGATCTTCGCCGATTACGTCCCGCGCGAAAGCCACCCCTTGGTGGAGCGCATTGAACGCAAGGGCGGCATTGTCATTGCCAAATCCAATACGCCTGAATTCGGCGCCGGCGGTTCCACTTTCAACGAAGTATTCGGGCGCACGCGCAACCCGTGGAATACATCGCTGACCTGCGGCGGTTCCACCGGCGGCGGTGCGGTGGCTTTAGCGACGGGGCAGGTGTGGCTGGCGCATGGGTCTGATCATGGTGGGTCATTACGCCGCCCGGCTACCTATTGTTCTGTGGTGGGGCTGCGCCCTTCGCCGGGGCGGGTCAGCCGGGGGACGGCGGATGATCTCTATTCGCCGCTTTCCGTGAATGGGCCGATGGCGCGCAATATCCCTGACCTTGCCTTGTTTCTGGACAGCATGGCGGGTTGGGATTTGGCCGATCCGATGACCTGGGAAGCGCCGGCGCGCCCCTATGTGGCGGCGGTTGCGGCAGCCGAGGCTGAGGTCCCCAAGCGTATCGCCTTCACCGCGCGTTTTGGCGGCGCTATTTCGATGGACCGGGAGACTGAGGAAATTTGCGCACGCGAAGTGCGGCGCTTTGAAGCACTCGGCGCCGTGGTGGAAGACGCGCATCCGGAAATCGGCGATTTGAACGAGGCGTTTCTGGTATTGCGCAGCCAGCATTTTGTCGTGGATCGCGAGAAAATGCTGCTGGAGCATCGTGACAAGCTGAAGCCCGACATCATCTGGCAAACCGAACGCGGCTTGCAGGAAACCGCATCGCGGCTTGCCTGGGCGGAACATGAACGCCGGCGCTTCTTCATCAGCATGCGCGATTTGTTCAAGCGTTATGACGTGCTGATCACGCCAGGCGCGGCAACACCGGCCTTTGATGTGATGCTGCGCGCGCCGGAAAGCATCGGTGGCAAGAAGCTGGAAAACTACATGGGCGGATCGCTGATCAATGCCTTCGCAACGCTGGCGGGTTGCCCCGCTGTCGCGGTGCCTTGCGGCTTTGACCAATATGGCCGGCCCGTTGGGCTGCATATTGTCGCACCACCACGGCAGGATGCTCGCGCCTTGCAGGTGGCCGCGCTGTTTGAGAGAATGACTGGTCTGGACAAGCTTTTGCCCATTGCGCCACGCCCGGGCAGCGTGCCGCCGGCTGAGGGAGGATGATCGTGCAGCGCCGTTCCCTATTGATTGCGACTGGCCTTCTGGCCTCGCCCAATCTGGCCCTTGCGCAGGATTTCCCCGCGCGCCCCATTCGCGTGGTGGTGCCCTACGCGCCGGGTGGGCAATCCGATACGGTGATGCGGCTGTTGATTCCGCGCATGGCGGAATTCCTCGGCCAAAACATCATTGTGGAAAATCGCAGCGGCGGTGGCGGGACGATTGGCGCAGGGATTGTCGCGAATGCGCCGGCGGATGGCTATACGCTGTTCTTTGAAAGCTTTGCCTTTGCGGTCGCGCCGCTGATTCATCGCGGCTTGCCTTTTGACTATGAAAACGCCTTTGTGCCGATTGGCCAGGCGGTGGCGCTGCCCTATGTGCTGGTGACCAAGCGCGACTATCCGGCGCGCAATGTCGCGGAATTCATCGCCGCCGTGAAGGCGCGGCCTGGCTTCACCTATGGCACGCCCGGCATTGGCACCATCGGCCATCTGGCCGGTGCGCTTTTGGAATTGCGCGCTGGCATCAAGATGGAGCATGTGGCGTATCGCGGCGGCGCGGAAAGTGCGCGCGATGTTGCCGCCGGCAATATTGATGGCGCCATCGGCACGGCCAATAGCTTCGCGCCCGTGATCCAAAGCGACCGCGCCCGCGGCATTGCACTCACAAGCGGTGAACGTCGCGGTAGCCTTGCGCATCTGCCGACTTTGGCCGAAAGCGGCTTTCCCGGATTTGATCTGACCAGCTGGAACGGGCTGTTTGCACCGGCTGGAACACCCGCGCCGATCCGCGCCCGGCTGGAAGCGGCCTTGCGCCACGCCACCACGGATGAACCAACTCGCCAAAGGCTGGCCGCTTCCGGCAATGATGTGGTGACGGAAAGCGCTGATGCTTTCGCGGAACGCATCCGCAAGGACCGAGAGCTTGTCCGGCAATTGATCCGTGAGACGGGCCTCAAGATCGAATAGCAGGATCGCCATCCGCGATCAGGGAAATCACATTCTCCAGCCGATCCGCTTCCTCTGCTGGCTTGTCGCGCCTGATGCGCGCGATGCGCGGAAAGCGAAGTGCTACGCCGGATTTGTGACGGCTGCTGCGCTGCGCCGCATCAAAAGCCACTTCCAGCACCAGCGCCTTTTCCACTTCCCGCACCGGGCCGAAGCGATCCGTGGTGTGGTTCCTGATCCAGCGATCAAGCCAGGCCAATTCCTCATCCGTATAGCCGGAATAGGCTTTGCCGATTGGGACCAATTCGCCATCTTCCCGCCAGACGCCAAAGGTGTAATCCGAATAGAAGCTGCTGCGCTTGCCATGGCCGCGCTGCGCATACATCAGCACAACATCAAGTGACAGCGGCGCGCGCTTCCATTTCCACCATTGCCCCTTGACGCGCCCGGGCAGATAGGGACCGTCGGCGCGTTTCAGCATCAGCCCTTCAATCGCGGCGTCGCGCGCGCCTTCGCGCAGTGCCTGTAAATCGCTGATCTGCTTGAAGCTGATGATGTCCGAAAGATCCATCCGCTGCGGCTGCTGGCGCTGATACCAGGCTTCCAGCCTTGCGCGCCGTTCGGTGAAGTGCAGGGGCCGCAAATCCTGATTGCCGTCGAACAGAATATCGTAAAGCCTGACGCCCACGGGAAATTCACGCTGCATCTTGGCGGTGACGCTTTTGCGGTTGAGCCTTTGCTGCACATCCGCAAAAGGCGCGACAGCACCATCGCGCACCACCAGCAATTCACCATCCAGCACGGCATGAAAATCCAATGCGGCGATGATTTCCGGGAAACTTGCTGAAATATCCTCGGCGCCGCGGCTCCACAGTCTTTGGCCACCGGGACCCGCGCTGATCTGCACGCGAATGCCATCCCATTTCCATTCAGCACAATAGGCAGCGGGATCAAGCGCGGCGATATCCGCTTCCTCCAAAGGATGCGCCAGCATCAGGGGCCGGAAGATGGGTGCCGCGCGCGGGTCCGGCTGCGGCGCACGACCCTCAATCCAAGCGAAAAGCGCTTCATAGGGCGCGGGGATCGCGTGCCAGGCTTCCTCAATCGCCTCCACCGCTGTGCCGGACCATTCGGCGAGTGCCACACGTGCGAGCCTTGCCGAAACCCCAACCCGCAAGCCGCCCGTGAGCAGCTTGATCAGCGCAAGCCGCCCGCTGGCATCCAGCGTATCCAGCCAGCCCGCGATCAGCGCCGGGACCTCGGCTTTGGGTGTGCTCTCCAGGGCCGTGATGATATCGGAAAGCGCGGGTGGCGGCGCATTTACCCCGGCGCGTTTTGGCCAGATCAGCGCGATGGTTTCCGCGAGATCGCCGACATAATCATAGGAAAGCCGGAACAATTCGGGGTCCACCCGCGCCATGGTGATTTCCCTGAGCATCGCGGGTTTGGCGCTGGCAAGCTTCAGGCTTTCCGTAATGGCAGCAAGGCCCAAGCCCCGTTCCGGATCGGGCTGGCCGGCAAACCATTGGCCGAGAAGTACCAGCTTGGCGTTGCGGCCTGGCGAAAACACCAGCCGTTCCAGGAGTTCAGCAAAGGCG
>JADCGG010000242.1 GCA_020249125.1 Roseomonas sp. | reverse complement strand
GTGGATGGCAATCTTTGGGTGGAACATGGGCTGACCAGCCTGCCGGGTGGCGTTTGGGGCTTCCTGGTCGCGGTCAATCTGCTGGTCTTCTTCCTGGCCTTCTTCCTCGATTTCTTCGAAATCGCCTTTATCATTGTACCGATGTTGGCGCCGGTGGCCCAAAAGATCCTGACCCCGGTGGTGGGCGCGGATGCGGCGCTGATCTGGTTTGGCGTGATGCTGTGCGTGAATATGCAAACCAGCTTCATGCACCCGCCCTTCGGCTTTGCGCTGTTCTACCTGCGGAGCGTGATTCCAAAGACCATCAGCAGCGCGGATATCTATTGGGGTGCCATCCCCTGGGTGGGCTTGCAGCTGATTATGGTCGCGATCGTCATCTTCATGCCGATCACGGTCACCTTCTTCCTCGATAAGCCAAGCGGCGTGGACCCGAGCACCGTCAGGATCGAGGTGGCACCTCCGCCTGATGAGGATGATTTGCCGGCGCCAAGCTTCGGGCCGCCAAGGTAAATCCTGGCCAAGCCCTTAACATAAAACCCCATGGCAGACTGCCATGGGGTTTTTCTTTGGGCGTGATGGAGCAAGAAAAAATCCGGTCAGGTGCTGCCACCTGACCGGATCCGGAAAACCGCTTACAGGGGCGGCCTAAATGCGGTTGGCAGCCGACATTCTGTGCAAGAAGTTGTCGAAAGTGCCCTCTGCCACACGGAACCAGGACACGCTGTCCGGGCGGAACGCCTTCAGGCTGTCGAGCAGCTTTTTGAACATGGCGTTCTGCGCCGCGACTTCATCGTAATACTTCCAGGTCTCATCATAGCAGGCTTGCAGAACCGGCGTAGAGAAGGGCTTCAGCTGCGTGCCGCTCGCGATCAGGCGCTTCAGGGCCTGCGGGTTCAGCGCATCATATTTCGGCACCATGGACGCGGTGACGAGGCCCGCCGCAGTCTCCACCATCGCTTGATAATGCTTCGGGATTGAATTCCAGGCCCGTTCATTGATGAACAGCGTGCCGCAGGATGCGCCTTCCCACCAGCCGGGGTAGTGATAAAAGCGCGCGACCTTGTTGAAGCCAAGCTTTTCATCATCATGGGGGCCGACCCATTCGGCGCCATCAATCGTGCCGCGTTCCAGCGCGGGGTAGATGTCGCCCGCGCCAATCTGCTGCGGCACAACCCCAAGGCGGCGCAGGATATTGCCGGCGAAGCCGCCCACGCGGAATTTCAGGCCACGTAGATCTTCAACAGTGTTGATTTCCTTCCGGAACCAACCACCCATCTGGCAGGCCGTGCCGCCAAAGGTGAAGGATCGCACACCAAGCGGACGGTAGAATTCATTGATCAATTCATGGCCGCCGCCATTGCGGAGCCAGGAATAATATTGCCGCTGATTGAGGCTGAAGGGCAGGCCCGTCTCAAACACGAAGCAAGGGTCCTTGCCAAAATGGTAATAGGACGCGTCCTGCCCGATTTCGACCGTGCCATTTTGCACCGCATCATAAACCTGCAAGGCGGGCACGATTTCACCCGCGGCGAAGATGCGCAGCTGGAACTTGCCATCCGACATCTCGTTCATGACCTTGGCGAACTGCTCGGTGCCGCCAAACAGCGTATCAAGCGATTTCGGGAAGGCTGAGGTCATGCGCCAGCGCACTTCCGGCATGGTCTGCGCGATGGCGGGGCTCGCCAGCACGGTGGCCGCGACGGCGGTGGAGCCGAAGCCAGCCTGTTTGATGAAATTACGACGTTCCACTGCGGGAAGCTCCCCTGTTGTGTGGTTGATGAGGTCTGCCAGCACCCTTATGCTGGGGCTTGGAGTTACATTTGTAATACGCTGCGACGCGGCAGAAAAGCGGCTTGCGCGCCCAAAACGCCTTCAGTGATCAGATTTCACCCCTGTCGGCACCGTGGAAAGCCGATCCACCAGCGCAATCCCGATCGCCGAGAGGATGAAGATGGTGTGGATGATGGTCTGCCACATGATCCCCGCCTCGGTGAAGGCTGCATTGGGCGAACCCAGATTCCCGGCCTCGATAAAGGTCCGCAACAAATGAATTGAGGATATGCCAACAATCGCCATGGCCAGCTTTATCTTGAGCACGCTGGCATTCACATGGCTCAGCCATTCCGGTTGATCCGGATGGCCGGCCAGGTTCAGGCGGGAGACAAAGGTCTCAAACCCGCCGACAATCACCATCACCAGCAGATTGGCGATCATGACCACATCAATCAGGCCAAGGACGATCAGCATGATCTGCTGTTCGCTGAAAGTGGTCGCCTCCAGCACCAGACGCGTCAATTCCTTGAGGAATTTATAGACATAGACGCATTGCGCCAGAATCAGACCGAGATAGAGCGGCAATTGCAGCCAGCGCGACCCGAAGATCAGCGCGGCTAGGGGGCGAAGTGGCTTCAATTGATCGGGCTGGGCCATGAGGATCCTCGGCTGGGTGGCGGGGCGCGGGACACATAAGGTTACTTTATGAAATTGTCAGCAGGGCGCCCCCTGGTCTGCAGGGCAATCGCTTGAACTTGGCAGGGATTCCCAAAAGCATCGTGCGGTGATTCATGGATGACCTCGATTCTTTGAGGTTCCCCCATGTCTTCTGTATCGCTCCTCGATCATTTTTCTGCGCTCAAGGACCCCCGGCAGT
>JADCGG010000241.1 GCA_020249125.1 Roseomonas sp. | reverse complement strand
CCAGCCAAGCTTCTTGAAGCTGAGCGCGAATTGCGTCAGCGACCCGCCATAAAGATTGCGGCTGGCGAGGAATTCATCGCCGGGTTCCAGCAGGGTGAAGAAAGTGACGAATTGCGCCGCGTGGCCGGAAGCGGTGGCAACAGCGGCGCGTCCGCCTTCCAGGCTCGCGACGCGTTCCTCCAAAACCGCAACGGTTGGGTTGGAAAGCCGCGTATAGACATGGCCAAAATTATGCAGGTTGAACAGTGATGCGGCGTGATCAACATCATCAAACACGAAACTGGTGGTCTGATAAATCGGCGTGCCGCGTGCGCCCGTGGTCGGATCAGGCGCCGCGCCCGCATGGATGCTGCGGGTCGCAAAGCCGTAATCCAGATTGCGCGGCGGCAGCGGGCGATTGCGGGTTTTGCGATCTGCGGGAGGTTCCGGCGGGCGGTTGCGGATCAGCCCGGAATTCACACCGCTCCAGGACAATTCGCCACCGAAACGGCTGAATTCAATCTTCGGGCAGCGATCCATGATCACTTCAAGCCCGGCTGCTTCCGCCTTGGCGGCTGCGCCATCATGGCGCACGCCAAGCTGCGCCCAAAGCACCTTCGCGCCAATCGCAATCGCCTCATCGGCAATGCCGGGCAGCGCATCCGCAGCGCGGAACACATCAACCATATCCACCTGGTCGGGGATATCACCCAGCTTGGCGTAAACTGTCTCACCCAACAGGGTTTGCCCCGCCATGCCTGGGTTCACCGGGATGACGCGATAGCCTTTGCTTTGCAGATATTTCATCACAAAATAGCTGGGCCGGTTCCAATTGCCTGAGGCACCAACCAGCGCAATCGTCCTGACGCGCTGCAGGATGGAGCGGATTTTCGCATCACTATAGGCAAGCGGTGCCGGCTGGTTCATGGCGCAAACCTCAGATCATGTTCAGGACCAAGGCTTTCGTTTAGCATGTTTCAGGACGCAACTCCCACCCCAGGCTATTCGCATGATTGCCATTATTTTTGAGGTTGAACCGGCTGAAGGTCGGCTGGATGATTATCTGGAACATGCCGCAACGCTGCGAGAGGAATTGCAGCGCATGCCCGGCTTTGTTTCGGTGGAACGCTTTCGCAGCCTGACCAACCCCGCCAAGCTGCTCAGCCTTTCGCTTTGGGAAGATGAGGGCGCGATTACACGCTGGCGCTGCCATGCGGGGCATCGCGCCTCTCAGGCCGCTGGGCGCAATGGCATTTTCGCTGGATATCGGCTGCGCGTTGCCGCTGTGCTGCGCGATTACGGCATGGCTGAACGGCGTGAGGAAGCGCCGGCGGATAGCAACGCGCTTTGGGGGCTTTGACGCGCCTTCAGCCTTGTCCGAAAGCGCGCGCGATGTCCCGCAGCTTGAATTTCTGGATCTTGCCGCTTGGCGTGCGCGGCAATTCCGCCACGATTTCCAGGCGTTCGGGCATGTATTGTCGCGCCATGCGCTGGTCTTCCAGATAGGCGGCCACATCAGCAAGGCTGAGGCTGGCACCTTCGCGAAGGCGCACGAAAGCGCAGGCGCGTTCACCAAGGCGCGCATCAGGAAAGCCGACAATGGCGACCTCGGCCACGGCGGGGTGGCGAAATAGCAGGCCTTCCACCTCCACCACCGGAATGTTTTCGCCACCGCGAATGATGATGTCCTTCGATCGGCCGGCGATGCGGATATAGCCATCCGCATCCATGCGCGCGAGGTCGCCGGTATCAAACCACCCATCCGGATCATTCGGGTTGAGTTCGGGGCGTTTCAGATAGCCGATGAAATTGGAACAGCCGCGCACCTGCAATTGACCTTCCTGGCTGGCGGGCAGCACGGCGCCATCGGCGCCGAGAATACGCAAGCCCATGCCGGGCAGGGGGCCGCCATCCGTGGTGGTGGCTTTTTCTTCGCCGTCATCAAGCCGCGTCGTCGTGACCGCGCCATTCTCTGACATGCCCCAGGCCGAAACAATCGCCGCACCAAGTGTCTGCCGCGCCTTGGCCACCAGGGCGCGCGGAATTGGTGCGCCGGCGGAAACAAAAACGCGGAGACTCGGCGTCGCTTGGCCGGTGGCCGCGACATGTTCCGTCAGATCATTCAAAAAGGGCGTGGCACCCATGGTGAAGCTGGCGGCTTCATCGCGGATTTGTCGTGCCATTTCGGGGGCGGAGAATATATCCTGCAAAATTGCTGTGCCGCCCAGCATGATGGGCAGCACAATGCCATACATGAAGCCAAGCTGATGCGCCAAAGGCGATGGCATGTGAATGACATCATCGCCGCCAAGCCCAAGCCTTTCGGCGAAAGGCGCCAGGTTTGACAGCATGGTGTTGGAATTATGCATCACCCCCTTGGGTTCGCCGGTGGTGCCGCTGGTGTAGAGCAGCTGAATGACGTCATCCGGCCCAGGGCCATCGGCGGCGGTGAAGCGCGCATCTGACCTGGTGGCGGTCAGGCTGGCGAAACCATCCGCGCCATCACGCCCGACAACGAAAACATGCGCGAGCTTCGGCAAATGCGCGCGCAAATTTTCCGCCATGGCGGCATAATCAAAACCGCGAAAGCTTGCCGGCACTACCAGCAGCTTGCTTTCGGCAAGCCCCAGCATGAAGCGCAATTCGCGTTCGCGGAAAATCACCATCAGCGGATTGCTGATGGCACCCAGCTTCAGGCAGGCCAGATGCAGGATGGAAAATTCCCACCAATTCGGCAGTTGAAAGGACACCACATCGCCGCGCCCAATACCGCGCGCTTGCAAACCCGCCGCCACACGGTTGGCAAGATCATCCATCTGCGCATAGGTCAGGCGGGTTTCGGTGCCAAGATCGGAACGGCAGGCGACTATCGCAGTCTTGTCAGGGCTACGCGCCACGGCGCGGTCCAGATGATGCAGCAGCGTTTCATCGCGCCAGAAGCCTTGCGCGCGCATGGCGGGGCCGCGAATGGCGATATCATTTCCCTGCACGGTCATTCTTTCCTCCTGTAGTTTCAGCGGGCGTCTTTGCGCCCTTTCGAATCAGTTCTGCCGGGCATATTGCACGGCAACCCGCCCCACTTTTTCCCGCGCGACAATCAGCTTCATGATTTGCGCCGTGCCATCACCGATCTCAAGCCCCATCACATCGCGCAAGCGCTGCTGATGCGGCAGATCGAGCGACCAGCCATAATGCCCATGCGTCAACAGGCATTGATGGATCACATCCACCGCCGTTTTCGGCCCAAGCCATTTGCACATGGCGGCTTCAGAGGTATGCGGTTCCTCCGCATCGCGCAGGCGCAGCGTGTGGTAGCAAAGCTGACGGATGGCGGCGATCATGCCTTCACCTTCCGCCAGGGGAAAGCTGACGCCCTGATATTGCGCGAGCGGCGCGCCGAAGCTTTGCCGTTCCGTGATGTAGGACCAGCTTTCATCGAGCGATGCCTGCGCCGCCGCGCAGCATTGCAGTCCAATCAGCGCGCGGCTGTAGTCAAAACCCTGCATCACCTGGACAAAGCCCATGCCTTCTTCCGCCAGGCGATGGGTGACAGGAATGCGCACCTCATCAAAAAAGATCGAACCCCGGCCAATGGCGTGGCTGCCCAAATCCTTGAAGCGCGTGGTGCTGATGCCGGGCGTGTCCATGGGCACCAGAAAGGCCGAAACACCGCGTGCGCCGGCTTCCGCGGGGCCGGTGCGCGCGAAGACCACCGCCGCATCCGCCTGATCCGCCATACTGATCGAGGATTTCTCCCCCTTGATGATGTAGCTATCCCCATCGCGCCGCGCGGAAAGCGCGAGATTCGCCGCATCAGACCCGCCGCGCGGTTCGGTCAGCGCAATACAGAACAGCGCCTCACCCGAGACAATGCGCGGTATCCAGGCGCTGGCGAGTTCCGGCGCGGCATGGCGCGCGATGATCTGGCCATTCAGCGAGGCCAACAGCGGAATATAGGAAACATTGATGTCGCCATAAGCCAGCGCTTCAATCGCGATGCCCGCGGTGACGCTACTTTCACCCAGCCCGCCATAGCGTTCCGGTAAATCCGCGCCAATCAGTCCAAGCGCGCCCATCTCACGCACCAAGGCGCGATCCACCCGCCCATCCTTTTCGCGGGCCATATAGAGGGGCGCGATTTTTTCGCGCGTGAAGCGCTCAGCGGTTTCCTGGAAGGCGCGTTGGTCGTCGCTCAAGGGGCGTGTCATGGCTTGCCTATTTCTGATATTTGCGGAAATCGGGCTTGCGCTTTTCATTGAAGGCACGCACGCCTTCCTTCGATTCCTCGCTTGCGTAATACATGGTCAGCGCCTGCATCCCCATGCCGCTGATGCCGCGAATGTTTTCGCTATCCGCATTGAAGGAACGCTTTGCGATGGCAATGGCGGTTGGGCTACGCTCCAGGATTTCAGCACACCAGCGCGCCACTTCCGCATCCAATTGGTCATGCGGCACCACAACATTCACAAGGCCCATGCGTTCGGCCTCGGCAGCCGTATAGCGGCGGCAGAGATACCAGATCTCGCGCGCTTTTTTCTCGCCGACGATGCGCGCCAGATAGGCCGTGCCGAAACCCGGATCAACCGAACCTACCTTCGGCCCCACCTGACCGAACTGCGCCTTTTCGGAAGCGATGGTCAGATCACAAAGTGTCGCCAGCACATTGCCGCCGCCAATCGCATAGCCCTGCACGCGCGCAATCACGGGCTTTGGCACGTCACGGATCAGGCTTTGCAGTTCTTCAACCGGCAGGCCGATCATGCCGCGGCCATCATATTGCCCATCATGCGCGCTTTGATCGCCGCCCGTGCAAAAGGCGCGATCCCCGGCACCCGTCAGCACAATCACGCCAATGGCTTTGTCCCAGCCGGCGCGATTCAGCGCATGGATCAATTCTTCGCAGGTCTGGCCACGAAAGGCATTCATCACTTGTGGGCGATTGATGGTGATGGTCGCCACACCATCGCGCGCTTCGAACAGAATATCCTGATAGGTCATGATGCTTCCCCTCAGCCCGCCATGGTCAGGCCGCCAGAGACACTCAGCACCTGGCCGGTGACATAGGCAGCATCGTCGCTCGCGAAAAACAGGATGGCGCCGGGCAGGTCTTCCGGTTCACCGATGCGGCCCATGGGGGTTGCGCGGCGGAAGGCTTCTTCCAGCTTTTCCGGATTGCCGGCGCCCCTTTTGTAATCAGCGAAAAGCGCGGTGTTGGTCGCACCGGGGCAGACCACATTCACCGTAATGCCATGGCGCGCATGTTCACGTGCGATGGTTTTGGAAAACCCAACCAGGCCCGCCTTGCAAGCAGCATAAACCGCTTCGCCGGAAGACCCGACGCGCGCAGCATCGGAAGCGATATTCACAATCCGCCCATGGCGGCGTTCCAGCATGCCCGGCAGCACCGCGTGATGCATATTGAGCGCGCCGGTCAGGTTGATCGCAATCAGTTTCTGCCAATCGGCGGGCGTTGTGTCCTTGAACAGGCGGAAGATGTCCCAGCCCGCATTATTCACCAAAACGCTGATGGGGCCGAGTGCCGCTTCCGCCGCCGCAACGGCAGCCTTCACGCCTTCATGATCCGTGATGTCGCAACGAAAGGCCTGCGCAATACCACCCGCCTTGGTGATATCCGCGGCGGTCTCAGCGGCGCTTTCGGCATTGATGTCAAACACCGCCACACGGCTGCCCGCTTCGCCAAAGCGCCGGCAGGTGGCCCCGCCAATACCGCCGCCGCCACCGGTGACGATCACCGTCTTGTTCTGAAGGCCGCGCATGTTTCCCCCTGGTTCGGTTTGAGCAAGATTTGACTGGCAGGACCAGAATAGCAATACTATGATATATTAAATCTGAAATGGCAATATGTTGATGCAAAATTCCATCGCCATCCCTGAAAGCCCTGCCAAGCGCGAGGATGATGCAGCACGGTTTGACGTGGCGAACCGGCTTTTTCTCAGGCTTTATCAATCGTCTAACCTGCTGCACAAAACCGGCACTCGGGCAGTTTCAGGCTTTGGCGCCACCACCCAGCAATGGGCGGTCATGGGGGCCTTGGCCCGCCCGGCCAGCCGAGACTCGGGGCTGACGGTGAAGGAATTGATCGCCTTCCTGATGGTCAGCCGCCAGAATCTGACCGCGGTGATTGATCGTCTGGTGGCGGCTGGCCTGGTGGAACGGCTCCGCACCCGGGGCGATGGGCGGCTCAGGCATGTGCGGCTGACGGAAGAAGGCAATCGCCAATGGGCAGCGATGGGGCCGGCCATTCACGCCTACTACCAGGTGGCCCTTGCCGATTTCTCAACCGAAGAATGCGTGCAGCTTTTCCGTCTGCTGGATCGGTTGCGGGGTAGCCTCAATCGGATTGCGGGGCCGGAATAGCGCGCGCGCCCCGATTTCACCCAGGCGCAAACTGTTCTATGAGCGCCCTTCGAAACTCCCTAACCGCATCAGGTCCCCCGCCCCATGGCCGCCTATCAATACGTCTATGTCATGAAGAACCTCACCAAGTCCTATCCGGGCGGGCGAGAAGTCTTCAAGGGCATCACGCTTTCCTTCCTGCCCACCGCCAAGATCGGCGTGTTGGGGCCGAATGGCGCGGGCAAATCCACGCTCATGCGTATCATGGCGGGGCAGGATAAGGATTTCGGCGGAGAGGCCTGGGCGGCAGAGGGTGCCAAGGTTGGCTATCTGCCGCAGGAACCGCAACTCGATCCCAACCTGACGGTGGGCGAGAATGTGCGCGCGGCCTTCGCCGAGCTTTCCGCCAACCTTGCCCGCTTCAACGAGATTTCCGAAAAATTCGCCGAGGAAATGAGCGAGGAGGAGATGAATACGCTCCTCGGCGAACAGGCGGAATTGCAGGAAAAGATTGATGCGGTGAATGGCTGGGAAGTGGACCGGCAGGTGGATATTGCCCTTGATGCGCTGCGCTGCCCGCCGGCCGATATGGCGGTGACGCATCTTTCGGGTGGTGAACGGCGCCGCGTGGCACTTTGCCGATTGTTGCTGGAAAAGCCTGATCTTCTGCTGCTTGATGAACCGACCAACCATTTGGATGCGGAAAGCGTTGCCTGGCTGGAAAAGACGCTGCGCGAATATCAGGGCGCGGTGCTGATCGTGACCCATGATCGCTACTTCCTGGACAATGTCACGAACTGGATTCTGGAAGTGGATCGCGGGCGCGGCATTCCTTATGAGGGCAATTACTCCGCCTATCTTGAAGCCAAGCGCAAGCGGCTTTCGCAGGAGGAACGCGAAGAAACCGCGCGCCAGCGGCAATTGGCCGAAGAACAGGAATGGATCGGGCGGTCACCCGCTGCCCGGCAGGCGAAATCCAAGGCGCGTATCGCGGCCTATGAGGATTTGCTGCGTCGCAGCCAGGAAAAGGCGCCGGACCCGACCGAAATCACCATCCCGCCCGCGCCGCGCCTTGGCAACACGGTCATTGTTGCGGAAAACCTGTCCAAGGGTTTTGGCGACAGGCTGCTGATTGACAATCTTTCCTTCAAGCTGCCGCCGGGTGGCATTGTCGGCGTGATCGGCCCCAATGGTGCGGGTAAATCCACCCTGTTCAAAATGATCACCGGTGGCGAAACACCTGATTCTGGCAGCCTGGTGATCGGTGATAGCGTGCAGCTTGGCTATGTGGATCAAAGCCGCGACAGCCTGAATGATACGCGCAGCGTTTGGGAAGAAATCTCGGATGGGATGGATATGATCACCATCGGCAAGCGAAGCGTCCCGTCACGCGCCTATGTCGCGGCCTTCAATTTCAAGGGCGGAGATCAGCAAAAGCGCGTTGGCGTGCTGTCAGGCGGTGAACGCAATCGCGTTCATTTGGCGAAGATGTTGAAGCGCGAACACAATGTCATCCTGCTCGACGAACCGACCAATGATTTGGATGTGGATACGCTGCGTTCGCTTGAAGAAGCGCTGATGGATTTCGCCGGCTGCGCGGTGATCATCAGCCACGACCGCTTCTTTCTTGACCGTTTGGCGACCCATATCCTGGCTTTTGAAGGCGATAGCCATGTGGAATGGTTCGAAGGCAATTTCCAGGCCTATGAAGAAGACAAGCGCCGCCGTTTGGGCGCTGATGCGACCGAACCGCATCGCATCAAATACCGGCCCTTGCAGCGGTGAGCCAAACGCTTGGCGCGCTGCATACGCCGCGCGTCATCACCACCGCGCGGCTTTCCCTGCTGCCGCCCGCGCCGGAGCAATTGCCCGATCTCATCCGTCTGAAGGCGGATGAACGCGTCTTTGGCTTCATGCTGCATGGCACACGCAGCGCCGAACGCACGCGGGAAGAATTGGAAGATGATGTAGATTTCTGGGCGGTGCGGGGTTACGGCACCTGGTCTGTCTTTGTGCGGGGCAGCGGTGAGTTCCTGGGCATTTGTGGCCTGATGGAACGCCCCGATGGGCGCGGTGTTGCGCTCCGCTATGCGCTTTGGCCGGAATGTCGCGGCAAGGGCTATGCGCGGGAAGCGGCGCGGGCCGCGCTTGATTTCGGCCATGCGGCCGGGCTTACCCGCATTATTGCTGTTGCGCGGGAAACCAATGAAGCGTCGCGCCAGGTGATGGAAGATATTGGCATGCGCCCTTCAGGCGGCTTCACCCATAAGGGGCATGCCATGGTGGTTTATGAAAGCGTAAAGGCTGAGTGATCAGCCGGCGTCACGCCCTGCCAATCGCCCGCAGGGCCTGAAGGCCCCCCCGCCAAGAACACGCATTTTGGATACTGCGCTGCCGAGCTAGTGGTCCGGTCGTTGCTGCGGTTCCCGACCGCAGCGTGATTCGGCCCATGAGGGCAAGAAGCGCGATCTGCTGATTCCATCGGATCAAACACTGCTCCGGGCGCCCGGATACCGCTCATTCATCCAGCCAACCGCTCGTTCAATCGCCCGATACGGCATTTCAGCCCATCCCTATCATCCGCAGCCGTTGCTTCGCGCCCCCCAGGCGGCGCGGATCGGCGGATCCGAACAAATCCTTTCATGGAGCCTTGTCTATGAATTTTCGTCGTTTTCTTGGCCTGGCCGCTGTGCTGGCCTGCCTTGTCGGCCAGGCTGGACCTTCGCTGGCACAGACCGAGCCACGGGGCGTCTATGCCACGGTTTATGGCCAGGCCAGTTGGCTTGGTTCCACCTCCTTCAACGAGGTCGGCAATGCCGGCTTTGGCTCCGGGCTGGAAGCAAGCTTCAATACCGGCTTCGGCTTGGGCGCCAATATCGGATACCAGTTCGGCAATGGCTGGGCCACGGAACTTGAGTGGAATTACCGCAGCCACCCGCTCGATTCACTGACCAAAGGCGGCACAACGCTGGCGACGGATGGCGATTTCGCCTCAAACATCTTTTTCATCAATGGCTTGCGCCGCTTTGTGGGCCTGACCAGGGGATGGACACCCTATCTCGGCCTTGGGATCGGCTGGGTGCAGGAAATAGACCTTGACCTCAATACAAGTTCCAACCAACGCGCCTGGTCAGAGCAAGGCAAGTTTGGCGTGCAATTCATCGCGGGTGGTGAAATCCCGCTCGGCAACGCCTGGAGCCTGGTTACGGATGTCCGTTTCCTGGCCTTGGGCGGCATTGATATGCCGGCAGAATCGGGCGTTACCGGGCGGCTGTCCAAGCCGGACTATAATCCGGTGTCTCTCCAGGTCGGGCTGAAGCGCTTGTTCTGAACCAAGCCCGCCGAAGGGGGCGGTGGCGCGGCGGGGATTTCATACCGCGCACCGTCCCCGAAACGCGCCAGCACCTCGGCCTTCCGGCGCCGGCTGACCGGTACTTGGCGACCATCGCTCATGTCACAAGTGGCCGCGTCACCGCTTCGGCGGATGCTGCGTACATGCCGCGCGCTGACCCACCATGACCGATGGACGCGCATGCCGCCCGTCCCTTCGCCATCCTCAACATCCTGCAATGACCCAAGCACAAGCACATTGCCGCGAGAGGTCCAAACCCGCAGGTACTGAAGCTCGGAAGAAACCGCGATCAGATCATCGCCCAATTCGCGGGGCAAAGCGGCGCGCCATGCGGGTGGTTCCGGGCTGGCGCTTTCTGCCGGGCTTGGCAAGGGCAGGGCTGCGGGCATTGGCGCCGCGGCCTGCGGCACCGCCACCAAGGATGAGGTCTGGCTGTAAAGCCGTGGCCAGGAAATCAGCAGCCAGGCGGCAGTGACCGGCCCCACAATGTCGCTGAATTCCCGCAACATGGCCGCCAAGCCAAAGCCGAATTGTGGCACTACATCATCATCTTCATCAATCGTCGCGGGGAAGCCTAAAGCTTGTTGCATCAAGCCCTCACCAACCAGCCAGTAAAGCGGCGCCAGCAGGAAGGAACCGACCACGCCACTGACCGCAACAAGCAGCCATGAAGGCCATGTGCTGAGTTTTGGGAGGCGCCGGATCAGGTGCAGCACGCGGTGGAGGACTGCAAGGCCAATGCCGATCTGGAGCGCCCAGAACATCGCCAACCAGGGCCAATCCGCAGTGAATCCGGGGTCAGGCCCCAAGACCAGGATAAGAGCCCAGAGCGCAGCCCCGGCGCCGCAGAGATAAAGCGCCATGGACCAGGGGGCGTTTCGCTCAGTGATCAGGCGATCAGCGTTCATGGGACCGAAGCGGCGAAGGCGCGGGCACGAGGATGGTGCCGCAGTCCCGCGAACACCCCCCGATAACGGGCGAGCCGTGGATCCGATTTCCTTTGAAGGTTTCCTGCAAATTCCGTGATCACTGCAACCGACATCCGTGGAGGAGCCTCTGAGACGACTACTCGGGCGGATATGAGGGTGATGTGCCCCATTTGGAAGAGTTTCGCGGCTGAAGCTAGCGGATGCTCATCGGGGGCGGGCATAAGGGCCAAGGGGTTTCCCCATGCGCTTGGTAGCCAAGCAAAGGAAGCCGGCTTGATCAGCCGCCCTCACGCGCTGCCAATTGGGTGATCTGCCCGCGCATGGCATCCAATAGCGCCGCCACGCGCCCGCCATTGCGTTGAATGACGGCGGAATATTCGCTGCGGGTTGTAAGCCGCAAGGAAGTGCCTTCCGCGATCACATCCACCACCCGGGGCTGGCCATTGATCTCCGCCACGCGCCAATCGAGCGTAAAGGGTGGCGTATTGGGGCGCTCTACCTGGGTGCTGACCAGCGCATCTTCTTCGGTGCGCTGCTGGGAACGGCCGAGCGAGAATTTTACGCCGCGATATTCGCCGAAGCGGGCGGAAAGGTTCCTGATGATGATTTCATCAAACAGCTTCAGGTATTCCTGCAATTCGGCAGGCGATGCCTGGCGTACATAGCGGCCCAGGATGAAGCGGCCCGTGCCTTCAATGTCAATGGCGGTACGGAGAATGCCCGCCACCTTGTCCCGCCGCTGCGCAGTATTCAGCCGCGGTTCATTGATTGCATTTACCAAATCCTGCCCTGCCTTGTTCACAAAGGCGGTGGCACGGGCGATATCCACTTGCTGCGCTTGGGCGGGCTGGATGGCCAACCCGGCAAGACCGCCGAGCAGAGAACGCCGTGAAAGCAAAAAGGGCAACATTATTGTGGCTCCATCACGCCTTGACCAAAGCCGACACCACCCGCAGGTGCAACCGCGCCGCCAGGGCCTTCCCTGTTTTCAATTTCAAAAATGCGGCGCTGGCGATAAGCCGAACGAAGCGTGGCATAGGGATCAAGAGAGGTCTTGCGGACCATGTCAAAAGGTTCCAGCAGCGCTTCGCGCGTATCCACGACTGTCATCCCAAGGCGGGTATAGTTCCACACATCCAATATCTGTCCCTGGCCGATCAAGGATTGCGGGTTGGTGTAGATATCAGTCGCAAAGCCTACCAAATCGCGTGCCGTGGTGGGGCCAAGCAGCGGAACAAACATAAAGAAGCCTTCGCCCACACCCCAAACGGCCAAGGTCTGGCCCATATCCTCGGAATGGCCATGCACATCATAACGCCGACCCACATCCACAATGCCGCCGATCCCGATGGTTGAATTGACGATGAAGCGGCCGAGCGTTTCGCGCGCCCGTGTCACATTGCCCTGCAGCAAATCGCCGGTCAGGATGGTGGGGGCGCGCAAATTGCCGAGCACATTGCGGATGCCCGAACGAACGGGCTTGGGCAGCACATCCCGATAGGCTTCCGCAATCGGTTGCAGCACGGCCTTGTCTATCGCCTCATTCACTTCGAACATGACGCGGTTCGCGGGTTCAAAGGGATCGTTATTCTCGCGGAATTCCTGCAGCGCCTCCGGATCGTCCGCGGGCGGACGCGTGGCGCAGCCCGCCATCAGCAGGAGGGCGAGCGCAGCGGCGCCGAGGATGCGGGTTGGGGAGGAGTTCATCAAGAATGTCTTAGCGCGAAAAACCGGGTTTCGGGAACCGCTTAATGCAAACCGGACACCCTTGCCAAGATGGCCGTGATGGGCAAAGGGGGCGCGGTTGCGGAAGGCCCAAGGCCTCACCATTTCGGGACATGATATGAACAACCTCACCCCTGGCCCCTTGGCCCGCTGGCTGACTGGCCAGCGTTTCAGCGCCCTGCCGGCCCCGGCGGCCTTGCCGGCGCCGCGGCTGTCTTTTGAATTCTTCCCCCCCAAGACGGATAAGCTGGAAGAACAGCTTTGGGCCTGTATTCGGCGGCTGGAACCGCTGGGTCCTCGCTTCGTCTCGGTCACCTATGGGGCGGGGGGCAGCACGCAGGAACGCACCCATGCGACCGTGGCGCGCCTGGTCGCGGAAACCAGCCTTACCCCGGCGGCGCATCTGACCTGTGTGGGGGCCACGCGCGATGAGGTGGATGAGGTCGCGCGGCGCTATTGGGCTGCCGGCGTGCGGCATATTGTGGCCTTGCGGGGTGATCCTCCGGCGGGCGCCGCCGAATATGTCCCGCATCCGGGCGGCTATGCCCAGGCCGAGGATTTGGTGCGCGGCCTGAAGCGCATTGGCGATTTCGAAATCAGCGTGGGTGCCTATCCGGAAACCCATCCGGCAGCGCTTTCAGCCGATGCGGATCTGGATTTCCTGAAGCGCAAGATTGATGCTGGGGCGACGCGCGCCATTACCCAGTATTTCTTCGAAGCCGAGACGTTCTTGCGTTTCATTGATCGTTGCCATGCCAAGGGCATCAATGTGCCGATCGTGCCGGGTATTCTGCCGGTTTCAAACTTCCAGCAGGTGGTGAAGTTCTCGGCCATGTGTGGCGCTTCTGTGCCGACCTGGATGGGCCAGTTGTTCGAAGGGTTGGAGGAAGATGCGGAAACGCGCCGCATGGTGGCCGCTGTGGTAGCTGCTGAGCAGGTGCGGCTATTGCAGGCCAATGGCGTGGATGAGTTCCACTTCTACACGCTGAACCGCCCCGATTTGACCTACGCCATCGCCCATATATTGGGTGCCCGCCCCCTAAAGGCTTGATGACGTCTCGGCGCGGGTGCGCGGTCAGCGCCCCCGGTTCTGCCATTGATCTATGTTGTGGGTTATAGAGGTTTCATGCAGACCCTTTTCACCCCCGCCCAATTGGCCGACCCGGATATTGCCGAAAGCAACCGCATCCTGCGGAGTTGTGTCCATTGCGGCATGTGTACCGCGACCTGCCCCACCTTTCTGCTGCGGGGCGATGAACTGGATTCGCCGCGGGGCCGGATTTATCTGATCAAGGATATGTTGGAATCGGGCCGCCCGGCGAGTGAGCTTGAGGTGCGGCATGTGGATCGCTGCCTGTCCTGCCTGTCCTGCATGACAACCTGCCCTTCCGGGGTGCATTACATGCATCTGGTGGATCATGCGCGGGCCTATATTGAAAAGACCTATCAGCGCCCGGCGGCTGAGCGTTTCTTGCGGCGATTGCTCTCGGCGGTTTTGCCCTATCCGTTCCGGTTTCGGGTGGCTTTGGTGGGCGCCAGTTTGGCGCGGCCTTTCGCGCGGCTGGTGCCGGGCAAGTCCATGATGGCTGAAAGGCTGCGCGCGATGCTGCGGCTGGCGCCCAAGCACGTACCGTCACCTTCGGCGATGGAACGGCCTGGTGTTTTTAAGGCGCAAGGTGAAAGGCGCGGTCGCGTTGGCTTGCTGACAGGCTGCGCGCAGCAGGTGCTGGCCCCTTCGATCAATGAGGCGACGATCAGGTTACTGACACGCATGGGGATTGAGGTGGTGGTGACCAAGGGTCAGGGCTGCTGTGGCGCGCTGGATCATCATATGGGCCATCATGACCCCGCCATGCGCCTCGCGCGCGCGAATATCGCGGCCTGGTCGGCGGAGATTGAAGGGCAGGGGCTGGATGCGATTGTGGTGAATGCGTCAGGTTGCGGCACCACACTCAAGGATTACGGCTTCATGTTCCGGGAGGAAGCGGCACCCTTGCGGGAGAAGGCGGAAAAGGTCGCCGCTTTGGCTGCGGATATCTCCGAGGTGCTGGCGCGCTTTGGCTATGCGCCGAGCCGGGCCGCGCCGGGGCTGACGGTCGCTTATCATTCGGCGTGTTCCTTGCAGCATGGGCAGAAGATCACGGCGGAACCGAAAGCCTTGCTGGTGAAGGCGGGGTTTGCGGTGAAGGAACCGGCGGAAGGCCATATCTGCTGCGGTTCGGCAGGCACCTATAATCTGATGCAGCCGGAAATCGCCGGGCAATTGAAGGCGCGCAAGCAGGGCCATCTGGAACGCACCGGCGCGGCGCTGATTGCCGCCGGGAATATCGGCTGCCTGACGCAATTGGGCGATGGCGCCATGCCGGCCATTCATACCGTGGAATTGCTCGATTGGATGGCGGGCGGGCCGGAACCGGAAGGCATCGCCAAGGCGCGCGCGGCGGCCAGATGAAGCGCCGCGCCGCCCTGTTGCTCGGCTTGGCCCTGCCGAGTGCGGCGCTGGCGCAGGCCTCGCCGCGCGCGGCGGAAATGGATCAGCTTTTTGCCGTGCTGCGTGACAGCCAGGATGCGGCGCGAATCGCCATGGCGGAAGCGCGCCTGCGGCAATTATGGATTGAAGCGGCATCGCCCGCCGCGCGGCTTTTGCTGCAACGGGGCACGCGCAATCTGAATGCGCGCCTGCCGGAAGAGGCGATCGAGGATTTCGATGCGGCAGTAACGCTGGCCCCCAATGCCGCAAGTGCCTGGCATTTGCGCGCCGAAGCCTTGGCCGCCCTTGGCCAGACGCGCGAAGCCGCGCGCGATTTGGCCGAGGCCTTGCGGCTGGAACCACGCCATTTCATTGCCTTGCAAAGCCTGTCGCGTTTGCAATCGGAAGCGGGTGACACACGCGGCGCCTTGCGCAGCCTGGAAGCGGCATTGGCACTCTACCCCGCGCTGCCGGGCGGGGCGGAAGCGCTCAGGCGTTTGAAGACAGCGACAGAAGGGCAGGCGCTATAGGGGTTACTGCTTCGGGCGGTGATCCTTGAAGGCTTCGCGGAGCTTGGTCTTTAGAATCTTCCCTGTCGCCGTATGGGGAATTTCATCCACCACCACCAGATCATCCGGCAGCCACCATTTCGCGACCTTATCGGCCAGGAAGGCATTCATGGCGGCCAGATCAGGGGCAGCGGCACCCAGCTTCATCACCAGGATCATGAGCGGGCGTTCATCCCATTTCGGGTCATGCATGGCGACCACAGCCGCTTCCGCGACACCCGGATAACCAACCGCAGCGTTTTCCAAGGCGATGGAAGATATCCATTCGCCACCGGATTTGATCACATCCTTGGATCGGTCGGTCACTTCCATGAAGCCATGCGTGTCAATGGTGGCGACATCACCGGTGTCAAAGAAGCCATCCGCATCCAAAACGGCTTCATCCTCTCGCCGGAAGTAATTGCGCGTAATGGCGGGGCCACGCACCTTGAGGCGCCCGAAAACCTCGCCATTCCAGGGCAAATCCTGGCCGGCGTCATCGGTGATTTTCATCTCCACCGTGAAGGGCGGGCAGCCTTGCTTGGCTTGCAGGGCCAGTGCCGCTTCGGGATCAAGCCCGGCGATTTCGGGCTTGCGCTGATAGGTGGTGCCAACGGGCGACATTTCCGTCATGCCCCAGGCATGGATCACGCGCACGCCGTATTTTTCCTGATAGGTTTTCGTAATGGCGGCAGGGCAGGCGGAACCGCCAATGACCACGCGCTTCAGGCTATCAATGCGCGCGCCGGTCGCTTCCATATGCTGCAACAGCATCATCCAAACCGTGGGCACGGCGGCGGAGAAATTCACGCCCGCTTCAGTGATGATTTCATGCACCGAAGCACCATCCAGCTTGGCGCCAGGCAGGATCAGCGTGGCGCCGGCCATGGGGGCTGATATCGGCAAGGACCAGCCATTGGCGTGGAACATCGGCACCACCGGCATCACGCGGTCCGCAACACCCAACCCCAGGCAATCCACCTGATTGCAGGCCAGCGCATGCAGGATATTGGATCGGTGCGAATACAATACACCCTTGGGATCACCTGTGGTGCCGGAGGTATAACAAAGCCCGGCGGCGGTTTTT